>JAIPGO010000026.1 GCA_021736135.1 Candidatus Cloacimonadota bacterium
AAAACGAAAACAGTGATAAGTGACTTTATAATAGATACTTATAAGTGTACTAACTTGAACTGAAATTGCCAGAAAACAATAATTGTGCATTATTATTGATATTATTCAGCATAAGTTATTGAAAAGGAGTGCCTGAAAGGGAACAGTCTCGTGCACTTAGTGGTTATTTCAATTAAATTGCTGGCATCCCCCCGTTTTATTATTCATGATTTGTGGTAACTTCTTATTTTATAAAGTAATATTTAGGATTCATTTCTTATAATTCCCGGTACGGGATATATTTGTATAGCGTAAGGTTGCACAGAAGGTGCTACCTTATGTAAAAAATGAGCCCCTCCCCCACCCCATCGGCGCTGCGCGCCGATGGGGTGGGGGTATATGCATCATTCATAAGGTAGTCTCGGAGTACCGAGCCAACCTTACGCTATACGAATATATCCCTTTCAGAGAAATGAAACTTCACAAAAGGCGAGATATTTAAAAATTTCGGGGGGATGCGAAATTTCAATTAAATTGTTATTGACAGAAATATTATTGTGATAAAAAAAAATTATTTTATAAATTAAATGGAAATTCGATTTGGGCTGTGTATTAACTGGAGGTGATAGTGAAAAAAGAAGTTATATTATTTATCTTACTAATTATAAGTGTAATATCTCAATTATCCGGTCAGGATGAACTGGAAGCAATTAGTACCTGGGAAAATCAATGGGGTTTGTCATTCCGATGTCAGAATTATAACCGGGGTGGAAGTGATCTGAATAATGACGGTTATGATGATTACATCCACTGGAATCCAGAAGCAACCTATAGTTTTCAGTTTTTTATGGGAGCTGCTGATCTTAATACAACCAGTAATTTCACGATAGAAGTACCATTTGGCAGTGGTGGCATTACCTGGGGAGGTGATCTGAACGGGGACGGATATATGGATATGGTTTTTACGATCATTAATGACTGGAATGATCCGGGAGAAATCCATATCTGCCTGGGTGGAGATATTATTGATCTTGAGCCTGAATTCATCCTGGAGGGAGAAGACTATGGTTTTGGTGCACAGGGATATAATGGAGGATATGATTTTAATGGAGATGGTTATGATGACCTGTTGATTTGGACAATCGGATCAACACCTTTCGGGAATGGACGTATCCAGATTATTTCTGGAGGAGAGGAATTTGATACCGAACCGGATTTTCAGCTAACAGGCAATTACGGAGATGAACTTGGGAAATATAGAGCAGTTTGTGATCTTAATGGAGACGGATATGACGATCTGATTGTGAGCAGATATGAAAGTATAGAAGGTCCGGTTAGATATGAATTGTATCTGGGTGGCTCCGAAATGGATACAGTTTGTGATCATATATTAATTGAAGAATGCCTGGCGGGAGAATTTTGTATAATGGCAGGTGATCATAATGGTGACAACATAGAGGAAGTAATAATCGGTATCGGAGCTAACGGATTATTGGGAAGTTATTATATTGATCAAGAAGGTGAATTAATATGCGAGCAGAATAATCTTGAGGATCCCAGCCATATAATGTCAGTTGATGTAAATGGAGACCAGTTTACAGACATTCTATCCTGGAATCCTTACCAGGATACTATTAAAGTATATTATGGAGGACCAGGCAGTGATTATGAATCTGATATTCTGCTGCCATATCCGGAAGGGCTGGTGCACTTATTCATGTGCAATACAGGGGATGTTAATGGAGATGGACAAAACGAAATCCTGATCAATAATGCCTCTAATAACATTCTTGGCAATACGGCGACGATTTATGGACTTCCGGGGAGCAATGCTCGGAGAGAATGTGTAATTGAAAATGGAAAATGGAAAATTGAAAATTATCCCAATCCGTTTAATCCCAGTACGGTGATTGAATATGCGATAGTCGAAGCTGGAGATGTTGAACTCAGTATATATAATATCAGAGGTCAACTGGTTAAATGTTTGGTGAATGAGCAACGAGAACCGGGAATTTACCATGTAAGTTGGGACGGTAATGATAAGGCAAATAAACCAGTATCCAGCGGAATTTATTTCAGCGTGATGAAAGCCGGAAATGAATTTATCAGAGATCGGATGATCCTTTTGAAATAATTTTGAAATATGAATGATAAATCAGGACAAGTAAAGTAATTGTATAATAACCTGATGTCTCTAACGGGACGGCAGGACTAAAATGAAGGAATGAAGATTATGAGAGTTTTAGCTTTTTTCTTTATTGTATTATGCATTCCAATAATGCTGTGCTGTGATATCCTGGAAGTTGATATTGCTGGCAATTATGAGTATCAGATCATCCAGGAAGCCATCAATGCTTCTGCAACAGGGGATACTGTATTAGTTCATCCGGGAAGATATTATGAGAATATCAATCTGAATGGACACAATATTACACTGACAAGTCTTTACATACAGGAACCATTACAGACTTACATCGATTCCACTATCATTGATGGAAATTATCAAGGAAGCTGCCTAATAATCGAGAATGGTGAAACAGCAAGAGTCAATGGTTTTACTCTGATCAATAACGAAAATGGTTTAAGCGTTTTCTGGGATGACTATTCCTGGTTTGCCGGTGGTGGTATATACATTAAACTTGAGAGTAATGTTACTTTATCGAATTGCACGGTAAGAAATTGCTTTTCTACGTGGGGAGGAGGAGTAGCTGTATCTCAGGCTGCGAATTGTCTTATCAGGAATGTTGATATTTATCAGAACCAGGCAATGATCTGTGGGGGAGGATTATATGTAAATGCTGCTGCTGCAAATCTGGACAACAGTGATCAATGCAGTATTTATAATAATATTTCTTCAACTGGCATGGATATCTTTTTTAATGAGAATCCTGAAATCGTAGAATTATACCTGGAAACGGGAAGTATGATCTGCAGCGAACCAGATTATTTTTATATAGCAGAGCAAAATTCACCTGATGTTATCATTGAATGTCAAAACAGCTTTTTCTCAACTGTAAATCAGGACATCTATGTAGCACCCTGGGGTGATGACAGTTTTTCAGGTACGAATCCCGGTACCCCCCTGAAATCGATAGTATATGCTTTACAGATCATTGAATCTGATAGTCTTAATCCCAAAACGATTCATCTTGCTGAAGGAACATACTCCAATTCTGAAAACGGTCAGATATATCCATGTGCAGTGAAATCGGATATAAAAATGCAGGGAGAAGATATTGAGAATACTATTCTGGATGGTGAATTATTAAATTCAATATTTTCGATCTATTATCAAAAAAACATATACCTATCCGATATTAAAATCATAGATTGCCGTTATTCAGGAGTTTATGGCGCAATAGCCTGCTGGGGATCAAGAGATATCCGATATAATAATTTTATTATTGAAAATTGTATTTGCAATGATTTCTGTGGACTTACTACGCACACAAGCGAAAATGTTATTATCGAAAATGTTGTTATTCAAAACACTGAAAGTGCATATTATGATTTAATCTGTTTTATTGACCTCTTAAGCAGTATCACGTTTAATAATATAATAGCTAACAATCTCTCAATAACGCATAATGATTCATCCGATCTTGGTTTTGTACTAAATTATTCTGATGCCAGATTCAGGAATTCAATAATTTCAAATTTCTTTTCACATGAAGGTAAATTGTTCCGGTATTTGAATGACAATGAAATTGCTGCAGAAAACACACTGGAATTTTCTAATGTGCTGGTAATAAATAATGAACTCCATCAGACGTCAGTAAATAATAGCTTGATCTCTATGGAAAACCACTTTCAGCCGGTTTATATAAGTAATTGTACATTTGCAAATAATCAGAGTTTCCACAGGTTTTTTCTCACTTCCGGACTGGTAGAATTTTATAATAATATATTTTATAATCTGGAGATTTTTGATCAGTTATATATGAATAATGAAATTAATTTTGTGCCTTGTGAAGTAGTGTTGAAAAATAATCTTCTCGGTGGCGGGATGTACATTGCTTCTAATTGGGACTATGTAATTGCAGAAGATAATCTCTGGCATTATTTTCCGGAATTTTATGGAGAAGATGATCCATATATAAATGAAGGTATGCCGGATTATTATCAACTTAGCGAAAATTCACCCTGCATTGATGCGGGAACCCCAGATACACTGGGACTTCATATTCCATCTATTGATCTGGCCGGAAATCAACGTGTCTGGAATGGTATTATCGATATGGGATGTTATGAATGGAATCCGGACGTGGAAAACGAGGAAGAATTGATAATTGATATTGGACAATGGATGATTAGAAATTATCCTAATCCGGTTTATCTTAAAAATGAAAGAGGTATAGTCTTTCTGGAATTTACTTTGCCGGAAATCCCAGTCATTAATCCCATAATAAATATCTATAATCTTAGAGGTCAGAAAGTTAAGTCAATTCAACTGACGCAAAGTCTCAGCGGACTGGCACGCATTGCAGGACTTGCAACATCCGAAACTCAGCGAGGTGAAGCCTATTCCATAGTCTGGGATTGCCGGAATGATAGCGGGAAAACGGTTTCTTCAGGAGTATATTTCTATACATTATCAGTGGATGATCAGGTTTTAGGAGCGAATAAACTGCTGATCTTGAGATGAAGATTAGATCAACTGCGGATTAAGAGGATAAAGCGGATTGAAGAAAAGGTGAACTTTCTTTAAGATGTTTAAATTTTCATGTTTTTTGTATTTATCCGTAAAATCCTTTTAATCCGCGGTTGCTTTATGGAGTACATTAACAGTGTTAATGTGAGAAAACGCAGTTTTCTCAATCCAGACACCGGCTGATCATGTAAAATAGAAGATTATATCAACAGCGGACTCAGGAGACAAAGCGGACACAGAGGACGCAGGAAAGAGACGTAGCTTAATACTCCTGAGTTAAGGTTTTTTTTGATCAAACTGGAAAGTTTGATCTACGTTGCAATATTCAGTATTGATTTTTTATTGACCATAATGGGGTATTATTAATAAAGACTAATTGGCTTATAGATTATATACATGGAGAAAAGATGAATAGAAATCAGGCGGCAAAACAGGAAGGTTGGGTTTCGGTAATAGTGAATCTGCTGTTATTTATCTTGAAATACTGGGCAGGAGTAATGAGTAATTCAGTGGCAATGATCGCGGATGCGTGGCATACACTAAGTGATTCCATTACATCCATAATTGTATTGATCAGTGCCAGGATATCTATTAAGCCGGCAGATCGTAATCATCCATACGGGCATGGCAGAGCGGAATTGATCGCCTCCCTGATCATTGGTGTGCTTCTGGGCGTGGTGAGTTTTGAATTTCTGCGGGAAGCAGTTCATCGTTTCAGCATCCATGAATCCGCCACATTCGGCAAAACAGCCATAATAGTAACCTGCATATCGATAGTTTTAAAAGAGGGATTAGCGCAATATGCGATGCGTTACGGTAAGAAATATAAACTATTGAGTCTGGAAGCGGACGGGAAACATCATCGCAGCGATGCGCTGTCATCAGTTGTTGTACTGGCAGGCATCCTGATAAGCGCTAAATTCTGGTGGATAGATTCGTTACTGGGCGTTTTAGTGGCAGTAATCATCGGGTTTGCGGCATTTGAAGTATTACAGAAGTCAGCAGATAAATTACTGGGCAATAAATCTGAGGAAGAAGTGGTGGTGCAGGTGGAATCGGTCTGCAAAGAAATGGCAGAATCCTGCGGAATAGATCTGCAGCCACATCATTTTCATGAACATGTTTACGGACAGCATACGGAAGTGACATTTCATGTATTCGTTCCCGGCAACTGGGAAATAACGAAGGGTCATAATTTGATCGAGGAGATTGAAGTAGTGCTCAGGCAGCGTTATCAGATCGAAGCGACCATACATCTGGAACCGAAAGGGGATATTTAAAGTGTCAAAAATTCTGAGCACAAAGCTGACCGAAATGATAGAACGAAAACGGGCCTACTTTCAGTTATGCTATCAGGAAAGCGAGCAAATCAATTTTGGGGAAGTGTTTGGCAATAATAATCCGGTATATCTGGAAATCGGTTGCGGACGTGGGGAGTTTCTGGTGAAACAATCGCTGCTGGAATGGCAGTGCAATTTTGTAGGCGTGGAAATGAAAGGTAACCGGCTTGACCTGATATTGCGCCAGTTAGATGAGGAGCGTCACCGGAATGTACGGCTATTGGATATTTATATAGATGCACAAACGATAAGTTATTTTCCGGCAAAATCGCTGAGAAAGATATTCATTATTCAGCCCGACCCGTGGCCTAAAAGAACTCATCATAGAAGAAGATTGATCAATCATGCCTTTCTGGATATGCTTTCCCTGCTTCTGGAGCAGAGAGGAATTTTGGAAATCCAGACGGATCATGAAGAATATGCGCACTGGATATTGAAACATCTGGCAGAGCGTCGGGATTTTATGCCGGTTTATGGAGGTGTGAGTAAAATACCGCGGCATGGGCATATAGTAACTTATTTTGAGGAAAAGAAAATGCGGGAAGGTTTTTCACCTTTATATATAACCTACCGCAAAAAGAAAGTTGTATCCGAAACTGAGGAGAACTAAAATGGATTTAAGGCGATTTAGAGAGATTTTTCGCAACAAGATAGATGAAGATGAGCAGCACTATTCACAATATGCCTGCAAAGATGAGGCAGCGAGAAGAGCCGTGATACATGCGCACCAGTCCGTACGCAGTGAATTTGCGCGGGATCGTGACAGTATTTTGTATAGTGGTGCTTACCGGCGCTACCAGGGAAAGACGCAGGTTTTTTCCTTTACGAATCAGATAGATGAAGAGATGACGAATCGCGGGTTGCATACCACCTACGTATCTCAGATCAGCCGGACAATCGGCAAGTTTCTGGGTTTGAACCTGGAATTGATCGAGGCCATAGCTTTAGGGCATGATCTGGGACATACACCTTTTGGTCATGATGGGGAAGTAGCGCTCAGCGAGTGCTGCCAGAATCATGGACTTGGTCATTTTCATCATAATATTCAGAGTCTACGCATCGTGGACATCATCAGCCGCAACGGCAGAGGTTTGAACCTTACATTTCAAGTGCGTGACGGAATAATTTCGCATGACGGGGAAGTGCATAATACAATATTAAAACCGGACTGGGAAAAGACAGAGGCAGATTTTAAAGATTATATAGCGCGTAAAAAGTTAGGGGAGAACGTGAAATGGATGCCGGCAACCATGGAAGGCTGCGTAGTGAGAATATCTGATACCATAGCATATATCGGTCAGGATATTGAGGATGCCATCAGGTTGAATATTTTAAAACGAACCGAATTACCCAAAGATTGCGTGGAATACCTGGGTGACCGCAACAGTAGCATTATAGACACTCTGGTGAAAAGCGTGATCGTGAACAGCCTGGGCAAAGATTACATAGCCTTTGATGAGGATACTTCACATTACCTGCTGGAACTGAAGAAATTCAATTATGCCAGGATTTATACAAATGAGAATGTGAAAAAAGCTAAGGAAGTGATCCGCAAAAGTATGATCCTCTTATTTGATGAATATCTGCAGGACATTATAACGCAGAGGAAAGAATCAAAAATATTCCGGCATTTTTTCAACCATAAGAATGAGGAATATTGTGAAAACTATTCAGCCGAAGAAAAGGTCAGGGATTTTCTTTCTACTATGACTGACCGCTATTTTAACGAAGAAGTGAAAAGCTATTTCGTGCCGGCAAGCAACGTTTAATAAAAATCAGGAGATAAAAATGGAATTATTCGATTTGGAAAAACAGATTGAAGAACTGGGAGAGCAGATAATCTCAATCAGGAGGTTACTTTGACTTTGAACAATTGGAAAAGGAAATTATCGAATTAGAAAAGCTGATGAATGCGCCGGATTTCTGGAGTGACCCGGCGAAGGCTCAGAAAGTAAGTAAAGAGATAAGCGTAAAAAAGCTTCTGCAGGAACAGATCAGGAAACTCAGTACGATCAAGGATGATCTGGATACATATCTGATTATGTTGGAAGAGGATTTCAGCGAAGAGCTGCTGAAGGAAGCAGAGAAATGCCTTTCCAGTAACCGTGCTTACGTAAATGAAGCCGAAATACAGGTGCTTTTGAGCGAGTCATCCGACCATTGCAGTGCCGTTATGGCAATTCATCCCGGGGCAGGTGGCACGGAATCCCAGGACTGGGCGGATATGCTATTGCGGATGTATCGTCGCTGGGCGGAAACTAATAACCGGAAATTTGAGATCATTGATTATCAGCCGGGTGATGAAGCCGGATTGAAGAGCGTAACCGTAGAAATACTAGGCGATTATGCTTATGGATTATTAAAAACCGAGATCGGAATTCACCGGTTGGTGCGTATTTCACCATTTAATGCCCAGGGAAAACGGCAGACGTCTTTTGCTTCGGTATTCGTTTACCCTTTGATAGACGAAACAATTGAAGTTGATATCGATCCGGTAGATCTGCGCATTGATACATATCGTGCCAGCGGAAAGGGTGGACAGGGTGTAAACACAACAGATTCGGCGGTGCGTATTACGCATTTACCCACAAATATTGTGGTTGCCTGCCAGAATGAACGCTCCCAAATGAAGAACAAGTCAACAGCAATGCAGGTATTACGCTCCAGACTATATCAATATTACCTTGAAGAACGTCAGAAGGAGCAGCAGAAAGTGGAAAATACCAAAACAGATATAAGTTGGGGGAACCAGATACGCAGCTACGTTTTTCATCCCTATCAGATGGTGAAAGACCATCGTACAGAGCATGAGACGGGTAATACATCTTCCGTGATGGATGGTAATCTGAATCCGTTTATCTATGCCTTTCTAAAATTTTTAGCAGAAAGGAATTGAAATGGAAAGCGATTATAAAGACCTGATTCCGCAACTGGATAAAGAAAAACTGCCGCAGCATATAGCAATTATTATGGATGGCAACGGGCGCTGGGCGCAGGCGCACAAAATGAAACGCGTTAATGGTCATAAAGCAGGAGTGAAAGTTGTGAAGCAGATGGTGGAGACGGCACGGGAAATCGGATTGAAATACCTTACGGTATATGCCTTTTCCACGGAAAACTGGGGACGCAGTGATTATGAAGTGAATTATCTGCTGAAACTGATACTTGATTCTTTGATCAACGAGATTGATGAACTAACCAATAACGGAGTGAATATTCATTTTCTGGGCAGCAAAGAGCGCTTGCCAAAAGGATATGAAAAGAAAGTGGAAGAAAACTGCCGGCGGTCCTGGGAAAACAGTGAACTTTTTCTGAACGTGGCGATGAATTACGGCGGCAGGCAGGAGCTGGTGGAAGCAGTTAAAAAAATCGCAGCTTCGGCTGTCAGCGGGGAGCTGGCAATTGCCGACATTGATGGAAATACAATTTCGGATAATCTCTATACTGCCGGAATGCCGGATCCTGACCTGATAATCCGCACCAGTGGCGAGATAAGACTTTCCAATTACCTGATCTGGCAGTCAACATATGCGGAATTCTGGTTTACGGAAACACTGTGGCCAGATTTTACACGCTCCGAGTTTATTCAAGCGATCATAGACTATCAAAACCGCAAGCGCAGGTTTGGGAAAAGAAAATGAAAAACAAATTATTAAATCGAGTATTAGTCAGCCTGATCTTTGGACCTGTCACCTTACTGGTCTTTTATGCCGGAGGTATTTTTTTACAGGTATTCCTGGGGATACTTATTTTCGGAATGCTGTATGAGTTCCGCAAGAATTTTCAGGACAAGGGAACGAACCTGCCGGTAACGCAATTGCTCTTTGGTGAAATAGTATATCTGGCTCTATTAACCGGGAAAGAGAGCATAATTTTAGCTGCCGTATTTCTCACATTTATAATTTTGGGAGGAGAATATATCTTTCGGAATCAAAGTGAGGGAGCAATCAGGAAAATAGCTGTCAGCCTTTTTTCCATACTCTATGTCTCATTATTCTTATCGATGGTCTATGGATTAAGACAGCTTGCCTCAGGCAGAGAAATTGTGATAAGCCTGCTGTTAACGGTCTGGCTCACTGATACTTTTGCCTATTTTACCGGCATTTCAATCGGCAGGCATCAAGGCGTAGTTCCGGTTTCCCCTAAAAAATCCCTGGAAGGATTCATTGGCGGACTGGTATTTTCGATCATTGGCAGCTATCTGCTGGTAAAATTATTTAACCTGCCTTTAGGGCTGATCTGGATGTTTGCCCTATCGTCGGGTATTTGCGGTCAGTTTGGTGATTTATTTGAATCACTACTTAAGCGTGACCTTAAGATCAAAGACAGTTCTCATTTGATGCAGGAACATGGTGGAATTCTTGACAGATTCGACAGTCTGTTGTTTTCAGCCCCCGCATTGTATATCTTAATTAGATTAATTGGAGTTTAGATTGAATAAAATAAGCATTATTATAATGATGTTATTGTTGCTGACGGGGTGTTCCATTTTCGATAAGCAGCAGCTTTTTGACCGCGGTGTTCTAATCCATCGACAAGATGGAACTGTCTATAAAGCAGATAGTTATGAAATTAATCAATTAACTGCCACTGAAGATTCATTAAAGCAGATAGTACGAGTGCAGCAGACGGAACTTGATTCCTTGAATGCCTATATTGGAATACAGGACAGCCTTATTGAAGTACTGCAAATGGCATTAATTGAAGCAGATCAGCGCATCGCCATTAAGCAGGGATTTCAGATACCTGATTCCATAGTTTTTGCTGGAGTAACGCTAGACTTGACCAATGAGCGTTTGGCCAATAAACTAAAAAAGGCTTATGATTCCGAATTGAAGGATGCATATAATTACATCCCGCGCAGCGGTAGATATTTTGCCTATTTTGACAGTGTTTTTACACAGTATGGAGTACCTCAGGATGCAAAATACCTGGCAATTGCCGAGAGCAGATTAAGCTATCTGGCGCAGTCGCCGGTAGGAGCCACGGGAATCTGGCAATTCATGAAACCCACTGCCAAGGAATATGGCATGATCGTTGATGAATTCATCGATCAGAGACGTGATGTATTTCTATCTACGGAAGCTGCCGCCCGTTATCTGCTATTTAATTATAATTATCTGAAAAGAAAGGATGTGGATGACTGGCTGCTGGCTTTTTGTGGATATAATGCCGGAATAGGAAATGTGGAAAAAGTGATCAAGCAGCAGGGAGGAAAAACTTTCTCAGATCTGATAATGGGAGTTGACGAAACAGACAGATACGTATGGAAAGCAGTTGCTTTAAAGATGATATTCGAGAATGAAGAAGAAATATTCAATAAAAAATTCCTTACTCAGATACCGATCGAGGAAGAGATCCGTTGCGTGGAGTTATCCATAAACGGCTATTACGAAATAGATGAATGGGCACAGGCGCAGGGAACTTTTGTCAGCCGCGTCTGGGAATTAAATCCCTGGATAAAAACTTACCGTCGTTCACGTGAGAAATACTCCGCAGTGTTAGATGTAGTATTACCTCCAGGTAAATATGTGATCTGCCTGCCGGTGGAAAGTGAACCGGATGAAGCCACCGTTGCGAGAATAGAGCAGGAGTTTCAGAAAAAGAACAGTGGCTATTTTGAGTTTTATACTGTGAAGAAAGGAGATAATTTATATAACCTTTCACGTAAGTTCCATACTTCAGTCAGTAAATTGAAATCGATTAACGGACTGAGTTCCGATATCATCAAACCAGGACAGGAGCTTCGTATCTTTGGCAAAGAGAAGAATAACGAATACGTAGTGAAAAAGGGTGATTATATCAACAAGATCGCCAGTAATCTGGGTGTTTCGGCGTCTCATCTGATGAAAACCAATAATTTGAAAAAGAAAAGTGACGGCACCTGCATTATTTACCCCGGACAGAAGCTGTATTATTAATGAATATATGTATTAGAGAATTTTGCGAAGCAGACCTGAAGCAACTTGCTGTGCTGGAGAATGAACTTTTCAGCGCTCCCTGGAGCGAAGCAATGCTTCTGGAATCCTGCCAAAAAGGATATAGCTGGGTAATGGAAACGGAGACAGGAGAAATTATAGGCTATCTCATTGGTGAACTGGTGCTTGATGAGTTTTCGCTCTATAATTTAGCCATCAGTGAAAGCCGTCAGAATCATGGTTTTGGATTCCGGTTTCTAACTTTTCTAAAAGAGAAAATGCGACAATTGGCTTGTCGTAAAATATTTCTGGAAGTACGCTCCAGAAATCAATCTGCTATAAGTTTGTATCGTAAATCCGGTTTTCAGCCCCTTTATCTGCGCAGGAATTATTATTCCCAACCCGTTGATGATGCGCTGACCATGGTTTACGAATTGAAGCAGGAGGGAAATACCGATGAGAAATTATGATTTTCTGGTGATCGGCAGTGGCCTGGCAGGACTTGTTTTTGCTCTGGAAACTGCTGCCAAGGGTAAAGTTGCTATTATTACGAAAAAGAGTCTATATGATTGTAACACGGATTACGCTCAGGGCGGGATTGCTGCTGTGCTTGATATAAAAGACAGTTTTGAGGAGCATGTAAACGATACATATGTTGCCGGTTGTGAACTTGGGAAAAAAGAAATTATCAGGCAGATTGTGAAAGAAGCTCCCGCACGCATTCAATATCTGATTGATCTCGGGACGAAATTTACTCTGGAAAACAAGGATCTTGATCCCAGACTGGAAAATCTATCACTTACCAGAGAAGGTGGACATTCGCAAAAACGGGTTGCCTATTCGGCAGATTCTACCGGACATGAAGTTATGACCGCCCTGATAGCAGCCTGCCGCAAGAATGAAAATATTGATATTTATGAAAACCATCTCGCCATTGACCTGATTACTCAGCATCATATCTCTCAAGCTCAACATTTTATTCCAAACATCACCTGTTGGGGTGCTTACATCCTTGATATAACGACAAATGAAATAGAAATTTTCCGTGCCAGAAAGACAATGCTGGCAACTGGTGGTGGAGCGCAGGCATATTCTTATAATACAAATCCAGATATTGCCACCGGTGACGGATATGCCATGGCGCACCTGGCTGGAGCTAGAATTGTGAATATGGAGTTTGTCCAGTTCCATCCCACTGCTTTTTATGATCCTGAAGGCAATCCCTTTCTGATTTCCGAAGCGGTACGTGGTGAAGGAGCCATACTTAAACTGAAAAACGGCGATACTTTTATGCATAAATATCATCCACTGGGATGTCTGGCACCCAGAGACATCGTATCAAGGGCTATCGATTTTGAATTACGAAAAAGCGGGGACAAACACTTATACCTTGATGCCACGCACATTCCGGCAGAGAAACTAAAGCTGCATTTCCCCTATATATATAAGAAATGTGCCCAGAGAGGAGTGGATATTACACAGGCACCCATACCTGTGGTACCAGCTGCTCATTATTTCTGCGGCGGTATTATCACAACTATAGATGGAGAAACAGACATCCGGAATCTATATACTGCCGGGGAAGTTGCCTGCACAGGACTGCATGGTGCAAACCGGTTGGCATCTAATTCTCTACTGGAAGCGCTCGTTATTTCCTGGCGTGCCGCACATCATCATACCATTAATGATGAAGTGGAATTCCCTGAAATTCTACCCTGGCTGGAAACAACTGAATTCAACGAAAACGAATGGGTGATCATTTCTCACAACCGGAAGATACTGAATACTATTATGCAGGGTTATGTTGGCATAACGCGTTCCCGAAGATTGCTCAAATATGCCAATTCCCGTATAAACAATATATATGAAGAGATTAATAATTTTTATCACCACAATCCGGTGCGCAAAGAAGTGATCGAAACCAGAAATATTGCCATTGTTGCTTCCCTGATCGTCCGTTCTGCTCTGATGAGAAAAGAATCAAGGGGAGCTCATTTCGTATATGACTATCCTGAAAAGGATGACGTTAAATATCTGAAAGATACCATAATCTAAGTTCAGCGATGATAAAAAAAGAGCCGGGTAGTTAACTACCCGGCTCTTGTATTATCAACCTAAAACTATTTCATCAGAATCACTTTTTGTGTTTCTGAAACACCGTTTGTTGAGAAGCGCAGGAAGTAAATACCACTTGTTTCATGACTGGCATTCCAAACCAGCTGATATTCTCCAGCAGTTTGAATTGTATTAACCAGCACTTCAACGAGCTGACCTTTAAGATTATATACTTCGATATTGACCTTTCCATCCTGAGCAAGGGCATAATGAACCGTGGTCTCAGGATTGAACGGATTTGGATAGGCACCCAGAAGATGCGTAGTGGCAGGAACATTACCTGTTTCGAAGTAAAGCTGCAGGCCTGAAATATCTTCTCCGGGACTGGTTGTTATTACCAGGTTGGTTACATAGATTACACCATCCTGGTATAGCTTAAAGCTGGCTGTTTCAGATTCCTGTCCATTAATTACCAGAGATACATATCCGTTATCAACTGCTGTTGCAGCACGGCATTCATCTCCTACAAATGCGGCAATGAATCCCTCGACGGGTACATTATTCAGATACGCACGTCCGTAAGTGATTGTGCTGTTCGGATAGATTACGGGTTCCCAGATCGTGCATACAACTCTGTTATCAACATATCTACCTGTTCCTTGAGGATAGATCAGCGTTGCTGCACTGAACATCTTGATCCAGTAACCGGAACCAGGATTCATGGTAGTTAAAGTATTAAATTGTGGTGGTAATGCCGGATCAAAGCTGCCATAGGAATCTTTCACTTTTAAAAGCGTATCCCAGATCGTGATCAAGGCGTCTTCAAGTGGCTGTGCATATTGCGGCAGATATCCTTTAAGATTCCAGCCGGCGTTTAAACTTATCTCAGCATCCAGAACATTTACTGCCGTTCCTTCTACTTCAAATGTGGTTCCACTACTTACTTTAACATAATAACCACTGCCATCTTCAAATTCATTAAGAGTATTGTAGACTGCCGGCAGGTTTGGATCATAACTATTGAAGATATTCTTTACCTTAAGCAGAGTTCCGGCATCAATCAGGTCAGCAAATAAATCTGCTACCAGATAACTTTCCGGATATACATTTATTGACATCAGATTCCAGCCTTGAGCAAGACTAATGGACTGAGTTATATTAGATGATGTTGTTCCATTGATGAGAATTTCATTTGGTGGATAACCTATTTCGTTGCCGGGACTGGTTTCCAGTGTTGTGGCAGCATTGTAAATAATGTCTTCGCTGGAATCCCATATCTTGAAGTGAACTATTTCAGGAACCGTTCCCTGAATAACCAGTGTAGCATAAGCGGTTTCACGATTTACAACAACGACATCAGCAACCGCACGGCATTGAGGTCCCACAAATGCGCCTATTCTATCTCCGGATGCTGCCGGTGAACCTTCAATAGTTACTATACAGTAAACTATTGTGCTGTTCGTATAAATAACGGGTGACCAGTTTGGTCCTTCACCACTGCCAAAAGATAGATCCAGGAAGTTCGGGGGTGTTCCTATCGAATTACCAGGATTGGTCGTAAATGTCTCATATAATGTGTAATAGTCATTAGCTGAATAATCATAGAGAATAAAATTTATCTCTTCGACCTGAACACCTTGGACATTGATAGTCACATAGCTCAAACCATCAGTATTATTGATGACTGGATTTATCCAGCCTCGCATTTCGTCTCCTACAAAAGCGCCTACCATATCAAGCGGACTTGCTGGTAAACCGTCAATTGACACTCGACCATAAGCAATTGTGCTTGAAGGATATACTACCGGCACCCAATCAGGTCCCATCCAGACATTGATTGTCCAGATGTTTTCAAAACTGAATTCCCCGTCTGCAAGCTCAACTTTGACTGTGAAATTACCATTCTCGTCAAAGGTTACCGGAAGGCTTGTCCCACTTATTCCGGGTAATAATTGATCGTTAATGTACCAGGAAATCAGGCAACCACCTTCTATATCTGAGTAATCAATGGAGAAATCGACCATTGTTGTATCATTAAGAGTTATGACGTTTTCTACAGGTAAATAACCAGCGATAACAGGAGAATCGTTTACCGGTTCCACAAAAATGATGATATCATCTGAGGCTATGGCACGTCCCTGCTGGTCACTGATGTAGAAAGTGATTACTTCGCTGCCATACCAGTCTTCAGCTACTGTAAATGTTACAATAAAACCTTCAATTACAGCAAATACATTCACGCCTTCTTCTACTGTCAGAAGCAGTTCATCTGCATCGATATCAGAAAGATATGGTGTGAAATCAATTACCAGTTCCCCATCTTCATCAAAGATGAATTCATCAGGAAGGATTATTACCGGATCATCATTGACTGGCAATACTTCCACGGTCATCACATCTGTTGCCACAAGTCTGCTGACATTATCTGTTACTGTAATAGTAACTTCCGTAACTCCAAACCAGTTTGCAGCAGCACTGAAGTCAATTCCCATTCCTGTTACTACATTATATAGGAATTCCTGATCATATTCCACACTAACAATGTCAAGAACATCAAAATCTACGTCATCTGCCCAAGGTGCAACATCAAAATTCAGAAATTCGTCTTCATGGAAGCTTACATAATCCGGCAGATCAAGAGTTGGAACATCATTCACAGGCAATACTTCTATTATCATCATATCTGAAATCATATCGCGGGTTACATTATCAGTAATAGTCACGGTTACTTCCGTAACACCATACCAGTTGAGTTCAGCGCTGAAATCTATCATCATACCGCTGAAAACATTCATCAGACCTGAAGTGGTATATTCCACACTTACGATGTCCAATACATCCAAATCTACATCATCTGCCCAAAGTGCAACATCAAAGTTCAGAAATTCGTCTTCATTAAAGCTGACATAATCCGGCAGATCAAGAGTCGGAGCATCATTAACAGGCAATACTTCTATTGTCATTACGTCTGAAACCATGTCACGTGTTACGTTATCGGTAATAGTCACGGTTATTTCCGTAACGCCATACCAGTTGAGTTCAGTGCTGAAATCTATCATCATACCACTGAAAACGTTAATCAGGCCTGAAGCGGCATATTCCACGCTAACTATATCCAGAGCATTAAAATCTACGTCATCTGCCCAAGGTGCAACGTCAAAGTTCAGAAATTCGTCTTCATTAAAGCTGGCATAATCCGGCAGGTCAAGAGTCGGAGCATCATTAACAGGTAATACTTCTATTGTCATTACATCTGAAACCATGTCACGTGTTACGTTATCGGTGATAGTCACGGTTACTTCCGTAACACCATACCAGTTGAGTTCAGTGCTGAAATCTATCATCATACCACTGAAAACATTAATCAGACCAGTCTCGGTATATTCTACGCTTACGATATCCAAAACGTTCATTTCCACGTCATCTGCCCAAGGTGCAACGTCAAAGTTCAGAAATTCGTCTTCATTAAAGCTGACATAATCCGGCAGGTTAAGAGTCGGTGCATCATTAACCGGTTCCACAACGAACTCACAGACGTCTTCTGCAACTACTCTGCTTACCTGATCGTCAACGATGAAAGTAAGCACTTCATTTCCACTCCAGTTTTCCGGAGCAGTAATTGTTGCCACAAGGTCTTCAATGTTCACAGTAAGTATATACATACCTGTTACTGTTAAGATCAGCTCATCACCATCAACGTCACTGGCATACATTCCAATATCAAAGATCATCTCAGTATCTTCATCAAAATACATTATCGGAGGTACGTCAATAACTGGTGGATCATTTATTGGCAATACGATGAAATTACAGTCATCCTGGGCTGTTGCCCTGCTTTGCTGGTCATCAACTATGAAAGTCAATGTTTCTTCACCATTCCAGTTTTCGTAACCTGTGATCGTGGCTACAAGTCCTACAATGTCTGCATTAAGCATATTACTGCCTGTTACGGTCAGGACGAGTTCGTCTCCATCCACGTCACTGGCATACATGCCAATATCAAAGATCATTTCGCCATCTTCATCAAATACCATCACTGGTGGTACATCAATAACAGGAGGATCATTAACCGGCAATACAGTAATGATTGCCATATCGATCGCTGCTGCCCGGCCTGATTCATCATTAACTATAAAGGTGATCATTTCAGAACCATTCCAGTTCTCTGGGGCTGACATGGTAACATCATACCCGTTGACAACAAAGCTCAGGTTTGTGGCTCCAAGGGGAATAATCGTATGCATATCATTATCCGGGTCAATTATAAACTGACTGAAATCAACCGTAAGTTCCGTATCTTCATCAAAGTAGAAAGTATCCGGCAGATCGAAAATCGGAGTGTCATTGTAGCCTTCTACAGTTACCTGTCCATCAACGGTGGTTATATACACATTGTTATATTTGAAATTTTCTATGTCTAAAGGACTCACTCCACCTTCTAATGCCATAAACTGGAAAGTCAGAAGTTCTCCAGCTCCTACTATCGGAGTGAAATCAGCGTAGGCAACAGATAAGTTTCCGGGTTCAACTTCATTAACTACCAGCATATTAGTGGAAATTGCTCCAGCCGTATACCCATCAAACTGCAATACTGCCGGATCATAGAAAAGGTTGAATTGGTAAGAGATTATAGTCATATCCGGTTGCAGCATCGTGGTTGTTATTGGTACATCGATTGCCATATCTTCTTCGGTTTCCAGCACTGGTGCACTTACCACCAGGTTGCTGACTGGATTATCAAGAACGGTTATTGTCACGGCATCTGCTTCCGACCAGACTGCTCCGTCATATACTAACAATTCGATAACAAAATCCGTATTTTCTGTTACCCAAGGTGCCGTAAAGGTTGGCAGAGGTGATGTTGGATCATCTAATACTATTTCAGCAGGAGCTGTCCATAAGTAATCAAGATCACCACCTGGCTCTACTGTTACATCGAATATGTAGGGGTCCATAGGTCCACCCACTGCATTATCCGCAATGAAGGGATAGGTTTGATCAAGATCATACACTATATCCCTGCTCGTATCATAAACCTTGAATGAAAGGGTCTCACCGCCCGTAAGGTCACTATAAACCATCGGTCCAAAGAGTATATAACCAAACTGAACAGTGTAATCCACAACTGATTCGTATTCAAGACTGGCTATTCCGCGGCATTCATCTCCAACAAACACAGCAACGATGTCATTTATATCATCTGTATAGACTCCATTATAGCTGATCGTGCCCCAGAAAGAACAACTGTATTCAAAATCAGGGGGATTTACCGACCAGTCAGGAGCATTGCGGTTACGCAGGAAATCATCAGGATCATAAGATGCGGTTCCATCAAGCTGAACCAGATCACCCTCGTAAACAACCTGATCTGCTCCGGCATCTGCGATAGGAGGATAATCTCCAATTTCTATGTATACATTTCCATCTACAAGATTCTCCAGATATAATGAATTATATTTGAACTGATTAAGATCAAGAACTGTTTCACCCTGCAGCAGGGCGGTAAATTCCAAGACAATCAAATCCCCAACTCCACTCAAGGACATATAATCTGCAAAAGCTACTGCTATATTGCCATCAGCATTTTCAAAAGCTAGCAGGTTGCCGGATGTTATCATATCTCCAGCTTCGTATCCCACATAATCCACATACTGCGTATCATATCCAACATTGAACTGGAAGGATATTACTCCCCAGTTATCCTGGATTTCAGTTGTGCTGATGCCCACGAAGAAATTCAATCCCTCACGGGTTTCGGCATCTGCGCAGGTGATCACGGCATCTGTATAAGGCTCTATTATGGTAACAAGACCGTCTTCCAGGTATTCCAGATATAATGAATTATATTTGAAGTCTGAGATATTTAGCACGGATTGACCTAATTCCAATGCGGCTGTAAATTCCAGTTCGATCAATGAACCTTCACCTGATATTGGCATAAAGTCTGCAAAAGCTATAGATACATTACCAGTGGCATTCTCATAAGCTAATAGATTGCCGGAATTAATGATAGAACCATTGCTGTAGCCCACATATTCAAGCATATCAGCATCAAATCCCAGGTTAAACTGGAACGAGATCACATTCCAGGCTGCGTTGATATAAGATGTATTTATGGCTACTGTAAAGGTCTCACCTCCACCGACAACAAGCTCCGGCGCGGTGATAACGGCATCTGCATAGGGTATCCCGATATTGATGATTCCATTACCCACATTTGGCAGATAGACGGCGTTATATTTGAACTGATCAAGCATGATCTCAGTTGAGCCCAGTTGTAATGGTATGAAATTAAATCCCGCCAGACTGCCGGCTCCGCTGAGTGCATTATAATCTGCAAAGGCTACTGATAAATGTCCCGGTTCTACCTGGTAAGCTAAAAGACTGCCGCCCTGAGGTACGTCACCTAAGCCGTAACCTTCATAGGAAAGCATTGCCGGATCATAATACAAATGGAATTGATAGGAAATAATATTCCAGTCTGCCTGTAATTCTTCCGTCATTATATTACAGGTGAATTCCATTTCCAGGTCTGCATCTACGTCTTCTGCATAAACGCCCACATAATAATAAGGAACGCGAACTATAACTGAACCGGCTTCCAGATTCACTACCGGAATGTTATTATAATAGAAATCGCTGATAACCAGGTCTGTTTCGCCAATCACGTCTGCTGTGAAATTTAGATAATTCAGTGCCATTGGTGCTGTGATCGGATCTGCGCTGGAAAAAGCAACCTGAATTACTCCGGCTTCATTTCCGTTGACTACCAGAATCCCTTCCGGCATTCCTTCACCTTCACTGAATCCGGTATAGGTTATTACTGCCGGATCATAAGTCAGCAGATACTGATATGAAATAACGCCAAAATCTGCTGACAGGGGAGTTGTGTAAATACCTGCTGCAAATTCTTCTCCCAGCGCTGTTTCCTGGCTCTCAACAGTTATAACTGCATCTGCCGGATTCGGTACATTTATTACTGTTACAATTACTTCATCTATACTATCAAATTCACCATCATTTACGGTCAGCGTGAACGTATAATCAGTATTCATCTCAACTTCCGGGGCTGTAAATGTTGGATTAACAGATGCAGGATCAGAAAGCTCAATATCTCCTTGCCAGAAATAGGTGATCGTATCATCGTTCGGATCATAAGAACCACTTCCGTCAAGCATTCCTTCAGCTCCCTCTAATAAGGCAAAATCCTCACCAGCATCCGCTATTGGAGGATTATTCGGATTCGTTATCGTTACGTCTCCAGGGATAAGATTTGTGATATATTCATTGTTATAAACAAATTCGCTTAATTCTATCTGATCTGTTCCATCTGATATAGCATTGAAGAGAAATCCTACTATCAAGCCCTCTCCATAGATCGGTTCCGCACTGGCATAAGCTGCCTGGATTACACCAGGGACTGTGGCATTGATTATAAAATCATCTAATCTCCATCTGTTGTCTGCTATACCAGCATATTCCATCAGTTCAGCATCATAATTTAAAATGAACTGAAATGAGATGATCCCATTTTCCGGCATAATCAGGGAGGTTAAAATATCACTCTCAAACTGGTCACCCGTAAATACATCTGCTCCGGTTACAGTTATGGTAAAATCCTCCCAATCAGGATATACTGTTACTGTTGATGATACTTCATCTTCCAGCGGATAAATGTTCATTACAGTCTCTGTTAAATAAACTTCGCTGTAACCAAATTCCAGCGGTTGTAACGTGACGATCAACAGCTCATTAATTCCGGTTATGGCATCTGCCCCCGAATAAGCCACATTGATCAAACCTGGCGCGTTGGGATTCAATACCAGAATTCCACCCAGAGATTCATCATAGCTGTAATCCACATAACTCAGCAGAGCTGAATCGTAATGGAAACTGAATTGATAGCTGATTATACCGTCTTCCAGTAAAATATCAGTCGATGTTACTGTCACATCAAGTGGAGTCATACCCTGATGAAGGGTCGGTTCTATAACAAATCCCACTTCCGGTATGCCGGTTATTACCACAGAACCTCCCACGATATTATAGATGTCAGTATTGTTATATCTGGCTTCTGATAATGACATCTGGGTCTCGCATGGTTCCAGTGGTGTTAAATTAACTGTTAATAATTCTAATGTACCTTCCAGTACTTCTGCTCCTGCATAAGCCACATTCACAACCCCGGGTGTCAGGTCGTTCACCACTACCATTCCTGGCAGAGCGTCACCTGCTGCATAACCGTTGTATGCAAATAACCCTGCATCATAATTAAGGATAAACTGGAACGATATTGCCGGATCTAAAAGTGTTAACTCACTACTGCTTATTACAAAGTCAAAAGGGGATAACCCAAGCTGATCAACATCACTCATCACAAAGCCTGCATCTGCCAGGTCTGCCTGCAATACTGATACTGCCAGGGTAAGTAACAAAATCATAAAGATTTGCCGTCTCATTATACCTCCATAAGGTTTAGTTTTTTTTCAATTTCACACAATTTCCTATTTCTACACCCAGTCTACCCTAATTTGTGTTATTTAAGTTTTATTGTCAATCACTTTCTACTTTATATATTCAATATTAATTTTTTCTTCCTGATCACCCTGATGATAACTTATGATATTTTGATCACCAATTCCTGATTTTCACGTAAATTTTCCAAGCTAATTTGCATCATTTAGCTAATCTAGCAGAGCTGTTTGAAACCCATAAGTCTTTTCCACTTAATTTATAATAACTTATAAATATCTAAGATTATGAAAAAAAAGTGTATAACTAAATTCTCAGAGGTGATAACAATGAATAATGAAATTTATTGGGCGATAATCTTTTCTCTACTTGGCCGTATCATCGATCGTATTTTATCCATACAGGTCGTCGCCATCTTCAGGATTACTTAGTACACTACTTTTGAAATGTCTCCTGAATCTTTACGGATTCCCAAAGTGATTCTCAAGGCAACCTGGTTCCTGCCGGGAATTTTACTTCGGACCAGAATTTCTAATAATGACATTTATCACTAAAAACAATCTAAAACACAGGTAGTTATGTCATGAAATCAAAATAAAACGGGGAGATGCCAGGAAAATATTATTCTATGAGACTGCTATAAGGCAGACACCCATAACAACAAAATGTCATCGGTGTCCACCTTATAGCAGTTTCTGAAATATAATTGAGCTAATTGATAGCAGAGTAGGGGATTATCTTCTATGATTCAGTAATTTCACTGCTATGGAAAGTCATAAGTAAAGAACACCCAAAAGGCACAGAACGTAGAAGGATTCGTCTTCAAGTTTTATAGATTACGGGATATGATTAAGACCTTTTTCGATGTTGGAAAAGAAAAGGATAAATCAAAACTGCAGGCGATATCTCAGGTGACAGCTGAAGTAATCAATAATAAATAATAATAAAGTAGTGGGCAGGGAGAGATAATATATTTGACAGAGAATATCTTTAGAGGATGTTTGTTTAGTAATGGAATGAAAAAAAAGGACAGGTAAAAAATGCGAAAGATTATTTTATTTATGACTATTACTTTGGCTATAGCTGGATGTTCGCTGCCGAGTAACCCAGGTATTCCGACCTGGGAAACGGAGTTGCATTTTTATGTACTTAATGACAGTTATGATATTCTAGAGCTGGCAGAAGAAGACAGCGCCATAGTGCTTGTGGAGACGGCAGCAGGAGATACGGTGCTTGGAATTTATCAGGAAGAAAATAACACACAGGCAATAGAAATGGGGGCAACGGAAGTGATCACGGAAACGGAAACATCTGAGATTGGTGATATTGCCTTGCCTGAAGTAAATACGATATCCGGGCTCAATACATTTCAGGAATTTGCTGATGCTTCAGGGGAGCAGTTTGGAGATCAGGGCGTTAGTGTTCCGGAGATTTTGCCGTTTAATTTTGGGAAGGTGCAAGAGGATTTGAATCCTATCGAGGAGATAGAGACAGTAACAGTATTAGAGGGAAGTATGCAACTTGTGATCACGAATAATATGATTGTCATTCTGGGAAATTACGAAGGCGGTTCACCTTACAAGGTGCGTCTGGTTCACATTGCTGGAGGAGATACTCTGGATGTAATAGAGCAGATTATATTAAATGACAGGAATATCGGGATTGGGGAGACTTTTGCGACAGATATAGATCTTTATGGTGTTACATTATACAAGGATATGAGCCTTTTGATGACAGGAGGCAGTCTGGGAACTGATGGAGAGCCGACTACGATAGACTATTTAAGTGAGCTTTATACATTAATTGACTTTCAGAGTGGCATGACGGCGAGTTCGGCAAATGCCATGATCGCGGAACAGACCATAATGGATACAATGTATCTGGAATTTGATGAGGATTACAGTTTGTATGAAGCAGAATTGCTGAATGATCCGAATTATGAACTGGCTATCCACGTGGTAAATCAATTAGATATTGATCTGCGGGTACTCATAGAAATTCCGAGTTTGTTTCCTGCCGGTTCGCCGGAATATTATACCACGAATTTTACGGTTGAACGCAACGGAGGAATGGGACTGGAATCTGTAAAGGATACAGTTATCTATTTGGGAGGAGCGGAATTACGGAATAATGACGAACTACTGGAAACGATAGATATCTATTCCACAGCATTTATAGATAGTACGGAAGACGGTGATTATCGGCAGATTGAAGAAAGCAATTCCTATATTGTGGATGTTAATCTGTCTGAAATGGAGTTTAATTTTATCAGAGGATTGATTAAACCACAGGAACAGGAACCAATTGAACAGATGATTACCCTTGATATAAACTATCCGGAAATCGAAGAAGGTGGGCAGTTCTGTTTTGTCGGGGAAAGCAGTCTCACTTTTGATGTTAATATGGGAGATTCTCAAATACCTGGTGAGTTAGTCCTTGATGTGAGAGGTTACAGTCAAAATGAGGAGGAGATCCAGCTCATCGATAACAATACAGGTGATCTGCCGGTTATAACGCTTCCCGGGGAGAGCAGTTTTGCTATAGTAATTGACAGTGAGACCCATAATCTCAACGAATTATTGTCGATTTTACCAAAACGGATAGAACTTCTGGTGAATATAACAGCGGGTGATGGAGAGACGGAACTAATCTATCACAGTGGAAACATGATGACCATACAGACGACTCTGGAATCAACGCTGGCATTAGCTTCGGAAGCCTGGGTGATTCCCACCGAAGATGGAGAGTCAAAAATAGCAGAAGAGGAAATAGCGCTGGAGCAGCAATATTATGATGCTTTCCAGGGCGCAGAGATACTATTGACATATATAAATACCACCGGATCTATGGTCAATGGAGAAATTCTATTATCGGATACGCGGGAGCATATTGCAGAAGAGATATATAACTTTGACAATCCGGATATGGAAGTAGTTGACATCATCAGCATACCGGCGCTGGCAGAAACAGGAATTGCCGATTCGCTGGAAATGAGCATAATAATAGAACAGGAAGACCTTGGTTATCTTTTAGAAGATATATCCTATATAGGCAGCAGATTGAGACTGGTAAGCACTGGGGAGCAGGCGCTATCAGGAGAAGTTAAACTGACTGCTAAAGTGAAATTAAAAGTGAACATATCGGATGACCTGATTTCGGGAGAGGAGTAGAACGATGAATAAGATAATATTAACTATCATACTTGTGTTCATGACAGTACAGGTTTTTGGATATTTTGAATATTTTTCTGAAAATCCGGCAGCGATTGGCGACAGAACTTATGGAGACATCATCCTTCCCGGCTTTGATTTCCGGGGAGGATTCAGTAATAATAGCCTGAAGATGTCTGATCTGAGTATGTTTGAAAAGGGACACTTACTTACGGATGGAGAGAAAGCTAAATTAGCGGGTTCGGATTTAAGTTTTTCCGGTTATGGACGCGTGAACCTGCTTGGTTTAGGATTTCGCAACTGGGAATTTTCTATAAATAATCATACAAAAGGTTATCTGGGAAATATTGATAAGGAATTTCTGGAGATGGCTCTTTATGGAAATGAGGAGGAGGGTTACATGCAGAGTGCCATTTCTGACAGCTATTTCTATAATTTTATCAAGGGAAAATTCAACTGGACATATCCGAGAGGATTAAATCTTTCCTTTATTCCCAGTGTAAGATTAGCCGACAAGAATTCCAGCGGATTCGTTTATACACTGGAAAACATTCTGAATTATTGCCTGGAAATGAACATCTATCTGGGCGGCAACATAAACTTTTATAATGCCAACGGTTACGGTAAGGTTCTGGAAAGCACTCAGGAACTGGTAAGTTGTGCGGACAGTCTGTATTACCGTTATGATCTGGATGTGATTTACACAGATCCTGATATGCAGGATATAAACTCGGGATTAAGCTGGGGTTTTGGATTGGGTATGAAACTGGAGCTGCCCGGGGGCTGGTTTCATTTTGGAGTTGATGACATAGGTTCCACTTTTCACTATGATGGACTGGTGCGTGGTCATTATACTCATTATTATATTGATTATCTTGATCTTTTCAATGAAGATTATGAGCCAATAGATGAGGGAAATGAGATAGATGATGAACCATACCCGGATGGTGCTGATGAGAAGATCAATCCGACTTTGGTGATCGGTGCAGAGTATAAGGTTCTCGAAAAAGTGCAGGTTATGGCAAAATACCTTAGTTGTGATTACAGGAATGACGGATTCTTTTTAAGCAGTACTTACAGGCCATTATCCTGGACACCTTTGCGCTTAACATACGGTGTCGGAGAAATAGACAGTTATAAATTTGATTTTGGTTTTGATACAGAGTCATTTGAGATTCTGATGGGTTTCATCAGCTATGATGGTGTGTTTAATGGAGCTAAGGGTTATGGTGCGGATTTCGGGATAAGATTTAAATTTTAATTGCACATATATCAATGACAAGCAATCCTGTTTCAGGATTGCTTGTTTTTATATTATAAAAGGAGCGTATATGAAGAATGACCGCAGCATATTAAATGCAAATGAGTGGAGAAGCTATGATTTCAAGGAAACAGATCAGAATCAGGGAGTGAAACCTCCTGCAGTATGTAAACCGTTTCCGGAAAATGGCATAGTGATTAATTTACCAAGACCTGAGAACTGGGAATGGCAGCAAAGTGGTGATCTTAGTAAACTGATCAGAGAGCGGGTAAGTGTGAGGAAGTATCTGAAGGATGC
Organism: Candidatus Cloacimonadota bacterium; assembly: GCA_021736135.1. Taxonomy (GTDB): domain Bacteria; phylum Cloacimonadota; class Cloacimonadia; order Cloacimonadales; family TCS61; genus JAIPGO01. The sequence goes on from JAIPGO010000026.1 coordinate 27,144, forward strand.
GCTGAGTCTGGAGGAGCTTTCCTATCTTCTCTGGAGTACTCAGGGGATACGGGAGGAGATCAATCAAGCCACCAGTAAACGATTTGTACCTTCCGCCGGGTCACGACATGCCCTGGAAACATATCTGGCAGTGCTCAATGTGGAAGGAGTCACCCCGGGAATGTATCGATATTTACCCAAAGAACATCAACTTTTGTTTCTTTATCTGCCGGAGGAATTCAGCTCGATGATCGTTAGTTCTGTGAAAGGTCAGGTTTTCTGTTCGACGGCAAATGTAGTATTTTACTGGAGTGCGATACCTTACAGAATGGAATGGCGTTATGCAGTTGCCTCAACGAAACTGATTTTGCTTGATGCAGGGCACGTATGCCAGAATCTGTATCTAACAGCGGGAGCCATAGGCTGTGGTACCTGTGCCATAGCGGCTTATGATCAGGTTGAAGCCGATAAACTCTGTCAGCTGGATGGGGAAGAGGAACTGATAATCTATATTGCACCTGTTGGCAAAAAAAATCGAGAATTGTAACTTCCGATTAGTTGTGCGTTAAATTTAGAAAAAGTGCGGAGGTGGTATCCGGTAAGTGTAATATTTTTTTATATTATTTAATATCGGAGGTGTTTATATGCAAAAGCAGATGTATGGCATTATCGCAATATTACTGATAGTGTTTTTGACGAGTGGACTGGTGGCAAGTGAAAAGAATCCCTTTGTGGACGTAGTGAAGAATATCCGGGGTTCTGTAGTAAATATCAAAGTGGAATATGAGTCAGCAGGGAATATGGTTCAGGGTATGCCATTTGATGATGATTTTTTCCGCTTCTTTTTCAGACAGCCAGTGCCACAACAGCCGCAAAGCAGAAAGGCTATTTCAATGGGAACAGGATTTATCTTCAAACGGGAAGGTAATGAAGTTTTTATTATCACCAATAACCATGTGGTGGAAAACGGCAAAAAGGATAATGCCGAGATAACCGTAACTTTAGAAGATAAAAAGGATTACCTGGGTGAAATAGTGGGACTGGACGGAGATACCGATCTGGCAGTGATCAAGATTGAAATTGATAAAAACAGTTATGTGACCATAGCCCCACTGGGTGACTCAGACAATCTGGAAGTGGGTCAATGGGCAATTGCCATTGGCAATCCGTTTGGAGAGGAACTCAGCCGCACAGTAACAGTAGGAGTGATCTCCGCCACAGGTCGCTCTAATTTCCAGTTTGGCAACGAGGGTCCCTTATATCAGGATTACATACAAACGGATGCAGCGATAAATAGAGGAAACAGCGGAGGACCTCTGGTAAATATTGATGGGGAAGTGATCGGTGTTAATGCTGCCATTTCCACACCAAACCAGGGCAATGTTGGTATCGGTTTTGCCATACCGGTAAACCTTGCCCGAAAAGTAATTCAGGATCTGCAGGAATATGGTGAAGTAGTGCGGGGCTATCTGGGAATTATCCCGCAGGAGATAACACCGGAATTAAGCAAAAGTCTGACATTAGATGATATATCCGGAGTTCTGGTGGCGAAAGTGGAGGATGGAACTCCAGCAGATAAATCCGGGATGAAGAAGGGTGATGTGATCGTGAGTTTTAATAATAAAGCCATTGAGAATGTATCCAAATTCCGCATAGAAGTGGCTGACAGTCCGATAGGTGAAAAACTACCCGTAGAGATCATCCGAAACGGTAAAAGCAAAACCTTGAATGTTGAATTGGAGCAGCGTCCAGTCGATTCGGGTATGTTACGGGATAACAGTTCAGAAGCAAGCTGGCTGGGAATGAAAGTGGAGGAAGTGGATGGTGATTTTGCCAGTAAAAATAAAATCAAGGAAGACAGTGGAGTTGTGATTACCGAGATCGAAGATCACAGCAGTGCTTCCCGTAGCGTGCTGAAACCAGGTTATATCATTCAGGAGATTAATACACAGGAAATAAAGGATCTGGCAGATTTCAAGCGTATAAGTAAGCAGGTTATGGAAAGTAATGACGAAACTGTGCTCCTTTATGTTAAAACTCAAACAGGGAATTATCTCTATATAGCAATTGCAATGAGAGACTAAGCATCCAACATAAATGGGAAACAGCAGCGGCAGGAAAAATTCTGCCGCTGTTTTATTTCAGAAAATAATTTGGGACTTGGAAATAATGCTTATATTATGATAGTGGGTCAAATAAACTGGAGGAATATTATGAAGGAGCATATATCAAAAACGATAGTTTTAAATGTTGGTTCTCCGGCAGAGAAACGAGCAGAAATCCGGGAGTATTTTCAGAGAACTTTTTCGCTTGATGAACAGCTATATACTTCTTTGCGGGAGGAAGAAGTATTTTACGTAAGGGCAGATCCTCTCCGCCATCCGCTGATTTTCTATATTGGTCATACAGCAGCCTTTTATATCAATAAATTAATTCTGGCAAAAGTGATAACGCAGCGCATCAATCCTGAGTTTGAGTCCATGTTTGCTGTTGGAGTGGATGAAATGTCATGGGATGATCTTAATGAGCAGCATTATAACTGGCCCCGTCTAGCGGAAGTAATAGAATACCGTAACCAGGTGCGGGATCTGGTGGATAGATTGATTTCACGGTTGGAATTATCTCTGCCTGTTACCTGGGAGAGTCCCTTCTGGCTCATCATGATGGGCATTGAACATCAGCGGATACATCTGGAAACATCATCCGTACTTATCAGGCAGTTGCCACTGGAAAAAGTTCAGTCAAATGGGATCGGCAGTATCTGTCGCGAAGATAATCCGCTAAAAGAAAATTTATTTGTGCCTGTAAAAGGTAGGAAAGTAACTCTGGGTAAATCTGTTGATAGTGGACTCTATGGTTGGGATAACGAATATGGTCTGCGCGAGTATGATGTAGCTGATTTTCAGGCAGGAAAATACCTGGTTAGCAATTATGAGTTCAGGGGATTTGTTGATGCCGGAGGTTATAGAGATTCTCGCTGGTGGACTGATGAAGGCTGGAAATGGCGAACTTATGCTCAGGTTCAGCATCCCAGATTCTGGGTAATCAGGAATGGAAATTTCTATTTAAGGCTGGTTAGTGAAGAAATTCCGCTGCCCTGGAGTTTGCCTGTTGAAGTAAATTATCTGGAAGCAAAGGCTTTTTGTAACTGGAAAGCGGCCCAAACAGGTTTACCTGTCCGCTTACCGGTAGAGGAAGAGTGGTATATTCTTTATGATGAGCATGTAAAGGAAGATCAGCCTTATTGGGAGACAGCTCCCGGTAATATTAATCTGGAGCATTACAGTTCTCCCTGTCCGGTTGATAAATTCCGGTTTGGTGAATTTTATGATATAATTGGCAATGTCTGGCAATGGACAGAAACTGCAATCAACGGTTACCGCGGTTTTAAAGTGCATCCCTGTTATGACGATTTTTCCACGCCCACTTTTGATGGCAGACACAATGTTATCAAGGGTGGTTCCTGGATTTCAACAGGAAATGAAGCCACACGTGACAGTCGTTATGCTTTTCGCCGGCATTTTTTTCAGCATGCAGGATTTCGGTACGTAATCTCAAAACAACCCGTGGTGCAGCAAAATGAATTCTATGAGGATGATGAAGAAATAATACTTTTTTGCGAGCAGGATTACGGCAGTGATTATCTGGGATTAAGCAATTTTTCGAAACGCCTGGTATCAGTCTGCCAGCCCTTATTCTCAAATAAACAACGAGCTTTAGTCGTCGGCTGCAGTGTGGGAAGAGTATGTTTTGAACTGGCAGAATATTTTGAAAAAGTAACAGGAATTGATTTTACCGCCCGGTTGATAAAGGTAGCTGAAAAAATGAAAACTCAGGGAATGACAAAATATCTGGTTCGTGAGGAGGGTGACCTGAGGTCTTTCAGGGAAGTGTCATTAGCTGGGCTGGGATTGGCAGAAGCTGCTGAGAAAGTAGAATTCTGGCAGGCAGACGCTTCCAATCTGGCAGCAAAATTTAAAGACTACGATTTCATCATTGCTCAAAATATTCTGGATAAATTATATGATCCGGCAAATTTCCTGCAGGAGATTGCTGCCAGGCTGAATACTGGAGGCATTCTGGTAATATCTTCAGCATATAACTGGGTTGAGAAATATACGGCACCCGAAAAACGGATAGGAGGATTCCGGAAAGATGGAGAACCATATTATTCCCTATCTGCTTTAGGGGATTTACTCCAATCCAGTTTTGCGGTATTGCAGACTCCTCAGGATGAAGCATTGCTTATGCGCCTGAATAACCGAAATTATCTGTACCAGAATGTTCAGATAACTTTCTGGCAAAAGAAATAGAATTTATCGGAAAACAGCAGAAAGAATTCTGCGGTTTTCATTTTAAAATAAAGGATGCAGGTAATTCCACCAGTAGAAATCTATAATTTCCAGCGGATTTGGCAGTGAATATCCTCCCTGCAGTTGTTCCCCGATCTTTTCTTCAATTAAATCATCCAGGGAGCCGTCACCAACTGAAGCAGCAGGATTGTAATGAATAAAACTGCCAATTAGGTTTATCACACCATAGACAATACCTACTGCTATGGCTAATTCAATAAGATAAATGAAACCGCGAACACCCATATTCAATCCGAACATTTTTGTGGAAGCACCCGCGCGTTGACCCTTGCGTTTGTCGTATCCCAGGAAGAATGAAAGATACATATCCTTTTTAAAAAAGCGGAAAGTATTATTTGACTCATATATCTTCTTGGTGGGCACAACAATGCATCTTTTCAAAATATCCTGTATGGATCTTTTCTGCTCGAAATTCAGCGAGTCGATTACTTCCTTGGGCAAAGTATAAAAAAAATACCTGTAATCACGTTCTATTATATTTTCCGATGCCTTGTTCTTTTGTGGTTTTCGATTACCTTTTCGTTTGTCTTCACCAAGATAAAGCTGCATATAGTATTTTTTAAAAAACCAGAAAGGCACATTAAGGTCGATTATTTTCTTTGACGGGATACGAATGGCTTTGGCAAGAACCAGCCTGATCTGCTGTTCCTGCTCTTCCGTTAGACTATGTATTATTCCCTGTCCCATTTGATTAAAAAAATAATCTACATCTTTAAGTTTGTTTTTAAATGGCATATAGCATCTCCTGATTATTTTAACAAGCCAGATTTTTCCAGGAGTACATCTATTCCATGACCCCCCTGGAAAACATCATAATTTAACACTGTTTTAGCAAAAAACACTACAAAAAGGATTACGATGGCATAAATCATTGCTGAACCAGCGAAGCTCAACTTATTCATCAAGCCATCTTTACTCGGTCTTCTACCTTTACGACGGTCAAAGCCAAGATAGATAGTAAGATAATATCTTTTTTTGAGTTTAAATCTGATATTTTTTTCTAAGATCTTTTTTGTGGGGATCATTATAGACCGTTGCAGAACATCCTGAATCCAACGGCGTTGTTCAAAATCGAAGTTGTTTCTGATTTCCTGGGGCATGAGCATAAAGTAATATTCTGCATTTCTTTCTTTATACTCATCTAAACGTTTCTTTTCTAAAGCATCTCGCTTATTCCGTGATTTTGTACGTTTATCTTCACCAAAATAGATTTGCAGGTAAAATCGTTTAATTAGTCTAAAAGGAATATTCAGGTCCACGATCTTGGGAGAAGGAGGACGAATAATTTTATCGAGCGTTGTATTCAACGCTCTTATCTCGTCATCTGTAAGATCACGTTTCAGCAATCTCTGAATCTCGCTTAGATAATATTCCTTTTTCTGGATCATATTTTCCTTTTATGAGAAGTCAGTTCCTGTAAATCTTCCTGATCGTTTCAATGTCAGTTTGCTCCACATCCTTTCCATCGTAAAACTCGGCAAACTTCTGATAAACACCATTATTGATAAGAATATCCAGAAGATCTTTATCCAGTTCGTTATTTTTTGCCATATTTGCTAAAATAGTCAATGACTTTTGTAAACCATAGCCATTTTTATAACTCCTTTTTGACATTAACGCGTCAAAAACATCGGCAATAGCAAGTATCCGGGATTGTAAAGGTATCTGGTCTTCACTTAATCCCTGGGGGTAACCTTTACCGTTCAGACGTTCATGATGCATTGAAGCAATACGGGGGACATTCTTATATTTCTGAGGAAAATTAATATTGCTGAGGATCTGGAATGTGAGACTGGCGTGTTCCTGAATTGTGCTGTATTCGGCAGGAGTCAAAGTTCCCCTTCTGATGAGCAGGTTTTCCAGTTCATTATCATCCAGCAGGTAGTAGGTTTTATCTTTATGTGTAACTTTTACAGCGGCAATTTTCTGCAGAGTAACGATCTGCTCATCGGTAAGAAATTCGCTGCCATTATTGACATTAAGCAGAAATTCCTTATAGGCAGGAAGAATTGTAATGATATTCTTCAGAGTATTGATATCTTCCAGAGGATTATTAAGCTGCAGTAAATTTTCAATAACCTGCTGCAGCAGTTCAAATCTCAGGTCAAGAACGTGGATGCGGTCATAATTAGCCAGGAGCTTGGTATTTTTATTCAATAGTCTTTCGGAAGTGGCTATTTTTCCTAGATCATGCAACCAGCCAGAGATGGCAATTTCTTCCAGTTCATCACTGGAAAACCTTGTTTTAGCATAAGATCCATAATCCACACTGTTGATTTCCTTGGCCAGAATATTAGTTAGACTTGCCACATTCTGTACATGCTTATAGGAATCAACTGATTTCATATCTATAGCTAAAGCGATAGCCTGAGTAAAGTCGAAGATCATTTTTTCCAGATTATTGATCAGTAACTTATTACTAAGGGTAATTGCTGCCTGGGAAGCAACTGATAGCAGAACATCTATATGTTCTTCGGTAAATGCTACTATACTGCCTTTATCATCAATACTATTAGTCAATTCAATGATACCAAGCACTTTCTCTTCATGATCAACCAGGGGAATGGCGACCATAGAATGCGAATGATAGCCGGTTTTATTATCCATTTCGCGGGTAAGATCGATCTGAAAGAAATCCTGACCGTAAATATCATCAAAATGAGCCTCAAATCCGGTATGAAATACGAAGGTAGCCAGTGATTTCATGATCAGTTCACCTGATTCAGAAAACAGTTTGATCGTATCCCAGTTTGCCCGGGCAGTTTCGGCATCCATTTCCTGGTTTTGGGTAACGGTTTTCACTAATTCGTAATACAATTCCTTCCCATCCGGGGAAGTAATGTAGATAATACCACGATCTGCTTTGGTAAATTCCATAACTTCATTAAGTATAATATTAAAGATTTTTTTTATGTCATTTTCCAGAGAAAGTGACTTGCCAATTTTGATGAGTTTGTTTACCAGATTCACATTGTTTTTCCTAACCTTTTCCAGCAATTCTTCTTTTATCAAGCCAACTCCTTTTAGCTCGCGACAACACGATTCTTTCCATTTTTTTTACCTTTATAAAGAGACACATCGGCTCTTTTAATAACTTCATCCATTTCTTCATTTCCGCGGTATTCTGCCAGGCCTATCGTGATAGTTACTTTAACAGATTTTCCTTTAAACTCGAACTTGTGCAGTTCTATTTCCTCCCTGATACGGTTGCAGATGATTGTCCCGCCTTCAATATCGGTATCAGGGAATACAAAAATAAATTCCTCGCCACCCCAGCGGCCGATCATATCCTGCTCACGGATCGTTTTATTTAGCAGACGTGCAATTTCAATTAAGACAAAATCCCCCATATCATGACCATAAGTATCATTAAAATGCTTGAAATCATCAATATCCCCAATGGCAATTGCCAGAGGATGATGATAACGTGTCACACGCCCCTTTTCATAATCGAGACGATATTCTATATCGCGTCGATTGGCTATCTGGGTCAGGGGATCGATGCGGGCCAGTTTCTCCATTTTTATATACGCCTGGTTCAGTTCTTCATTTTGGGCAGCAATTTTTCTTTGTGATAAGATCGTCGCAGTGTTATCACGGACTACGATACCCAGTCGGTAACCATTATCAACCTTGATTGTAAAGGAAGAATACTGGATAAAAACGACATGACCGTCTTTATGAAAAATACGGCAGACGTTCTCCTTTCTGGGATCGTCACGCATACCGCGCTTCAGGGCGTATTTCAGATTGGCTTTCAGACGTTTATCCAGGGTCTCATTGTCAAATTCAATCTTTACCCATTGCAGTATATCCCAGAATTTCTCGCCATATACTTTTTCTATATTTACTCCTGTGATCCTGGTCATGCTGTAGTTCCATTCAATAACAAGCCCATCTTCATTTATCAGGGCCATACCGTCATTAGATAAACTGATAAAAGAACGGAATTTTTCTTCATTGCTGAGGATAAAATTATCCATCTGCTTTTTTCGGGTAATGTCAAAAAGCTGAAATATTAAATAATACTTTCCCGTGACAGGATCAATATTAACCGGAATAATAATGACATTAAACCATACTTCATGGCTTTTTTCGAGTAAAAAGCGTGATTCCAGAACTCGCGTATCAAGGTGCTTATAATTTCTTTGATTAATCAACTGACTTAACTCAATGGCATTTTCAAAACGCAGTGAATGAAGATTGAAACGGGTAATTCTTTCCTCTGACAATCCGGAAATTTCCAGAAAATATTTATTTGCATAGTAAAGATCACCCTTGTTATCTGTGATAAAAACCGGATTGCTGGTAATATTGAAGGCAGTTCGAATGACTTCGTTGAAATTAAAATTATCTTCCTTGCCTGCCAGGTGGCTTTCCAGTTCCCGCAGTTTTTCAATCAGTTTCTCGGCATTGATCGGTTTGTTAAAAAAATGATCAGCTCCTGCTTTCATCGCTTCCAGAAAATGCTCTGAAGCGTTTAATCCTGTTATGGTCAGTATGACAGTCCGGGGAAACTCTTTCCGTAAATTTTTGATTATTTCCAGCCCGTCAAGTCCCTCCAGGAGAAGATCAACAATAAAAATGTCATATTGCTGAGTTTTAATACACTTCTTGAATTGATTGATATTGTGACAGATATCACAACTGTAGCCAGCCGAAGTCAGTATTTCACTTACCAGTGAACTGGTCAGTATATCGTCATCAATAATTAATACTTTGTTTAATTCAGACATTTTTAAGTAAATTTTTTGATATATCAATCAAATTGCGGCAGTCAATTGGTTTCACCAGTAGATGGTCTATTCCCTGTTTGCGCACTCTACGCTGGTGTTCTTCATCTGAATAGGCAGTTATCACAATAAATTTCTGAGTTTCATTAATTTCCTTAATTTTATCAATCATAGTAAGCCCATCCATTTTTCTCATTTTGATATCTGTGATCACTAGATCGGGATGAATCCTGTTATATTGCAATAATCCGCTTTCACCATTATCTGCAGTATAAACTTCCGGGAAAATGGCAAGGAAAATTTCTTTCAACATTTCCCGAATCAGAACTTCATCTTCCACGATCAGTATTCTATTTCCCATCTTAGATTCTTATGGTGAAGATTACACCCGTATTAGTATTCCTGATTTCAATTTTACCGGACATATTTTTTTCCACAATTGTCCGGCAGATATAAAGCCCCAGTCCTGTGCCTTTATGATCCTTTTTGGTTGTGAAATAGGGCTGAAATATATTCTCACGGATTTCTTCCGGTATCCCTCCGGCATTATCTTCAACTTCCAGGCAGCTTTGTCCGAGCTGGCTACTGAGCCGTATAGCTATTTTTCGGTTATCTTGTCGATTATGAACCAGGGCATCCTTGGCATTTATCAGAAGGTTCATTAGTACCTGGGAATATTCATTTTCAAAACCCTCAATGATGCAGTCATCTTCTTTTTCGTATCTCAGTGTGATCTTATGTTTCTGAAAAGAATTTTCCACAAAAGATATGGTCTTACGGATGATCCTGTCTGCCTCAAAGGTGGTTTTTTCCCGGTTGGGATTAAAAAAATCTCGGAAATCATCTATCGTCACGGACATGTGATCGAGTATTTCCATAATCTTGCTAACGCGTTCATCAAAAACTTCATCCGTCAGATTATTGTTACGAAATGAAAACAGCATTGACTGGGTTAGAAGCCCTATCGTATTCAATGGTTGCCGCCATTGATGCCCTATGTGACCGATCATTTCACCCATCACAGCCTGACGACTCTGCAGCATCATAATATGGTCTTTCATACGGATTTCAGCAACGCTTTTCTCGATTTTATCCTGCAATGTCTCCTGAAATTCGCGTAACTGCTGATTTGCTACTGCCAGTTCATGCGTACGTTCAATAACGCGGGATTCCAGCTCTACATGCGCTTTCTTTAATTCTTCCTGAGCTTGAAAACGCTGATTTCTTTCATCTTCTATTTTCTTTTCCATAAAGATGACATTGGCAAAATCATCTATTACTTTTAGAAGGTCTCGATATGAAATAGGTTTGATCAGGAAGTTATTCACTCCCAGAGTAATAGAGCGCAGGAAATTCTCCTTCTCGCTATAAGCGGATACAACTGCTATTTTTACCGGGATGCCTTCCTGCCTGATCTTGCGGATCATTTCCAGACCATTCATTTCGGGCATCATGATATCTGTAATTACTATTTCAGGTTTATGCTCTTTATATAATTCCAGGCCTTTCAGACCATTTTCAGCCAAAAACACCTCATCGGCACTCTTGGATAATATATTGCTGATGGTCTCTCTCATTAAATCATCATCTTCCACAAAAAGTATCCTGAGTTTATGCTTCTCCAACATAGCCTCCGTTAATCTCTCTTTCCATTACTATAATCCTAATCTTATGTTTTGTGAATTATTGTCAAAGAAAAACAATTTTCTCAACTTTCTTCCCCCGGCAACTGCTGCTCACAGACCCGGTATACAAGTAAATTTTCAGTTTTTTTTGACAGTTTATCCCTGCTATTTAAAAAAGCTAAATAAAAAAGTAACCCGGTAACGCCGTTGACGTTATACAATAGGAACTGGTTAGGTGGTGTAATTTGGAAGAAAGAGAGTTAATTAACAGGGCAAAGAGTGATATTAAAGCTTTTGATGAGCTCTATCGCCTCTATTATCCTAAAATCAATAAGTTCGTTTATTACAGGACCTTTGATGAAGATGTCCGTAACGAGATCGTTTCCAATGTCTTCTTTAAAGCGATGAAAAATTTAAACAGATTTCGCTTCCTCGATAGCCACCGTAGTTCTTTCTCAGCCTGGTTATACCGCATCGCTGTTAGTGAAATCAACCAGTATTTCCGCGAACGAAAACGTGAGCTTAAAATCGCCTATGGAAAACATAACGAAGTTCCCGTGGAAAATATGGAATACCCCTACCAGTTTGAATACGTGAAAAAGTGTCTGGCGCAACTGGCACCTTACGAACAGAACCTGATTGCGCTCAAGTATTTTGAAAAGAAGCCTTACAAGGAGCTTTCGGAAATTTTTGGAAAGAAAGAGAGCGCCCTGAAAGTTAAAGTTCATCGAACTTTAAAAAAACTGAATAATATTCTGGAACAGGAGAATGGTCATGAAAATGATAGAAGATATGCTTAATAATATAAAAATCCCTCAATTGGATAACGGAGAGTTCTTTGGTAAACTCAGAGTGGAGCTGATGCAGACTTTCCTTAATCCACAACGTGTTTATCGTCTGCGTTACCGCTGGGCAGCATCCATCGCTGCGCTTCTATTTATCCTTCTAATGCTCGCCTTTACCAGCCCTGGTTTTGTCACCAAAGTCAATGCTTTTGCCTTCGGTGCCAAAAATCCTGCGCAGGAGGAATTGTTTTCTCAGAAACAGTCAGTTGTTCCGGATATTCAGTATGCCGAGGCTTCCACTAGCATTACTCAGAAACCCCAGCCTGATCTCACTCAGTCCGATAAAACCTATATGGTCAGGCAATATGATTCTCCACAGCGTGGACGCATCATGATTGTTTCCGAGTATGACAAAAAGCAGCAGAATAATAAAATACGTAAAGTATCTGCTGGCTGCTATTAATTGGAGGAAATTATGAAGAAAATATGCCTGATAGTTATGTCTTTAATGGCATTGCTCTTTTTACAGGCTAAGGAAGTCGCCTTCCTGGGCGTGGAAACTGAAGATATTCCGTTTAACGATTACGTGAAATATGGTATCACGGATGGCTATGGTATTTACCTGAATGAAGTAACTCAAAACAGCGCTGCTGAGGAAGCCGGGTTGAAAAAAGGTATGGTGTTACGTAAATTTAATGATGAGAAGATTTATACGCGCAATCAGATGACCCGCATGATCCAGAATAAAGCCATTGGTGATAAAGTGCAGATTACTGTCCTGGAAAACGGCAGTGAACGAACCCTGAAAGCGGTTCTGGGAAAAAACGTTATTTATGAAGCAAAAAAATCCGCCTGGCTCGGAGTAAAACTTACCGATCAGGTTTCCGCGGAAAATTTCCCGGAGGATTATGGTCTGGAAATCACTTATTTAGCACCGGACAGTCCTGCTGAAAAAGCGGGTTTGAAAAGCGGGGATGTGCTGCTGGCTCTCAATAATGATAATCTCTATTCCGTTGACCAACTGCAGAAAATTCTTAAAAGCTGCAGCCCGGATGACGTTGTGAATATGATCTGCTGGTGTGATGGTAAAAAAGAAAATATCAAGATCACTCTGGGTGAAAACGAGAACATTTTCAATATTTTCGATGGAATACCCGGTCTTCCGGATTTTCCGGATTTCTTCGAGGGCATTCAAAATGAAATTGATCTGGGTGACCTTTATTACGACTGGAATGCGCTTGGTTTACCGGGTAAAGTGCATATTTATTCTTTTCCTGATTCCACTGGTAAAATGTTGGGTGTGATCGTTGCAACTCCTTCTGATGAAAATTCAGAAAGAAAAGAACAGCCTGAAGGTGTTATCGTCAAATCAGTGATCAAAGGAACAACTGCTGATGAAGGTGGTATTAAGAAAGGTGATATAATCTTGCAGATCGAAGATATGAAGATCAAAGTTAAGCAGGATATCAGAAAAGCACTTGAACTGATTGAAAACGGGAAAAATTTCCAGGTTAGAATTCTTCGCGATGGAAAAGAAGAGGATTTGCAGATGCTGATGAAATCTGCTGATCAGGAAATGCTCGATAAATTCAATATCACGGTTGATGATGATCATATCATAAATTTCTTTTCAGGTGAAGATGATGATGAGTTGTATTACTACAACTGGATGGAAAATGACTCACCGGATAGTATAAACGCTGATGAATTAATCATTAAATTTCCTAAGAAAGGAAGTATTGGACCCCGTTAGTCCCTCTGAGTAAAAGAAGGGGGAATGAGCTTGCTCATTCCCCCCCTTTTTCTTTACTTTAATAACTCAAGTTTCGCAGGAAATAAAAGTCACTAAAAATCGGCTGTCTTTGCAAAAACACCAGGTAACAAAATCTACTTAATCATTTATAAATAAAGTCATTATGTGTCTATTGACAAAAATAGATAATCATTCTGCATCAGCATTATTTTTAGAAGTCAAATTTGGCAGTTAATTACATTCATCAATATAAGAACCAGACCAGGGA
>JAIPGO010000133.1 GCA_021736135.1 Candidatus Cloacimonadota bacterium
AACTTTTAACTTGTTCTTTTAAATTCTATCTGCGTTGTTCATCGCTTTAATATCAAAGGATATTGAAGCTCTTCTCGCCTTGATATAATTCAAAATTACTGCGTTAAATTGTCACACATATTTATGACGCAATGCTTATCAGTTAAAATTGCATCCCCCCGTTTTTTTTTTCATAATATTGAGTCATTCCCTGATTCTTACGCATTCTCTCATTAGCCCCCATTTTTAAATGGGGGATTCAATATTGATACTAACGTATAGTCGCTTCAGCGAGTTCAGCTTCTTTGATAATAAGATAAAATAATATTATTATTATTCAGACAGATAATGGGAAGTGGCTGAAGCCACTGGACATCATTTCTTGGGCTATAAAAACACCCAGATGAATCTGGGTGCTAATGAAAGAATAAAAAGAATAAATCACTAATACATCGTACAACTATAATTATATATTTCAAGAGAATACAATCATCATTGCTGTAGAAAACCGGGGGATGACAGTTAATGTCAGTTAATGTCTGTAAAAGGCATGCTATTCAGTTACAATCAAAGCAATAAATAGAAGATGTCAGCCCAGGCAAGGGCATTCTGCCAGCAGTCTTCTTTGTCTTCCAGGCACCAGCAGGCGGACAGCACGGACTGGCAGTATGCCATCGCTGCTATCTGCTCCCTGGAATAACCTAAGATTTCATTAAATATCGCGATGCGCCTTTTAATAATATCTTGCGGATGATTGACTTTATGGAACAGGGGAGAGGGATTATAAAGAAAACAGGCTGTTTCATATAAAGGATTACCGACCACGCCCTTGGGATCGATAATGATCCAGTCTTCATCATACCTCAGGATATTATAGTGATGCAGGTCACCATGCAAAAGTAACGGTTGAAATTCTTCTTTTTGCAGTTCCGCAAAAATATGCTCCGCATTTGCCAGAAATTTACCAGGTATGGGAAGCGATTTATCCGCTTTAAACTGAGATATTTTCCGGAACCAGTCAGTAAGCAACGGAAAATTGAAATCACTCTGCACCGGAGTTTTGATCTCCTTCATAAGCCCGGCAGCTATGATGGTCTGTTGCTCATCATCCAAATCTCTATGCAATGGTGTTCCCGGCAGCAGGCGTGGTAAAAGTACTAACTGATTTTCCCTGTCAATTGCCAGTGCTTTGATCATATAATTACTCCGGAAAGCTGACAGGGCAGCAATTTCCAGAGAAATCTCCTTAGCCGGAAACCCGGTTTTAATGACAACAGGAAGATTATCTTCCGTCAAACCATAACCAATAAAATTATAGTTCGATATATTCTGGGGAATAATCTCTTTCAAATGCCGGTTCACAGCCCATTTCTGCAATAAAGACGGTAATGCCTCCAGCCACGCTGCGCCTTCATCACCATATAAAGCCACAATCCGCTTTGCAAACTTATACTCCCTGATCTCAGCAAGTTCCATATATATCCCTTCTAATATTTTTTTACCACAGAGGCACAGAGAACACAGAGGGAATTTAATAAAAAAAGAGTGCTCATTATAAAAAAATAGATTCTTCTCTTCTTTTACTCTCTGTGACCTCTGTGGTAAAATATCTTCTCTTATTTATTCTTCTTTTTCTTTATCCAATCACTGATCAACGTTCACTATTCACTGCTGATCGAAGTGAAGCCCCATTTTCTCATCTTCACAACTTCTCTTTCCCACCACAGGGAGAAAACTTCTATCATTATTAAAAATTGTAAATGGAAAATTACTCTTCACTTCGTTCAGCGTGATTCGTTATTCGTGATTTGTGATTGGAAACAATTTTCAAGAATGCCGGACATGGAGAAGTATACAAGTTGATAATTGAAAATGTTTCTTCACTTCATTCAGCGTGATTGGAAATGAACTGATGAATAGTGAATAGCGACAGGAGGAAAATCAGAGGGAAAGACTGATAGACTGAAAGACGTGGATAGATTAAGAATTAGGAATTAAGAATTATGGACGTTAAGAAATTAAGGAGGTGAAGAGATTAAGTATTGAGAATTAAGGATTATAGACTTGAAGAAATTTAATCCGTATAATCCTCTTAATCCGCGGTATAAAATGAAGTTGTGAAAATGTACTTCACTTCGTTCAGCGTTAGTCGTTAATAGTTAAGAGTTAATAGTTAAGAGTTAATCGTGAAGTCTGGAAGTCAAGTAGTCTTGTTTTCATACAGTCATGCTTTCGTGAAGTCGTGCTGTCGTTTAGTCGTTTCAATGCCTTTCGCGTACTTTAGCGCTTTTCGCGTTTGAAGGTCTTAAAAAATCCAGTCACGAGTTACTAATCACGCTGAACGCAGTGAAGAATATTGAGAAAACTGCGTTTTTCTTGCATTAGCGGGAGCTAATGCACTCCAAAGGTGACTTCCAGGGGACATACATTCAAGGCAAGGTTGCACTTGATGACATTTTGCTGCTATGATGACCGTCCTTGCAATGCGAGAAGACCGCCAGAAGGTTGTAGGAAGACTGAACGAAGAAAAGAGGGGGTGAAGAGGTGAAGGGGTGAAACTGCGAAATTGTGAAATTGTGAAGATGCGATGCAGTATTAATCCTTAACTCTTAATCCATAATCCTCAATCTCTTTAACTCTTCAATCTTTCATCTTTAATCTATAATCTTTCCATTAACCACTAACCATTAACCACTAACCATTAACTATCCACTTTTTTTAATAACTTTTTACTATGAATTTTTATGAATTTATATGAATTCTTATGAAATTGTATGAAGGGTTAAGTTGTTTGTTAATAAAGGAGTTGACGGGTTGCCTGCGGAATGTAAAAAGTAAAATGTAAAATAAAATGCAAAACCGGGAGACGGGAGATGGGAGACGAAATTGTGAAAATGCGAATATGGGCTTCACTTTGTTCAGAGTGAGAAGTGAGAAGGAAGACTTAATGAAGGGGAGAAGGGGGGAAGAGGTGAAGGGGCTTCTTCGATGGACAATGGACGATGGACGTGAAGAGATTATGGATTAAGAATTATGGACTTGAAGAGATTTAATCCGTTTAATCTGTAATATCCGCGGTTAAAAAAAGGAATTTATTTTCGGGCTTTTCGGATTTGGTTTTTCGAGTCTCGAGTTTCGAATCACGTGAGAAGGAGTTATTATGCCTCATCAGAGAGAGATGAGTAATGCTGAATTTATTCAGGCGGAATGTATTATCCATGGGCGTTTTGGTGATAAGGTTTATCAGAGAAAACGTAATGGTGAGACGCGCATTTATGATTATATATTCAAGCCAAAATATGCGGCTACTGACCTGAGCAGTCGTACCGACTGCATTATGCGGACAGCTTACACGTTCACTAATCCGCGCTATGATGGCTTTCAAAGTATTATTAACAAGCTTTTTTATTATACTCCCTATTTCGTTCATGCCGGGAGCTATGGCTTTAGCTGTAATACTTTTTTCAAGCTGCGGCAGAAGGGTGATTATAAGCTGGATATAAATGGCGTTTTACTGGAAATGAACCTTGCTCCGCGCAGTAAAGTTCGTTTATGCTTTAGTGAGGGAACTGATTATCAGGTAAAACTTTATCGTAATAGTTATCTTTACTGCGAACGTGAGGTTATGGTGATCGCTGCTGAGGAGGAGGTTGATGATGCTTATGATGCCTGGTTTGCCGAACACCTGGAGGAAGTTCTGACGGCACCGGATCCACGCTTTAGCGCACTAAGAATTTACCGCAGAGGGGTTGTGCCTAATTTATTGTATCAATATCTGGCAGGTAAAACGGAGCAGGGGGTATTGTATCGCAGCAGTTACCGGAAGCGGTTCATGTATGTGCGGTCTGCCTATGAGCATCATCATACTGCGAGTGGTGATCATTTTTATATTTCGCAGAGGAATATAACCGATTGCTGGAATGCGGCGTCTGATGATTTTAAAGCCGTCTGGGAGAAGTATCATGAGCGGTGGTTTGATGCTAATTACTATAAAAAATGGAAGATAGTGCGGCAGCATAATTTATGGAGTAAGCTGGTGTTTCGAGCGTGCGCCGATATGTGCTTTGATCCGGAGGAACTGTCACCGGAGAACTGGCTGCCGGGGGTGGGGACTCTGGGAGACCTGCTGGAGGCGGCTGGGATGGGGAGTTATGGGCTAAGTGGGGGAGAACTGGCAACGAGGATATATTCTTAATTTTGAGTTTTGAATTATGAATGAAGGTAGGTCAGCGAGCTGACGAATTATAAATTTAAGAAATTTTTAGCAACGAACAGAACGAACTTTAACTCGACTACAAGACTATAAGACTACTTGACTACCAGACTTCACGATAAACTCTTAACTCTTAACTGACAATTAACGACTAACGATTAACGATATCCGGAGAAGATTTTTTTGCCACCACCAGTCTTCATTGTATTATGACGTGGCAAGCAGAGGGCATTGAAACTCGACTACATAACTGCGTGACGACAGGACTACTCGAGAACTTGACTGCATGACTGCTTGAGGGATAGACTGCTGGACTTATAGACGGGTTGACGGACTGATTCGCAAGTCGTCGAGTTTTCATACAGTCATTAGTCCAGAAGTCATGTTTCTCATCTTCCCATTTTCTCAATCTTTCTCTTTCACCGGCACCGATTACTGATCACTGATCACCGTTCACTGCTGAATGCAGTGAAGCCCCATTCCCTCATTTTTTATTTTAATAAAATCAATTTACCTGTCTTCCTGCTTACTCCATTCAGTTTTAGCTTCATCAGGTAAATCCCGGAACTGCAGCATTGATCATCTTCGTCTTTTCCATCCCAGACCACTGAGTTAATTTTACATTTTACATTTTCAATTTTCCATTCGCGTATGCGCTGTCCTTTGATATTATAAATATTTAATTCCACCAGCCCTTCTTCCGGCATCGAGAATTTTATCGTGGTTATGGGATTAAAAGGATTCGGATAATTGCTAATCATCCATTGTCCATTATCAATTATCAATTCATTATCATTCCCCACCTCCGGATTCCATTCGTAACAGCCTATATCTATGTTTGAGCCATAAACACGAGGATTGCCTAAAAGGTCGTAATCC
This sequence comes from Candidatus Cloacimonadota bacterium, assembly GCA_021736135.1. Lineage (GTDB taxonomy): Bacteria > Cloacimonadota > Cloacimonadia > Cloacimonadales > TCS61 > JAIPGO01. The sequence goes on from JAIPGO010000133.1 coordinate 5,072, forward strand.
GGCAGTAAGGCAAGCAGGCTGTCCGGCAAATCCTGAGTACCAGTATCAATACAAGGGGAAATTGATTGGAGAAAATATGGTAATTCACCGTTTCCACACCAGAAAGGCATCATATTCCCACTCGCTTCATTATAATAAAGATTTACTTCACTGCTGGTGAGCACTTCCCCCGGATCAATGACAGTGTTATAGAAATTAATATTAATGTAGTCATCATTAGTATAAGGATCATCAATAGCGATTACTTCATGATCAGTATTGCCATAAATAATAGTATTGTAGAAATTTACTTCCGTAGGACCATCCCTTATCGTTATTCCACCTCCACCGAAGGAATCAGATTGATTATTGCCTATGGTGCAATTGATGATATCAACATGTGAACCACCGGGAATGATCTCGTATGTACTGATAGCAATTGCAGCAGGAGAGTTTGAAAAGTCAGTATTATGATTAATGCAGTCAGTAATAATCGAATTGGAAAGCCTGAAATTTCCCCTTCCGCTGTAAAGAACTGGCACTGCCCCAATCTGATACCCCTCTTCAATCTGCTCATGTCCCTGGATCACGATATTCTCCGCAAAAACATTACTGCTGTAAAATGTTATGGCAGTTCCTGATGTGTTGTTCAGCAGAAAAATATTATTAAGGTGAATATTTGCATCGTAAGGGTAATTTTCATATCCTCTCATCCGGCTGAATATAATTAAACCATTGTTAGTTGTGCAATTTTGGATGAGAATGTTTTCCACCAGGAGTGAATCCCCGGGCACCTGCTGTCCAAATCCAAGGAAAAGAGGACCTAATCCACCGACAGATAGTAAGGAATTCTGGATAAATTGCAGGTTCCTTATCTTAAAGCCCAATCTTTGAGCACTATTGCGGCAGAAAAATGTAGCAGCTTCCAATCCACATTCGATGATAGTATATTCCATGGATTGACCTTCAATATTCACCCAGTTGCGCATCCCAAGAGGAAAGTGCTGGTCGTTTGCTGTGGCGGAATAGAAACCGTCTGCAAGATGGATGGTATAATGCTGCAGGCTGTCCGAAGCGATCATGGTCATTGCCGTACAGAGTCTTTGCATGGGATCTTCGGGGGTTAAACCGGAGTTTGAGTCATCACCATCTGGCGCTACATAGAGATCAGCATAAACCGGTTCGATTTTTCCGTGGTTGGCATGGATAATTATATCATGTAATGGATTATTATGTGAATCGGTCGAATCGAAAAAATAACCGTCTGAAGCAAGGGGATCAAGCACGGTCAGGGTGTCAGCATAGACTTCCACTACTAACTGTGGTGTAGAGGAATATCTTAACATATCACAGGTTTCGCCGTAATTTGAGTATATATTACATAGATTGACCGGATCAAACACTATGGAATTGCAATTAACAATTTCTAAACCACCGAATCTTCCCCTGTTATAGCGAATAGTCGTTCCTGATAAATATAGAGATGAATTCCTTATAAATACTCCTCCCACTATAGCACTGGTATTATTCTCTATGACCGTTTCTTTTATGGAAATAGCTGAATCATTGACAGTTATGCCTCCTCCTGCATAATATTCATATCCAGGTATATTTCCATTCGTTATCGTGAAACCAATGATCTCAATAGTATCTGGCAATGTACTTTCAATCGTTAAACATGTTCCGTTCTGGTTACCGTCAATTACTGTAGTATGAACGTAATCAGGATCGTTCGTTGTTAGATACAAACTCGCCAGAGTAATTCCGATTGATATTTCAAGGTTTTCATAATATCTACCTGGTGAGACCAATACTGTATCTCCGGTTACGGCAACATCAATTGCTGGTTGAATTGAAGTATAATCTCCTGAACCATCCTGGTTTACTGTGAAAATATCTGCAGACAGATGTAAGAGAAGAAACAAAACTAATCCTGTAATCAAACTACGCATCATTACTCCAGATAAGATACGGGCAGTTATGAACTGCCCCTGGAGTTTGGACATTTCACTTTCCAATAATGATTTAAAAGATAGATTTTCCTATTATATTTTCCGGCTCTATATACATTCCAAATTGTCGTAAATATTCTTTATTCAGGATAATCTCCTTATTTAGTAGATTAACCAT
>JAIPGO010000027.1 GCA_021736135.1 Candidatus Cloacimonadota bacterium
TGGGGTGCGAGAGCTGGCAACATTATATTCTACAAATAGATAAGTCCTACGGACTAAAATAATATCCTTTGCTAGTAATAGAATTAGATCGTTTTGTCAATTTCGATAATTTGCATTCAAAATGATAAATGTGCACTTTTCGATATATTTTGAGAGCGTAACAATTACCTGATAAATATTTACATTGAACAGTCTCCTTAAAAATGTTTGGAGACCTTCGCAAGGGTTGACCTCCAGAATCCCAAGCGCTTAATAATTATTATTCTTCTTCAGGCTGCCCCGGATTTCGACTATCTGAAATAAAGATATATTGGTCCATCTCTACTAATTTGATATTATTTTTCATATTGCTTCTGATATCCTTATATTATCAATAAAAAAGGAGATTTTATGAAAAATGTCATTCTGGTCATAATTCTCCTGTTAAGTTTGATAATAAAAGGACAGGAGACTGATATGGAACTAACAAAGTTGAATGCCGCAGAGAAGCGGATTATAGAAGATAAAGGCACGGAAGCTCCTTTTACCGGTGAATACTGGAATTTTTTCGGGAAGGGAATATATAAATGCCGGCGCTGCGGTAATGCGCTTTACAATTCAGAAGATAAGTTCTCTTCCGGTTGTGGCTGGCCCAGTTTTGATGATGAGATCAAGGGTGCCGTAAGACGACAAACAGATGCCGACGGAACAAGAACAGAGATTTTATGTTCTTCCTGCGGAGCTCATCTTGGTCACGTTTTCACCGGCGAAAAATTCACGGAAAAAGACACCCGGCATTGTGTAAATTCGCTTTCTCTTCATTTTGAAGCAGAACCTTCAAAATCTGAAGTTTCTTATATTGCGGGAGGCTGCTTCTGGGGAGTGGAATACTATCTCAATAAAATGAAAGGAGTTATATCTACCGAATCAGGATATATGGGTGGTAATGTCCAGAATCCGGAATATCACCAGGTTAGTACTGGAATCACGGGACATGCTGAAACAGTGCGTGTTATCTTTGATCCAGAAGTAATTAGCTATGAAGAAATTCTTATAAAATTCTTCGAGATTCATGATCCTACGCAGGTCAATCGCCAGGGTCCTGATCATGGGTCTCAATACCGTTCATCAATCTTTTATGATAATGAAAACCAGAAAAACACAGCTCTGAAACTGATCAAAATTCTTCAGAATAATGGATATAATGTTGTTACTGAGCTAAAACCGGCTCAAGAATTCTGGATTGCCGAAAAATATCACCAGGATTATTATGATAAAAAAGGCGGTACCCCCTATTGTCACAGACCTGTTAAAAGATTTGATTAACCTCGCAAAATCAGGTTTATAAGAGTATTTATGGCTTTGAGTCTGTGGTTCACTCTATATCTATCTGTTCTGGTTCCAGATAGCTGCAGGCATATTTCATAAATAATCCGCTTTTTATCGCAAACTCTAGCAGGTCACCATCAATCTCATTGGCATCCACCATCTTTTTAAGAATTGTATATGTTTCAGACAGCGTTTTGGATTCCTTGTAAGGACGCACTGCCGTGAGTGCTTCAAATACATCTGCCAGAGCCAGGATTCTTGATTGCAGCGGGATCTGGGCTGCACTTAATCCTCTGGGATAACCCTTACCATTAAGCTTTTCATGATGAGATTCCGCATATAGGGGTGCTCTGGCCAGATACTTGGGAAATTTGATTTGAGAAAGCATTTTACCCGTTACATAGGCATGCTCGCGGATTTTTACTATATCTTCTCTGTTTAGAGTACCTGAGCGAATGGAAAGGTTGTAATTTTCGTTTTCAGTTAAAATGAAATAATTTTTATCCTGATAACTATACCGGAATTCATATATTTTCCTCAAGATTTCCCTATCTTTTTCAGTAAAATTTTCCCTGCCGGGATTGATTTTTTCCAGAAATGCTTCATATTCGGAAAGAGTTTCAAGAGTGCAATTCAGTTTCTCTTGCCCCTCTTTATCTGCTTTTGAAATATCAAAGCCTATCAGAGACCGTATATGTGCCATTCTTTCTTTTACCAGTTCCAGACGGTTAAATATGGCTTCCAGCTTCGAGCTTTTATCCAGTATATGCATTGGTGTTATTATTTTTCCCAGATCGTGCATCAAGCCGGCAATATTAAGCTCTTCCAATTCATCTTTGCTGAAATTAATGCTGCTGTATTTCAGACTTTCATCATGCCAGGCATTTATTTCTCCAGCAAACATATTCACCAGAGTTGATACCCTGGCAATATGCCCTGAGAAATGTTTGGATTTACGGTCAATTGCCCAGGCAATTGACTGGATGAACTGGTTGAATGTTGTTTGCAGATCACTTATCAGCTTATGGTTATTCATCAGAATCGCTGAAATAGAAGTAAGAACCTCCAGATTTTTAATGTCAATATCTGAAAAAGGTATCACCTTGCCTACTGCATTTAAAGAATTAATCAACTGGATTATGCCTATAATATTACCTTTATGATCCATCATTGGGATTGCAACAATAGATTGAGTACGATACTTATTTCTCTTATCGTAGGTAACAGTTCCACTGTAATCAAATACATCCTGCTCATAAACATCAGGAAAGTTAAAGCTCTTTTTTTCATGATAACAGAGAGCTGCCAGATTACTGAGATTAGGCTGCTTATCTTCTTTATAAAGAGAAATGGGAGGCCAGGTGATTTCATCCAGATTTAATGAAACATTCATCTTGGAATTGAAAATCTTGATGAATCTTAATACCTGAGTTTCATCATCAACCATATAAATGGTCGCGCCTTCAGCCTGAGTAAACCCAATAGCTGCATCAAGTATATGACCAAATAACACATCAAAATTCCTCTCATTGATGAGTAGAATACTAATCCGCTTTAATAAAAGCAGTTCCTTACCGTTGAGTCCAGGTGCAGTTTCTTCACTGATTAAAATCTCTTCCTGATTATTTATTTTCGCCTCCCAGGATGTCTATTACTTCCTTTAATCTTTGGCATACTTCATCGGTTATGACATCTCCGGGTTTTATCTTCAACAGGTTTTGATGACATCTTTCAAGATACACCCGGGCTTTTTCAAATTCATTTTGCTGATAAAAACATTCACCTAGACTATGACAGATATCGGCTGTTGCCGGATGATGTTCGCCATAATATTCTTCATAAATGCGTAGAGCTTTCAGCAGATATTCTTCAGCTTTTTCCTGCTGGCTGTTCTTAAAGAACACTCTTCCCAGATAGTCATAACTAACTGCGGTAGTGGGATGTTGGCTCCCAAATATCCGCTCTTCAATTGACACAGCTTTGTTGAGATATTCCAATGCCCGGTCAAAATCTCCGAGTCCGTCATAAGCACTGCCAATCTGGCGGAAAAGTGCCCCCCCTCGAGGTTTGTCGAGAGCGTTCATTTTTTCCAGAAGCGGAAGTGCATATTCCAGATACTTCTTTGCTTTATCATAATTTTCCAGTTGCAGATAGAATGCTCCAATATTATTATAGCATGTCACCAGCTTACCAGGCTGCTTATCAGCATAATGAAGAAGTATTTCCAGAGCGTGTTCATAGTGCTCCTGAGCCTCAGAGTTCCTACTGGTTTGCATATAAATATTACCCAGATGCATCAGGCTCATAGCATAATCGGGATGGTTCTCGCCTAATTCTGTCACTCGCATTAGAAGCGATTTGCCATGATAATCAAGCGCTTTCCTGTATTCACCTAATATACTGTAAGCATTACCTACATTATTTAATATATCACCAGTTATGGTACTTCTTACTTTTGCTTCATCAAAAAGAGGTAAAGCCTTCAGGTTGTAATCCAGTGAAGCTCTATAATCTCCTGTTTCAAAATAGGCAAGTCCCAGGCAGTAATAGCAGTTGGCAAGTCTGTAATTATCTATAGGAGACAGGTTCTGTACTATATATAGAGCTTTTTTTGCCAGTTCGAGAGCTTTATTTAAGCGGTTATCACGATAGGCAACAAAAAATGCCTTGAAGTAGTAACTGGTTGCTTTTTCTAATAAATCTGCCCGTTCAAAATGAAGCCCTATCATTTCATAATACGGCTTTAATTCCTCTTTCTGGTAGATTTTTTCATAGCTCTCTGCCGCAAGTAAGTTCAATTGTTTTCGTTTCTCATCCAGAAGACGGCTGTAAGCCGTATCCCGGAATAATATCTGGGAAAAGATATAATGCAATTCTCTCAGTTTATTCCAGATACAGTTCTCCACTACTTGCTCTGCATCTTGGGTAAGATCATGTTCCAGCATCCTCGAAAGTACCTGGATATCAAATTCCACGCCCAGAACACTGGCATAATAAACCAGTTGTCTAATCTGATCTGTAAGATTATCAATACGGGCTCCAATAATATCGGATATCCCGAAAGCTGTTACTAATTCAATATCCTTCTGGAAATTTCCCTGTTTATCAAGATAATTCTGCTCTTTTAAAAACAGACTTATCTGTTCAATAAATAAAGGATTACCCTGACTTTTTCGTAAAATGAATTTTGATGTGCGGGGTGGGATTTCCTCCAGGTTTAATTCAAAGTTGATTATTTCCAGAGAATATTCATCTTTCAAGGGCTTAAGATCAATATGAAGAACATCTTCATATAATAGGCCACAGTTCAATCTGCTTCCATCTTCCTGATATCGGCTGCAGATGATGATACCCAGATCATTTTGTCCTTCCACACGGCATAATTCACGGACAAAAAGCATAGTATCTTCATCAATCCATTGTGCATCCTCTATCTGGATGGCCGTCTGATTGATCTGCGCCAGAGTTGTAAAAAATGTTACCAGAGCTTTGCGTTCCTGTTCCGGTCTCGCTTTAGGTGGTAATAACTCCCAGACTGAATCCTGCCAGCGGTAGCCAAGAAGCTGTCCAATTATTGATTCAATCCTCTGAAGCTCTGCATTTTCACCTGCAATATCCTGCCACTGCTTTAAAAAATTGTTCTCGTTCTGCTCAATTTCTATTTTGGGATCATATTGGAAATATTCTTTCAAGAATCGGATCACTGGCGCATAAGGACTCTTCAGTATCCCGTCACAGAGAAAATAACACCAGGTCACTCGGGAAAGACTCACTGATTTTCTGGCTTCTTCCACCAGACGTGATTTACCAATGCCAGGATCACCATGAATGAATATTAGAGGTAAATGAGTTGTATCAGATATATAAAATAATTTATCTATTATTTGCTGTGCTTCTTCTTCTCTGCCGGTAAATGCCGTTTTCTCAATATAATCCGCACATTGTTTTTCTCCCATGAATTTATAGACAGGCAGTTTCTGTGCGAATCCCTTCATGCTGATTTCACCTAAATGTTCAAATTCAAAACGGTTGTGTAACATCTCTTGTGAAAACATATCAACCAGTGTTTCACCTATTGAGGCTTTCATCATCAGACGGGATGCCAGATTCGGTGGATAACCCAGTATTGTATATTCCTGACAATCAGGTGTTCCGGTGAAACCCGCATACACTCTTCCGCTGCTGATGCCAAGCTTAACTTCCTTAATGACTTCTGTTAGTTCCAAAGCAAAATACATCATCCGGTCAAGAGTCTTTTCCCGCTGACGAGGTGCCCCAAAGATCAGGATGCCCAGTAATCCCTTGTCGGAATAATCAAGTTTATTGAAAAATGCCTGGTAACGCTCGGCAATTCCTTCTATTGTTTCCATCGCTTGTCGCAGTTCTGAAAATTCAATTTTATCAAGATATATGAACGCATTGGATATATCCCTGATCTCATTTTCAACTTTTAAACCGTAAAATGACTTTTGTAGAAAGGATTTTACGGTTTCCTGCGTATAATGATAATCACGCTGAATGGTACTCTCTGCCAGGATTAATTCAGTTCGCGGGATGTGAGTGCCGTTAATTTCCTCAAAGTATTCATAGCCTATAGCTTTAATTGCCGCTTTTGAAAATAATACGTCCTGCTTAGTTTCCGCCATTTCATTACATTGTTGAATCGCTTCACCAAAAAAGAAATACTCATTCTGAATGTCATTATTGAGTATTATCCACCTGATTTCTCCATAAGCGACTACAAGTCGCGCATCTATCCTGTAGCCTTCCGCTATTTCATTGATCGGCTCACTTTCGGATAAACTCAGCAATATAGACTGAAAAACCCTGATTATGGCAGCTCCCGGGACATCTTCAAATACCGACATAAAAGCATCGCCGGCAAATCCTGTCACAAAGCCGCCCTGTCTTTCAATTGTATTGATCACAGGAGTGAAAGTACTTTCCAAAATTCTGTTGATTACTTCAGCACCCTTCTGACCCTTGCGAGTTAAAGCTTCCGTTATTCGTGTAAAATCCTTTATATCGAAAAATAGCGCAAATCCCTTGAAGCTACCCTCAAATACTCCCTTCTCATATTTCTGATAAATATATTCAGGAACATACTTAATCATTTGCCCTCCGATAATGAACCAATTTTATTCTCATAAATATAATACAACCGTCAAGTTAATTCTTGTTTCTGAGTTAGTATATCCTTTATCATGTTAATAAAACACTTTTTTATCTTATGGTTATCTGAAGATATTCCAGAAAGGAAACCACTTCCGGCAGGTCAAAAATTCCACCTTTTATCTCATTAGTCATTGGATTGATCCGATATCCTTTTGCCCCTAGAAAACTTGCTTTCTTCAAATCTGTGTTATGAAATACCACTTCCCGGAAATTCACATTTCGAAATACAGCGCTGCTGAGATCGCTGTTAATAAAATCCGTATTACTGATTTCAGACCCCAGAAACGATATGCCCTTTAATTCCAGTCCCGAATAGTTGCACTCTCTAATTTGACAATTATTGAAATTCATCTCTGTTATCAATCTGTCAATTTTCGTGAAATCCACTCCCTGAACCCGGCAGTTTCGAAATGTCACCGTATGCATTTTTATACCGGCAATGCGTGTTAAACTTATATTACAGTCTTCAAATTCACATTCAATAAACTCTCTACCGCTTAAATCAATAGCAGTTAGATCAAGGTTGCGGAATTTACAGTAACTGTAAACGTCCTCCCACACTACAGGTATATTTTCAACATCAAAAATCTCATTCTCTATCTCTTTATACATCAAGCACCTCATTCATACGTGATATTTCTCAAAAATACACTTTTCTGTAAAGCCATTTCCTTCCCACAGTTCATTACTCAAATACCCCTCCCCCATCTCTTACTCATTATATTTTTTATCCTTTTAGGATTTCACTTTATCAGGAATGACATATCACGGTAGGAATGATAAAGCAGGTACTCAAGCATCCTAATGATATAATAATAGAAGATTTAAGTCTCTTTTTAATGATCTGCTTGGAATGGGAAGGAGCGTGATTGGTGATTGGGTCAAACCAGACCAGGAATGGTCTGGAAACGTTTTCAGGGCATCCCTGCCCTGATTGATCTTATAATAAAATTCTACTGACAGATTTTTATCTGCACTTCTGAAATCTGATACTGATAAGGTAAAACAGATTTTGTAAAAGCCAGGATGAAGGTAATATTTTTGACAAATAAACTGACAAGAAATTTATGGTTTTTTATTATGGATAAGGAATTTACTTGAAATGAGTTTAATAAGTATAAATGAAGTAAGTCATAATTTTGGCGGACATGATATTTTTGAAAATATATCATTTTCTCTTGAGCATAACAGCCGTATAGGTCTAATAGGGTTGAACGGCAGCGGCAAGACTACTCTGTTCAATATTCTGACGGGTAGAATGGTTCCGCATACAGGTACCGTGCAGAGAGCCAGGAATTTACGTATCGCCTATCTGAGCCAGGAAGTGGAGCTTAATGAGCAGCAGACGCTGGAAGAATGCGTTAGTGGAGCGCATGAGGAATTTAATCTGCTACATAAAAATCTGGAAGCAGCGCGACAGGCAGTGGCTGCCAGACCCGATGAAAGCAATATGAAAAAACTGCAGTCTTTGGAAGAGAATTTCTTTCAGGCGGGGGGCTATCATTTTGCGGCAGAGATGAAGATAGTCTTAGCAGGACTAGGTTTTCCACTGGACAGCTGGCAGCGAAAAATTACCGATTTCAGTGGGGGTGAGAAAACACGTATCCAGTTTGCGCGCATTCTGCTTTCACCCAATGATCTTTTTTTACTGGATGAACCGACTAATCATCTGGATTTTGCCATGATCTACTGGCTGGAAAGTTACCTGGTAAAACAGGATAAGCCTTACCTGATCATTTCACATGATCGTCATTTTCTGGATAAAACGGTCAATAAGATTGCGGAAATAAAGAATCGCCGAATCTTTTTAACACACGGGAATTATTCCATCTGGGAAGCAGACCGCGAAACCAGAAGTTTGACCCAGGAAAGAAGTTATAAACGGCAGCAGAAGTTCATAAAAAAGACAGAGGATTTTATAGCCAAAAACATGGCAGGACAAAAGGTGCAGCAGGCGAAGAGTCGTCAACGTACACTGGCTAAACTTGAAATAATCGATAAACCGGAACATGAAAAAATGATTAAGCTTAGTTTCGGGGCTCCCAAGCGTAGTGGTAATGACGTGGTGATTTTTGAAAATGCCAAGTTGGGCTATCCGGGAAACATTCTGGCTCACAAAGTAAATCTGCATCTTGGTTATCGCAATATAGTTGCTTTGGTAGGAGCTAACGGCAGTGGAAAAACCACCTTATTAAAATGTCTGCGCAACGAACTGAAGCCATTAGCCGGAAAAGTGAAAATGGGCGCCAGTTTGAATATTGGGTATTATGATCAGATGCACACGGAATTAAATGAAGATATAAATGTATATGAGACAATGCAAAACCTGATGCCAGGTGCAACTCAAGGCGAGATATTGAGCTGGCTGGCACGGTTTTCCTTTACTGGAGATGACATCAGCAAACTGGTGAAAGTGCTGAGTGGAGGTGAAAAGGCAAGACTTTATCTGGCAAGACTCATACGTCAGCAGCCAAATTTTCTGATACTCGATGAGCCAACCAATCATCTTGATATTAATACTATAGAGCAACTGGAACTGGCGCTGGAAAATTACCAGGGAACTGTGATCTTCGTATCGCATGACAGTTATTTTATCAGAAGGATTGCGCAGCGGATCTGGCTGATCAAAGACAAAACAATAAAAGAAATTGATGCTGATATTGAGGAAATATTCAATGATTCTCTGAGCAATCAGAAAGCAAAAAAAAAGCAGGAATTTCCGGAACCGAGGGATTTGAAGAAACGCATCAATCCCCAGATACTGGAACAGATGATGACGGAAATAAATGTATTGCATCAGAAGATCGCAGATATCGAATCCGAAATAAGTGATATTGAGAGCAAATATGGGGAAGAAAAATATTATTCAAGCAGGGAAAGTATGTTGAATTTAAAAGCTGAACATCTGGAACTGGAAAACAAGAAGTCGTTTCTGGTTAGGGAACTTGAACAGAAAGAGACTGCCTATCTGGAAAAGTGCGAAGAATGAAAAAAATAGGATTTACCACCAGTTTTCCTATCGAGCCCTTTCTGGCTGCTGGTTTTCAGGTTACTGATCTCAATAATGTGTTTATTTCCGGCAGAAGCAATGAACTGGTGCAGTCAGCTGAATTTCAGGGCTATCCCCGCAACATTTGCGCCTGGATCAAGGGCATGTATGCTCTGATCAAGGAAAGCGATTATGATTACATCTTAGGTGTTATTCAGGGTGATTGCTCCAATACTCATTCTCTACTTTCCACTCTGGAAGATAGCGGACAGAAAATACTGTATTTTTCTTTTCCTTATGATCGGGACAGAGGTGCGCTGAATAATGAAATAGCCAAACTGGAAAAATTCTGTGGCGTAAGCAGAGATGAAACACAGAAGATGAAACAGGAACTGGACCGAGTGAGAGCTAAACTGGTGAAACTGGATAATCTAACCTGGCAGACGTGTCAGGTAAGTGGAGAAGAAAATCATAGCTGGCTGGTGGCAGCAAGTGATTTTAATGGAGATCATATATTACTTGAAGATCAGCTAGATAATTTCTTTATATCAATAGAAGATAGACCTCATAATAAAAATGGCTTACGCTTGGGATATCTGGGCGTGCCACCCATTATTTCGGATTTATATGAGTTTCTGGAAAGCCGGAACGCACATGTTGTTTTTAATGAAATCCAGAGACAGTTTGCCATGCCGTATCTGGAAAACGATATCATCGAGCAATACTGGAAATATACTTATCCTTACAGTGTAAAAGAAAGACTGACAGACATTCTGGAACAGATCAAAATCCGTAAACTGCAGGGTTTGATCAGTTATACCCAGAGCTTCTGTCATCGCCAGATTGATAATCTGCTGATCAGGAAGTATGCCGGAATACCGGTATTGACCCTGGAAGGTGATAATCCCGGAGTGTTGGATGAGCGCACAAAACTGCGGCTGGAAAGCTTTATAGATATGTTGACCTTATAGGAAGAAATATGCTGGAAAGAAAAGATATTTTTGCGAAAAGAATTGAAAAGGAAAAAAACTGCGGCAGAGGTATTTACGATGCAGTAAATAAGACACTCTATATTGAAAACATCCCGCTAATATATAATGCCTTCAGTCGTTTTCTGCAGATTACGGGGATTTATAAAAAATGGAAAAAGAATGCACTAGCCGTTAGAATCCGGCATGAAACATGGTATCTAAAGCGGTTGCCTGCGAGATTTGAAGAATTCAGGATTTTGCAGATAAGTGATCTGCACATTGATTCACTGCCGGAACTGGCAGAAATATTACCGGGAATGATCAAGTCAGCAGCCTGCGACCTGGTTGTTTTCACTGGTGATTTCAGGTTTGGTATCCATTGCCCGGATAATAAGATAGCCGCTTTACTTAAAGTTATAATTGAAGAAGCAAATAAAGCTGAATATGGCGCTTTAGGAATTCTTGGTAATCATGATTACCTGCAGTATTCACTGGATAACGTAGAAAAGCCGGGGCTTAAATTATTGCTCAACGAAAGCCTGAAATTGAAGAGAAACGACGATGAGATCATGATCATCGGGCTGGATGATATTCATTATTACAAAACCGGCAGGCTTTTTGATTTCCGGGAGGAATTACAGAAACCAGGCTTTAAACTACTGCTGGTGCATAGTCCTGAAATATATCGTGAAGCGGCGTTATATGGCATTGATCTATATCTTTGCGGACATACTCATGCCGGTCAGATCTGTCTTCCTGGGGGTATACCACTCATATCCAACAGCCGCAGCCCTCTTCAATATAATCAGGGACGATGGCAATATAGAAGAGTTTCGGGCTATACATCTGCCGGAACAGGCGCTTCCGGCTTACCTCTGCGCTGGAACTGTCCACCGGAAATTACGGTACACCGGTTAAAGGTAAAGAAATGAAACTGAGAAGTATTTTAAAGAAGCATCTGAGTTATAATCCGCAACTGATTTTTGACCGGATCGCTCTGGACTATTTTAATATTTGCACTGAAATCCTGGATATTGGTTGTGGTAATGGACGCTTAATTGCCCACGATCCAGTCAGAATAGAGGGTCTTGATGCCAGTACAGAGGCTGTGGTCTTTTGCCGGGGAAAAGGGTTTAAGGTTATATTGGGAGCTGCAACTGCACTTCCTTATAATGATCAAAGTTTTTCTGGTGTGCATTGCAGTCACTTGATTGAACATCTCCAGCCGGATGATGCCTGGAAACTAATAAGTGAAATGAATCGTATTCTCAAAAAAGATGGGATTTTATGCTTGCGAGCACCGTTAATGACACCATCTTTTTATTATGATTTAACGCACGTTAAACCTTACCCGCCTCAAGCTATAATGCACTCCCTGAGAACCTGGAATAGTTCTGATCCACAGAGTAAACCGCCCCTGGATAGCGAATATAAAGTATTATGCCTGAAATGGAGACATATGCAGATGGGAAATTCGTTTATCAGGCAGCCATTTCTATCCAGGATTCTGGAAGTAATGGCCCATTTTGGAATAAGAGAAATCCGTAGAAGCGGTTATCTGCTGATTTTGAAGAAGACAATGTAATTGATAATGGATAATGAATAATTCAAAAAAAGATGGAATTTAAAGATTTTCAACCACGAAATGTGCAGAAGGCGAGAAAAAGAGGGAGCGACTTAACGACTAGCGACATAATGAATTTAGAAGAGAAGATTTTTTTTTACCACAGAGGCACAGAGAACACAGAGTAAATATAAAATGTCAAATATCGGTTCTCAGTTTTCGGATTAAGCCCCCGTGTTCATTCCCCAAACTCACAAAGTTCGCTTTAGTGAACGTCCACTCTTCACGGATTTCGAGTTTCGAATCTTGAGTAACTGTTAAGCAAAATATAGAAATTACTTTACAGGTAGAGGGCAATTTTGAAAATGACTTAAATAAATACAGGAGGTATGCATGGCATTATCACCAGAAGCCAAAAAGGCTATCATGGCAGAGTTTAAACTCCATGAGTCAGACACTGGATCACCAGAAGTCCAGGTGGCATTACTAAGTTACAGGATCAAAGAGATCACGGAACATTTGAAAGTTCATCCCAAGGATTTTCATTCACGTCGTGGACTTTTGCAGTTGATCGGAAAACGTCGTCGTTTGCTCAACTATGTATCGAAGGAAGACATCGAACGTTATCGTAGATTAGTAAAAGAACTTGGCTTAAGACGATAAAGGTTTAAACTATAAGACAGGGGATGCAGTCATCCCCTGTTTTTAATTGTAAGAATACTTGCAAGGGGTAGTGAGCAATAAGCTAAATCCGTTCAGGAAGCAGCTTTAGCCTATTGCTTCTTATCACCTTGCCACAAAAAGGAGACAAAATGCACAATTTTGACATTAAGACTCTCACCAGAACAATAAATGGTAGAGAGCTGACCGTGGAAACCGGTCGTATGGCAAAGCAGGCAGGAGGCGCTGTTTTCATGACTTATGGCGGAACCAGTATACTGGTTACGGCAACCGTATCGAAGAATGTATCTGAAGGGCAGGATTTCTTTCCCTTAACAGTAGATTTCATTGAGAAGTATTATGCTTCTGGTAAGATACCAGGCGGTTTTTTCAAAAGAGAAGCCAGACCATCAACAGCAGCAACGCTTTCCGCAAGGCTAATAGACAGAGCAATCCGTCCACTATTTCCTGATGGATTTCGTAATTCAGTACACGTTGTGATCACAGTTCTTTCCTATGATCAAGTAAATGACCCGGCAGTGATTGGGATTTTAGGTGCTTCCATGGCATTAAGTATATCGGAAATACCCTTTAATGGTCCAATTGCGGGCGTTAAGATGGGCATGATCGATGGTAAATTCATCATCAATCCCACAGCTGAAGAACTGGAAACGTCCCGGCTTAATTTAGATGTAGCCGGAACGGAAACATCAATAGTTATGATTGAAGCAGGAGCCTTGGAGCTTAGCGAAGAGGATATGACTAATGCCATCTATACCGGTCATGAAACCATCAAAGAGCTCATTGTAATGCAAAAGGAACTTACGGCATTAGCCGGAAAGGAAAAGATCGAAGTAGTTCTGGATATAATTCCGGAACCGATAATTAGTAAAGTTGAAGCCGATTTCGGTGAGAAGATCAGTGCTGCCTCAAACATCAAAGGCAAGCTTGAGCGTCAGGAAACATTTGAAGCAATAAAAGAAGAAATGCTGAAAAAATATGAAGAAGACGATGACGTTGAGACCTATATCACCAATGAAAGATATTACCAGAATGCTTATGAAGCGCTGATCAAGAAATTCGTCCGTTATACCATTCTTCATAACCATCACCGCGTTGACGGCAGAGGGCTGGATGATATTCGTCCCATCACTTGCGAAATAGACATCTTGAAGCAGACACATGGCTCCGCACTTTTCACAAGAGGAGAAACTCAGTCGCTAGGTATTCTAACTTTAGGTACCGAAAGAGATATGCAGATCATTGACAGCATGGACGAAGAATACAAGAAACATTATTTTCTGCACTATAACTTCCCGCCATTCAGCGTGGGTGAAGCAGGATTTATGCGGGGTCCAGGGCGTCGGGAACTTGGTCATGGCGCTTTGGCAGAAAGAGCTTTAGAAGCTATGATACCATCAAAAGAGGAATTCCCTTACACTATACGCATGGTATCTGAAATATTGGAGTCAAATGGCTCTTCCTCAATGGCATCAGTATGCAGTGGAACCCTGGCATTAATGGCAGGTGGCGTTCCCATCAAGAAACCGGTGGCAGGAATTGCCAATGGCTTGATCATGGAAGGCGAAGATTTCGTAGTATTAACTGACATAATGGGACTGGAAGATCATCTGGGAGATATGGATTTCAAGGTGACAGGAACCTATGAGGGTATAACAGCCATTCAAATGGATATAAAGATAGAGGGTATTACCAAAGAGATAATGGGAATAGCCCTGCAGAAAGCCAAAGTGGCAAGGGCATATATACTTGATCAGATCGTAGCATTGATCCCTGAACCACGGGCAGAACTATCGACCTTTGCCCCAAGAATTGAAACCATGAAGATCAATCCGGATAAGATCGGAGCCGTAATAGGATCTGGTGGTAAGACCATCAAGATGATCACCGAACTTACAGGAGTTGATATTAACATAGATGATGACGGACAGATCAATATCGCGTCACCGGATGTAAATTCTATCAATAAAGCACGTGAAATGATCCTGTCTATTGTTGAAGAACCACGTATGGGCGTGATTTATGACGCTAAGGTTTTCAGAACTGAAAGTTTCGGTGCTCTGGTAAAATTTATGAACGGAATGAAAGAAGGACTTGTTCACATCAGCAAACTGCATACAGCAAGAATCAATCAGACGGAAGACGTTGTGAAAGTAGGTGATGAAGTAAAAGTTAAACTTCTGGATATTGATAATGGAAAATACCGATTATCGATGGTTGGTATTCCGGGAAATCCTCAACCAGATCCCAGTAAGATCCAGGCAGCACCACGTCCTTCAGATCGCGGGTCCTATGATCGAGGATCATCTGACCGCAATTCCGCTCCCCGCAGCAATTACCGTGACAGAGATTCCAGAGGTGGCGGCAGCAGAGATAGGGATCGTAACAGGAGCACTGATAACAGACATGACGACAATCGCAACCGCGATAAATAAATAGAGGATCCTGTAATGGATTACAAAATCAAAGATATAAATCTCCGAGATTTTGGACGCGATGAAATCAGACTGGCAGAAAGTGAAATGCCTGGTTTGATGCAGTTGCGGGAAAAATATCAGGAGACTAAACCTTTTTCAGGCTTCCGCATTGCCGGAAGCCTGCATATGACTATCCAGACGGCAGTTTTGATCGAAACACTCAAAGTACTGGGCGCAGATATCCGCTGGTGCAGTTGCAATATTTATTCTACGCAGGATCATGCTGCAGCTGCGATTGCTGATGAGGGAGTTCCGGTCTTTGCCTGGAAAGGTGAAACACTTGCTGAATACTGGTGGTGCACAAAACAAGCCTTAACCTGGGGTGATGGCGAAGGACCCGACAGTATTGTTGACGATGGTGGAGACGCCACTTTAATGGTGCATGAAGGCTACCGGCTGGAGGAATTGTATCTTAAAACCGGAAAACTGCCCCAAACTGATGCTGGCGAAGAGGAAATGGTCATTCTGCAAAAAACTCTTCTGGAAGACCTGGCAGGTGATCCTCAGAAATGGCATCGCATTGCCGGAAAGATCAAAGGTGTTTCGGAAGAGACAACTACGGGAGTTTTACGGCTATATCAGCAACAGGAAGCAGGCAGGCTCCTCTTCCCCGCTCTCAACGTAAATGATTCGGTTACTAAATCAAAATTTGATAATCTATATGGCTGCCGGGAATCACTGGCAGATGGCATTAAAAGAGCAACAGACATAATGATCGCCGGCAAAACGGTGGTGGTTTGTGGTTATGGAGACGTGGGCAAAGGTTGTGCGCGCTCCATGTCCGGTTTTGGCGCGAAAGTGATAATTACCGAGATCGATCCCATCTGCGCTTTGCAGGCTGCCATGGAAGGATTTGAAGTTTTGAGACTGGAAGAAACCCTGAAAAAATGTGATATCTTCGTAACTGCCACGGGTAACCGTGACATCATAACCGTGGAGCATATTTTAAAAATGAAGGATAAAGCAATAGTCTGCAACATCGGGCATTTTGATAATGAGATCCAGGTAAATAAGCTTTATGCTCATCCCGGGGTAAAAAAGAAAAATATCAAACCTCAGGTGGACGAGATAATTCTACCTCACGGAACATCCATAATACTGTTATCAGAAGGACGACTGGTAAATCTGGGTAACGCCATGGGGCATCCGTCTTTCGTGATGAGCAATTCCTTTACTAACCAGGTTCTGGCACAGATGGAAATACTGCATAAGGAGCTTGCCGTGGGTGTTTATCGTTTACCAAAGAAGCTTGATGAAGATGTAGCACGTATGCACCTGGAAAAACTGGGAGTTCACCTGACTATTCTCACTGAAGCACAGGCAAAATACATCGGCGTGGAAAAAGAAGGTCCGTATAAACCGGAGCATTATCGTTATTAATAAAGGTGAAGGAGATATAAACGTGAAAAACATTCTACATAAACTGAAAACCAGAAAAGCAGTTGTGGGAGTGATTGGACTTGGTTATGTGGGCTTGCCAATGGCAGTTACGGTTGCCAGAGCAGGTTATGAAGTAATAGGCATAGACGTAAGTGAACATGCCATTAACAGTGTAAACAGCGGCATTAATTACATCGGCGATGTAGATGATGATGAACTTAAAGCGATGGTAGAAAAGAAACTGCTGAGTGCTTCCCGTGATTATACACTTTTACAAAAAGCAGATGTAATACTGATAGCCGTACCCACTCCTTTAGATAAATATCAGCAGCCTGATTCTTCCTATATCCGGTCAGCCATTGATTCTCTTGCTCCAAATATTACTACTGGTTCAGTTGTTATTCTGGAATCAACTACATATCCTGGAACGACTCTGGAAATCGTAGTACCTGCTATTGAGAAACATGGATTTAAGGTCGGAGAAGATGTCTTTGTGGCGTTTTCACCTGAACGAGTAGATCCAGGAAACAAGGATTATAAGACTTTTAATACACCTAAGGTAGTAGGTGGCGTTACCGAGAAATGCAATCTGGTTACAGAAGCCTTTTATAAAGAAGTACTCAGTGCACCTATACATCTGGTTTCTTCACCCAGCGTCGCAGAAATGGAAAAAATCTATGAAAACACTTTTCGTAATATCAACATTGCATTAGCTAATGAGATGACAATTCTCTGCAATAAGATGGGGATAGATATCTGGGAAGTGATTGAGGCAGCAAAAACCAAGCCATACGGATTTATGCCTTTTTATCCCGGACCGGGAATTGGCGGTCACTGCATTCCACTTGATCCATTCTATCTAACCTGGAAAGCCAGGGAATATAATTATCATACAAGGCTTATCGAACTTGCCGGTGAGATTAACAACAGTATGCCTTCCTTTGTGATCAGCAAAGCAGTCCGGCTTCTAAATATCGACGGGAAGGCAATTTCTCGGTCCAGGATACTTCTTCTGGGTGCTGCTTATAAAAAGGACATTGAAGACAGCCGTGAATCACCCATTAACGAGATCATCAGACAACTGGAAGATATTGAAGCCGAATTTGATTATCATGATCCTTATGTACCGGAATTTCACAATGAGCGTAATGGAAGAGATTACAAATCGGTATCACTGGATAACCTGGAAGATTATGATCTGGTGATCATTATTACTGATCACAGTAATTTTGATTATCCTGATATTGTGAAAAGAGCAAACCTTATACTTGATACTCGTTTTGCGATAAAAGAGCAATATCAGAATGTATTTAAACTATAAGATATGGCAACTAATAAACCTGTAGAAATTGAGCAGTTGTTCGGGGGGTTAACGCCCTCCGGCGCTGACGATAACTGGTTTGTTGTTCATACGAAACCGCGCCAGGAAAAGAAACTGGCCCAATACAGCCGGCAGTGCGCCATCAATTATTTTTTACCGCTGCAGGACAGTACAAAAGTTTATAACCATCGCAAAATAATTTTCACGAAACCTTTATTTCCGGGCTATATTTTTCTTCGCTGTTCGGCAGCTCAGAAAAATATACTTTTCCGTTCAGGTGCTGTTGTACGTTTTATCAAAGTACCTGATGAAGATGAACTACTTTCCGACCTGATCAATATATATCAAAGTACGGAAAAACATCTTCCTCTGGAAAAGCATGCGTACCTGTCAGAAGGTTACCATGTGCGTATTAAAAGAGGACCATTCCTTGATGTGGAAGGAATAGTGGTTGACAGTGAAAATCCTGAAAAAGTAATCATTGGTATCCATCTAATTCAGCAGGCAGTATGCATAACTGTCAATCCTGAGGATGTGGAACTGCTGAAGAAATAATTTCTGGTTAACCAGAAATATCTTGACTTATGTTATAACAGAATAACACTAATATCCTTAGAAATGTTCGATTGAGGAGTAACAATGGCAGAGTTTGAAGAAGTAAAAAAGAATGTTGTACCCCGTTTTTCCCGAAACAGAGTGGTTACTGTCGGATTATTAGTAATCGTTCTCATTTTTCTCGCAACTGGTCTTTATACCGTCGATCCCGAAGAAGTAGGAGTGATCCAGCGTTTTGGTAAATACACCACTACTACCCAGCCGGGTTTACATTTTAAAATTCCTTTTGGAGTTGATAATCTCACAAAAGTAAAAGTTACCCATATTTATAAGGAAGAATTCGGTTTCAGAACGATTGAACCCGGCATCAAAACCCGTTATTCCAGCAGAGATTTCTCCAGCGAATCCCTGATGCTGACCGGTGACCTTAATATAGCCGACCTGGAATGGATCGTGCAATACCGCATCAAAGATCCGGTACTTTACCTTTTCCACATCCGCAGCATTGAAGAAACTCTGCGTGATGCTTCGGAATCTGTTATCCGCCAGATAGTGGGCGACCGCAGCGTCGATGAAGTTATTGTGCTTACCCGTAAGGAGATCAATGATCTCTGTGAGCAGCAATTGCAGGCATTGCTTTTGGAATACGAAACAGGGATTGAAATCGTAACCGTTAATCTGCAGAACGTTAATCCACCTGAAAAAGTTAAACCGGCATTTAATGATGTCAATTCTGCCAAGCAGGAAATGGAACGCATCGTAAACGAAGCCTGGCAAAAATATAATCAGGAAATACCCAAAGCTGAAGGTAAGGCAAAACAAACTATCCAGGAAGCTGAAGGTTATGCTATTAACAGAGTTAACCGCGCTCAGGGTGACGCAGAGCGGTTTACCCAGATATTTGCGGAATACCGGAGTGCCAAAGCAGTTACCAGAAAACGACTCTATCTGGAAACAATGCAGGATATTATACCAAATGTGGAAAAACTATATATCGTTGATGATAAACTGCAGGGCTTATTACCTCTGTTGAATCTTGATAAAGGGGTGATCAAATGAAAGCGAGAAACTTTATTATTATTGCCGTTATTGCTTTAATCCTCCTGACGAATTCTTTTTATGTAGTTGATGAAAGAATTCAGGCAATCATTACCCAATTTGGAGAACCGGTAGGTGATCCAATTCAGAATGCCGGTTTACACGCCAAGATGCCTTTCATCCAGAAAGTTCATTTCTTTGAAAAACGCATCCTTGAATGGGATGGCGACCCTAAGCAGATACCTACTTCCGATAAAAGATATATCTGGGTTGATACATTTGCCCGTTGGCAGATTACCGATCCACTGAAGTTTTATCAGACAACACGCACGGAACCTGCTGCCCATAGTCGGCTTGATGACGTTCTTTCCGGTATTACTCGTGATGTTGTCAGCTCAAACCGGCTATTGGAGATAGTCCGAACTTCCAGCCGCAAAATGGAATTTACATCCGAATTTGAAGACAGTTCGGAAGACGAGATCAGAGCTGATGACAGCATAGTTATGGGGCGTCTGAAAATTGAAGATGAGATTTTTATCCTGAGTTCACCGAAAATCGAACAGTATGGTATCACACTCATCGACTTAAAGATCAAAAGAATAAATTATAATGAAGATGTCCGCTCCAAAGTCTATGACCGTATGATCTCGGAAAGAAACAAGATCGCTGCCAAATATCGTTCCCGCGGTCAGGGTTCTGCCGCTGAAATTACCGGTAAAATGACCAAGGAACTGGATCTCATCCAGTCCGGAGCCTATAAAACTGCCCAGCAGATCATCGGTGAAGCTGATGCCAGCGCTATTCAGATATTTGCTAACGCTTATAAACAGGATCCCGAGTTCTATGAATTCCTTAAAACTCTGGAAACTTATAGAAAAACTATCGATAATAAAGATGTACTCATCATGACCACTGATTCCGATTACTTCAAGTTTTTGAAATCTAGCGAATAGTGCATTCTGACGAATATTTTATGAGACTGGCTCTCGCAGAAGCCGCCAAAGCAGCTCAGCTTGGTGAAATTCCTGTGGGAGCCGTTCTTGTTAAAGATAACGAAGTTATTGCCACTGCTCACAACCAGACTTCCGGTAATAATTCACCTTTAGGGCATGCAGAGAAACTTGTAATAGAAAATGCATTAGCAGATGGTGAAAAATATCTTTACAGCTATACGCTCTACGTAACTTTGGAGCCTTGTATAATGTGTAGTGGTGTGATCATTCTTAGCAGAATTGGAAGAGTGGTATATGGCTGTACAGATCCAAAAGCTGGAGCTGCCGGTTCTTTATATCATCTGCTGCAGGATAAAAGATTAAATCACAGACCCGAAGTAACTGCCGGTATTCTGGAAACAGAATGTGCCAGTATGCTAACTTCATTCTTCAATAGCAAACGCTAACGCGGAGAGTTGCCGGAGTGGTCGAACGGGACGGTCTCGAAAACCGTTGTACGCCTCGCGTACCCAGGGTTCGAATCCCTGACTCTCCGCCATTTTTTTATAGAATAATTGAGTTATATGCAATATGGGAACGGCAGCAGTTATATTAGCGATCTCTTCTTGAGATAAGTGTCAAAATCGGCATATAACATATTGTGTTCCAATCCATTCATTGCTAAGACTGGAACACAATATTATCAAAGGAGACCGAAACATTCCAAAGTATATCCGGCTATTACATAAAAGAAATTATTTTTTATATTCCAGTCCATATCCATAATGGAAGAGTGGATCATAATTTTCATCACCGACATTCAAGTTTTCGTCATCGTAGCGGGGCCAGGAAAAGCTCAATTTTCCCTGTATATCCATGTCACCAAAGATCACATCAGCAACTCCCTGCCCTTCAGATCCCGGGAACCAGGCGACAACGAATGCCTGGGAAGCATCCAATTCCTGAGTAACTACCAGAGGACGACCACAGATCATAACTGTAACCACGGGAATCCCTTTACTGGTAATTCTGCGGATCGTTTCAATATCTTCCGGATGTAACTGGTGCAGATATAGATGAGTACCGTAAGGACCTTTTTTCATTATCGGTATATCTTCCCCCGGAAGAGTATCACGTGAGGTTGAACCCTTGCTGATCTTTAAGCCTTTAGCCAAACCTTCCACGCGAATATCACCCAGCATCTCAGCATAAGGAACTTCCCCGATAACGACAATTGCCACATCCTGTTTACCCGGATCAGCATCCCTGCCATCGATGCACAAAACAGCATTAGGAGCCACTTTTTGTATACTTTCCCAGATAGATGTTCCACCCACGATTTTGGAATTAGAGGTATCATAAGACGCCTCTATATCAGTATCCCGCTCAGATACTGTATCTTTATCAGAATAAGAGCTACTGGCAACGGTCTCATTATCATTAACACCCTGCCAGGCAACCGTAAATCCACCACACTGATGGCCACGGTTATGAGCATTTTTTCCGGCTACTAAAATGCGGCTGTTTTTATCCAACGGTAAAATATCATTGTCATTTTTTAACATCACGAGAGATTTCTGCACAGCTTCACGAGCAACTTCACGGTGTTCCAGGCAGCCAAAGCAGGAATTCTGCAAAGACATTTTCCGCTGGGCTGGACGCGGTTTGGTAAACATGCCAAACTTGTATTTCACTCTCAAAATACGACGTACAGCATCATCAAGACGTTCCATAGGAATGCGGCCATTTTCCACGCTGGTTTTTATATGCCCGATGAATTCCCGCCATTTTTCCGTTACCATAAACATATCCATTCCGGCATTCATTGACATAACAACTGCTTCCTCATAATCATCATTAAGATAGTCAATACCATCCCAGTCTGAGACAACAAATCCATCAAATCCTAATTCTTTCTTGAGAAGATCTGTTATCAGAAATTTATGCCCATGACATTTCTCACCAAACCAACTGCTTAATGATACCATTACCGTCAAAACTCCCGCATCAATAGCTGCCTTATATGGCGGAACATGAAGTTTTCTCAGCTCTTCTTCTGAAATGCACATATCGCCCTGATCTATACCGTGCAAAGTAGCACCGTCTCCAACCCAGTGTTTCACACAGGCGATCACTTTATCTTCCTGAAAATCTCCCTGCAGTCCCTTCACAAACCGGGGTGCATATTCAGTAACAATTTTCGGATTTTCCGAATAGCTTTCATAAGTGCGGCCCCAATGACTATTCCGCGCCACAGCTAATGTAGGAGCAAATGTCCAGTCAACTCCGGTGGCAGTTATTTCTTTTGCCGTCACGGCAGCAATACGCTCAATCAAATCAGGATCATGTGCTGCGCCAAGACCAATATTATGAGGAAATACCACAGAACCTATCACATTTGTATTTCCGTGAATAGCATCAACACCATAGATGATGGGAATGGCGAGGTGATCTTCATCTTCTTCCATTGAGGCAGCCCAGTATTCATCATTCATTTTGATCCAGTCGTCAGGTTTGTTATCACCAGGAACGGAACCGCCTCCGCTCAAAATCGAACCAATATGATATTTCTTCACATCCGCCGGTGTGATGAATTCCCTTTCCGGTTGAGTTATTTGCCCAGCCTTCTGGTCTAAAGTCATTTTTGCCATCAATTCTGAAATCTGTTGTTCAATATCTTTCATTTTTTATATTCTCCTTCTCGGATTTTTTAAGTTCAATTTCCATGCGGGCAATCTCACCAGCCCTGATCTTTACAGCAATTTCACCCGTTAAAACTGTGCCTGTAAATTTGCTTTTATTTCCCTCAATATCAGTCAATAACCAGGAAACGGGTACAACACCAGCAGTTCCAAAAGTATCTGCCAGCTCCGGATTGTGGTATGTAACCAACATATTACTCAGGAACATAAAGCTGAAGCTCTGGGCGGGAAATTCTATTTCCCAAAGTT
This sequence comes from Candidatus Cloacimonadota bacterium, assembly GCA_021736135.1. GTDB lineage: Bacteria > Cloacimonadota > Cloacimonadia > Cloacimonadales > TCS61 > JAIPGO01. Next base: position 23,343 of record JAIPGO010000027.1, read on the forward strand.
TTTTATTGATGTATAGTTGACTTTTGCGTGGCTCCGTGGTAAACAGCCAGGCAGGCAGAGCAGGTTTCAGACTGAAACTTAATTCATTATCTGAATTGATAAAAAAAGGTTTTGCCCCGACACTCATCAGATGCAGGATATGAATAAATTCAGCAGTTGCACCACTCAATCTGGCGATAAAACCATTACCATGAATAGATGGATCAGGATTGGCACTACTCACGATGAAAGATGAATTCTCCAGAATGCTCCTGCCGTAAACTGCAGGCTCCATAAAAGGAACGAACACTTTTTTGAAATCCGTGTAAAACTCCTGATAAAGCTCATTACGCAGAAGTTCAAGCATGTATTTATATTCCATGTGCAGCCAGATGGATTCATTTTCAAACCATCCGGGAGAGAACGTGCGTGCCCTTCCTATTTCCATAGGCTGATCTTCTAAAGATTCATTAACCTTATACATATTTAGTTTGTGATCGTAAAGACCGCTTTTTCTGATATTCTTAACGAGAGTTTTTGCCTGTTCCAGGTCTGTATTACTGCGCAGATAATGCACCGGACCTTCCAGGAAAAGCGGCAGTGCACGTTGTTCAAATTTCTTTGCTCTAAAGCAGGGCAATCCTTTGGCATTGCGGATCAACTTCACTTCACCGTTCACATCCGTAAATTTAATTTCCTCATATTCAACTGCTGCGTTTACGAAATAGGTGGAAATGACATTCTTCTCTTTATTCCAGGCTTTTTCAATTCCTGCCTCTAACTTATTTAGCCCTGCCAGCAGAAAATCTATAATTTTTTCCACAGTAACGGTTTTTTCACTTCCGCTGATCCCCAGGCGCGTTCTATGACGAAATATTTCTTTAACTGCTGTTGCCTGATCCCAATATTCAAAAGAAGGTAGATCTGCTTTCAGAATGCCATAAAGAGTATCCATAAAAACCTGCAATTCTTCACACATAAACCACTTCTTTGCCGTCATATCCTGCTCGCGTAATGCCTCTAAAAGAAATAGTATATGCCTTTTTACTTCCAGAGTTTCGCTGATGCTCGATCCCATTAATCCCGGTAAACCATTAAGCGCATCATACCAGTTCGGCTTACCTGTTTCCATCTCAATTCCTATTCCTTCCGGATCAAGAGAGGCTAATTTATTAACTATAAGGCACAATATCTTATTGATCAGAGTAGTATAATATACATCTCCTGAACCAGACAGGGTGCGGACTTTATTTCGATCATGATCCCGCTGGTTTATGAGAATATCCTTTTCTTCGTCAAAAACTACCGCCTCAAGCTGCATCGCCTTGCCATCCCAGATCACATATTTATCGTCTCGTGGCTGAACCCGATGCGGATTGTCATAATAGGAAAATGATTTTTTCTTAAAAAGGATATAATTCTTCTTTTCAGGATAAACTGCCAGAAAATTTTCCAGCAGATCAAGATTATATGTCCAGTGATCAGTCCAGAAACCTTCTCCATAACCGGTATCATGATTTTTGTGGCAAATGCCCAGCAGGTCTCCCAGGAAAACTTCCGTTTCACCTTGTACAACTATTTGCTGTTCTTGCAGATACATCATCAATTCTCCCGGTGTGAATGAATTTTCGAGAAATGATGTAACTTGTTCCACACATTCCAAGCCGAGATATTCTGAAAGTACTTTTTTTACCTTTTCAGAATCGGAGAGTGTAAACCTTATTTCCTTGATTACCAGTGGATTAAATCCATCCAATTGGATCAGATTATAAAAATGTTCCACATTGCCTTCGCGAACATCCGGATTGAAAAAAAGATCATTCCGACGATTCTGGTTCACATCCCTGAAATTACCATTGCCCTGCGAATAATGTGTTGGTGCCAGACGATAATCATTATAGTCTCTTTCCAGATCTCCATGTTTTCTGGAGTAAAGATGCAGAGTTGAAGAATTTTCTTTGCCCTTCAATGTGTAAGGGAAACCTCCCCTGAGAGCATTATCCAAAAAATTCTGTCTGGCATAATGATCCAGAACGGGCTCACTGCTGCAAATAAAATTGTTCTGGGTCAATTTTTCGACTAATTCCTGATTCATTCTGGCTTTTGTCTCTATATATTCTCTATTTGTGATAACGGGAACCAGATCATTCAATTCCTTCACAGAACCTGCGTGCCCGATAATGGAAATATATGTATAAGTCTCACCAGGTTGGATTGTGGTATTAAAAATCCCCATGGCAGAAGGTAAACGGTTTTCAAATATTTGTCCTGAGATCATGTCTTCCCTTGAGGAAGTTAGAAACTTGTCAGGATAGTTGTAGTCTCCCCTGATACCGAATATCTTAGCAGGATCAACGATTGTTTTAATTAGCCGGGATTCATTGCCTTCCGACACAAATCCCAGATAGAAATTCCCTTCTTTTATTCTTACCACATCAGGTCTATCTGCCGGTTTTACTTTTCCTTTAAAAAAAGGTACGCCATTTTCATGATTGACAACTTCCACAAATGCCTGTACTAAGTGTCGTATGTATTTCAAGCCCCCATTATCGATTCCGTAAGGGATAATGAGCGGTAAACCGTCGAGACCTTCTAATGAAACGGGTTCAGATTTAATATTTTCGATTTGCAGTTTCCGGACCAGCCCGGCATAATTATCCTGTGGCACATTGAAATACTCAACTGTAAATTTCAATCCCAGTGTCTGATTCACCTCTTCCAGAGTCAATTGCGCCAGTGATATGATCAGGCGTTGACTTCGCTGCATCTCTTTATCGCTCAGATGATTTTGAAATGGTTCATAAAACTTTGTTATTTCATTATCAGCGAATTTTATAAAAGTCCTGAATCCCTGAGTTGATACCAGATTATATGCCCAGTTAGCAGGCAGAAATTCCATGATCGGATGGTCTTTATCCTCAATTCCCATACTGCAGATACATTGCCCGCGATTTACGTAAAATACCCACATCGGGATGCCATTTTTTCCTGCTACTCCGGGGAAAAAACTGGAAAATGATTTTGCTGAATTATAGTCACTTATAATGAATCTGCCATTCTCTTCCAATTGATATTTTTTTTCCTGGGATGATGTCACTGCAGCCTCCTGTTTTATCTATATCATTTGTTCATAAAATGGGCATCAGCCGGTAATATTACCGGCTGACGCCGTTTTATCTTATTTCAGCAGGATCATACGTTTAGTATCGATTGTCCTGTTATCAACACTCAGACGATAGAAATATACTCCCGAGGGAGCTGTATCTGCATTCCAGGTCTGATGATATGTATTAGCAGCTCTTGACCCATCAACAAGGGTATCCACCAGTCTTCCTTTTGTATCATATACGCTGAGCTTTACGTGACCCGGCTGAGTTAAACTGAATGTGATAGTAGTCACTGGATTGAAAGGATTAGGATAATTGCTTCCCAAAGCAGAATTAACCTGAATCGGATTATCTTCATTTGTACCAGTTACGTTATTATGGAAGTAAATATTGTCAACATACACATTATTGGGATCACCAGAGATGATCAACTGGGCTAAGTGTTCAGTAGTCGTTAATCCGGTAAAATCAGAAAGAGGAATATCAAAACATACCCATTCGCCAGTCATCAGTGCCGGTGTTGTATTAGCATCAAAAGTAAGCTCATGCTCCACATCATCTCCACCACTCCAAACGCCATCTGCTCCAAAATCTACGAGCTTGATCTTAAATACTGCTGGAAGAGTTGTGGGATCGGGTGTCCAGATATCCATGTGGAAATGATTCATCGCCGTGGCATCAATCGTTTGAGATGTAAATTCAATCCCTGCAAATACAAGACTGGTGTAAAGCTTCACGTCATCTCCCATAACCTGCACATCTGTAACATTAGCCTGATCCCATTCTGCAGACCAGGTGTCAACCGTTACATTAGTGTAGGCATTACTAAATAGTGAAATCACATTTTCTTGAGCAAAAGCAGGTGTTGGAGCAGGTTCTTCTGGTCCTTCCGGTCCAGCACCCTGTTCATGGAATGTTACATTGTCTATATAGCAGATATTGTCCTGAGTTCTTCCTGCCAGATCGAAATCCGGGAAAATGACTATCTGATCGATTATTCCAGTGATACCTGCGCCGATACTTCCTGATAGATCAAAAGTTAATTCTTCCCATTCATTTATAACGCTGTTAGCAACCTTAACTTCCGGCTGTGCTTCACCACTGGCTTCCACGAATTTTACTCCTACATCACTGATCACCGGTTTCCAGACCATCACTTTTACGGTGCAATTTGTCTCGTCAAAACTGAATTCACCCAGATCTGAGCCATGCTGTGATTCACATCCGGCCCAGGGCTGCCCTGTCTGCAAAGCCGTAAATTTCATCACGGTTGCGGAAGTGTTTATTCCTGAAACATCAGGATTTGCTAAAATCTCTACAGGGGGATTGTAATCATTTTCAAAAACAGTCCAGGTCCAGTCAGCTCCATAGCCACCAGCTTCAAAATCAATGGGTGCATGCAATTCACGGGTATTACCCGATTGCAGGTCTGCATTGGAAAACTTGTAATGTTGCTCAACTCCATTAACAGTGATGGTAAATTCGAGTTTGCTGCTCCTGGCTGTGGTATTATAAGGAATGCGCAGCATTTCACCCGAAATAATCTCCGGGCTGGCAAGAGCAACAGAAAATTCTTCCTGGTTTATCGCACTTAAAAGCCCTTCTTTAATGATCGTATTGCCAAAAACAACACTTTCCGAACTTGCTTTTAATTGCAAACTATATACTTCACCAGTACCTGTGAGTATTATCTCATTATTTTCTATTTTAATATCAACTCTGCCCTGAGGAGAAGAACCTGTTCTTGTTTGTACTGGGAAAATATCAATCAAGTCAACACTGTACTGCAGAACAAGTGCTGCATCATAAGCTTCTGCTGAACCGTTTCCATCAACATCACCGGCGATAAGCTGCCAGGTCCAGGGTAAAGGTGCACCTATGGGATCAAGCATAACAGCAAACTGAAGAAGATTAGCTGCATCAAAAGCATCAATACTCCAGTCTCCTGTAACGTCACCATACAACCAGTAAGGACCACCGTCATAGAAATATACATTATCAACATAAACCGTGTTGGGATCTCCTGAAATGATCAACTGGGCCAGGTGTTCTCTTGTTACCAGTCCGGTAAAATCCTCAAAAGGAATATCAAGACTTACCCAGGTCTCTGTTGCCATTATAGTTTCATCAAAAGTTATTTCGTGTTCCACGTCATCTCCACCCCAAACGCCATCTGCTCCAAAATCAACCAGTTTCACCTTGAAAACAGATGGAGCTGCCGTGTTATCTGGAGTCCAGATATCCATATGAAAATGTGTCATTCCGGAAGCATCAATCGTCTGCGATGTAAACTCGATTCCTGCATAAACCAGATTAGTATAAAGCTTTGTATCATTTCCGGCGATCTGGATATCTTCAAGATCTGCCATATCCCATCCGGCTGACCAGGTATCAACAAATACATTTTCGTAATCATTACTATATAAAGAAATTACATGTTCTGCTTCCATTTCCGGAGTGGGAGCCGCTATTTCAGGTACAGCATCAGCCAAGGTGAAATTTACGTTGTAAGTCAGCATTGTTTCGCCATCTTCTGCTGTTACAACCACTTCGGTAGTGCCGGGAAGCATTGCTGCAGCATTAACCACGAAGTCTGCTTCAGGATCATTCGTAACGGCAGTTACTACGGGTACTTCAACCGTTCCTGCTGCTAATTCCACCTCATAATTCATTACTGAAGGTAAAAATCCCTCTATTGTAACTCCATCCACCAGCAGATCACTCAGCGTTGCATCACTGCCGGGTACATTTGCTGAATAAAAATATATGTTATCAAGATATATGGTAGAAGGATTAACTCCTGCCTGCCCATCAAATTTCAACTGGATTATATCTGCCATTGTCATGCCCGTGAAATCAGATAATAGAATATCATAACTGTTCCATTCTAAAGAATTTATGGGATCCAGAGGTAGCAGGTGTTCACCAGTTGTTGCACTGATCGGAGAAAACTGAACTACCGTTGCATCAGGCGTCCACATGTCTATATGCAAAAAACTCATAGCACTTAAGTCGGTGCTCCCGGCAAATGCTGTTCCCTGATAATTGAAATTATCATACTTCAACATCATATATCCAGCAATTTCTTCAAAGGTAACAACTGTGCTCTGTCCCCAGTTCGGATTGAAATTTGTGCCTGCGATGTCATCATAACTATCACTAAAGATAGATATAACACTTACTCCCGGTAATGTGGGGTCCGGTGCCGCTGTCTGTGGAACCGGTGTGGGGAAATAGAAGTTTACGTTGTAAGTAAGCATATTACTTTCATCTTCTGAAGTAACTACTACTTGTGTTGTTCCAGGCAGCACTTCTGTATCAATTACTTCATATTCAGCATTGGGATTTGTTGTCGTTGCTGTTACTGTTGGAATAATTGTTGTCCCTTCTGGCAATTCAATATCATAAGTCAATGTCGTGGGGGCAAATCCGGCAACAGTTACCCCGTCAACCTGTAGATCACTCAAAGTGGCTACTGTTTCAGGACCATCTGGCAATTTATAAAAATAGATATTATCAAGATATATGGTGGAAGGAGTTACTCCCTGCTGACCATCAAATTTCAATTGAAAGATATTTCCCATGGGAAGTCCTATAAAATCAGTTAAAGGGATATCTATACTGTTCCAGGTCTCTTGTTCCAGGGGAGAAAGGAGCACTAAAAATTCACCGGGAGGAGCGCTGATGGGAGTAAACATAACTACGGTAGCATCAGCCGTCCACAGATCTATATGAACAAATTCCATCAAAGAAAGATCCTGAGCTGCACTGAACTGAGTACCCTGATAATTGAAATTCGCATATTTCAGGGTTAAGTTACCAGCTATAAGCGGAGTAGATACAATTGTTGACTGACCCCAGGGAGGATTAAAATTTGTTCCAGGAAGGTCTTCATAAGAATCACTGAAAACTGAGATTACATCTTCGGCAGCCTGCATTGGGGCTGGCGCTGCAACCTGTGGCTCATTTCCTGCGATCTGTTCGCTGAATGTTACGTTATCATAATAGATGATGTTATTCTGTAACCTGCCAGCCATATCAAAATCGGGGAAAAATACAAACTTGTTATAAGTATTCCCGATAGCACCTGAAAAGTCATAAACGATCTCTTCCCACTCACCAGTTACAGTATTTGTGGAATTGATCTCTGCCGGTGCACCTGTTCCTTCAAATTTCAACCTTACGTCACTTACTACGTCTTTGTGCACCATTATGCTGACGGTACTGTTATCGGCTGTAAAGGTAAATTCTCCGATATCAAGTGTCTCGCAGCCAGCCCAGGGCTGTCCTGCCTGTAATGCAGTGATCATTCCAACGGTAGCTGACTCATTAAGCCCTGCTACATCAGGATTAGCCACTACTTCAACTGGTGGGTTTGTCGCATTTTCAAATACTGTCCAGGTCCAGTCTGCTCCATATCCGCCTTCCTCAAAATCGATAGGTGCGTTCTGGGCAAAAATTAACGTATTCATCGCCAAGATGAATAATAATACGAAAAAGAACTTTGTTCTGTTTTTCATTTGTCCTCCATTAAGGTATTTTTCTTCATTTTTTCCATCTTTATATAATTAAGAAAAGATTCCTTGGGTGTTCGGTCTTCATAAAACACTCCCCAATTCTTTTCTATTTCATTTGCTGCCGTCGCTTCTCCCCCGCCTTTCCACGGTTCATCAAAAGCTTCAAACAAAAATGTTGTTACCTGATTACTGCTGACCCAGTTGTGCAATTCCATGAGAAATGTTTCCTGAGCTTTTAAGCTGACTTCACCTTTGATCAAAGTGCCCTGCTCTCCAGGACCCTTTTTCTCTGAATTGTAGGAAGTTGCCCAGCCTATTTCTCCGAGAACGATTTGTTTCCCTGTATGAAATTCTTTGAGTTCCTGATAGTTTGCGTTCAGCCATTCTATAGAAGAATCCAGTGTTTTCCCGTTCCACAGCGGATATATGTGAGTTACAACGAAATCCACCTCAGAAGCTACCTTTTTGCTCTCAGGCTTGTTCCAGAAATTGTAATCATCCGCAGTCGTCACGGGAACTTGGGTATATTTACGAACTGTTCTGATATATCTTATCAGGTCTTCTTCTGCCATCCTGTGCCAGGACCAGAAAACCTGGGTTTCATTTCCTACATTAACTGCTATTACTATATCATTATACTTATTGGTAAGTTCTATACAACGTAGAGTATTCGTGATATTATTTTCCTTGTTCGAGCGATTATTATCTTCATTTTCCAGCCACACACCCAGCATGACCTTGATCGGTATTTGGTTTTCTGCTATGACCTGCAGTATGCGCTCCGTATCATCATCTGCATTATATACCCTGATCAGATTCCAATGCTGTGCTATGATCGTCAGATCTTCCTGTATTTCTGCCTTTGAAGGTCCCTGCAAGCCGGGAGCCTGACCTTTTCTGTAGCAGCCGTATGAAACTGCCTCTCCTGTCAGATCAATGCTCAATTCTCTTTTAATAAAAGGTTCTTCCTGATGCATATCATTTGTTTTCAGTCCCAGGCGAATTTCTGAGATCGCATCTGCTGTAATAGAAATACTCCAGAGCATAAACAGAATGATCAGAGCTTTTTTCATAACTGGATCCTCACTGTCTGCACTGCGTTAGCAGCGATTTCCACTTCTGCAAATTGACTGCCTATCTGCAGATTATAAATTATGGGTTTATCTGTGGTGTTTAATAACTGAACACTTAAAATATTATCAGCATTCAGTGTCGCACACGCATGCAGAGCATCACTGCCCAATCCGGTTAATTGCATCTGGGTATTCACGGCCTGATCACCAGGTCGGATCGTCCGGCTGAATTGCGCTAAAACATAATATACCGGAGTATAATAGATTTCCTGAGTTTCAGTATCTATCATAATGGGCGCTCCGCAGAAATTCCCCACATGATTGGGTCCGCCATTTCGGTCTAAAACTATATTCCAGTCGATCCAGCCTTTCACCCAGTGATCAAGGCTGACGATTATATTTCTGGCATAACGATGAACTGGAGTATAAACGGGATGATCTTCAACTTTCACGCCTTCCCACGGAACCGTATATCCCCAGTCTGTTGCGTTATCATTCCACCAGAATTCGTCATTATCAAACCAGTTGCTTTCTTTAAATCTTTCCGGGTCTGCTACTCCAAAAGGTGCATCCTTTCCCAGATCGTCTATACAGCCTTCCGTATGTATGATGCCAAACTCAGGATACTTCTCATGTACTCTGTCAAAGATTTCTTCATACACCCTGAATGTGCTTTCATACCAGTGAACTGCCACACCATAAACATATTGCGCTGATTCGGGATCGGCAAAAATCACATCCGTCCAGTCTTCGATCCCATCACGATTCTGATCATAGATCAGAAGTTTGATATCATCATATCCGCCGGCTTGCAATTTTGGTCCCAATTCACTTTTCACAAATTCGTTCTGCGATTCAGGCGTAAAATTCATACTTTCCCACTGACCATTATTACCATGCGGTTCATTTACCGGAGTTATTCCCCAGATATTAACGCCTTCAGCTTTATAAGCATCCAGATATTTCACAATATAATCTGCATAAGTGGAAACATATACGGCTTTTAATGATCCTCCGGTTCCCTGCCAGTTATTTTCAGGTGCTCCGGGAATATACCAGTCTTCGATATCTTTCATCCAGGCAGGTGCCGTCCAGGCTGAAGATACGATCCGTAATTGATTATCCTGCTGTCTGTTTTTTATTGCCAGTGCCTCTTTGATCATCGGCAAAAGGTCATAAGTCTCATCCTTGATCCCGGCATATTCTTTCGCACTGAAACCCTCTTTATCAGGGGCGATGTCAAAACTTTCCAGACCATCTTCTTCTTTGTCCGCATAAGAATATCTGCCCTTTACACTAAAATCACAGGCTCCAATATGCGTTCTGGCAAGCGTAAAATCCGCCCCGGTTTCACTGAATATTTTTTCCATCACCTGATGTCTCATATCTTTATCCAGATGCGCCAGCACGTAGGCTGAGGATTCCGTAAACGACGTCCCGATGCCGTCAATGGTCTGTTTTAAGCTGTCAGGATAAATGTGAATTACTGTTCCCTCTGCTTCACCCTGCCTAAAGGTTACGTTATCCTGCAGTGCCAGTTTATCACCACTCGCTGAGGTCAGCAGAATTTCGTATGTTGAAACGGGGTTATTGCTTTCATTAGCTCCACAACCGCTATATAACGCTAAAAGAATTATGAAAACCAGTGTTTTTAATATATTCTTTCGCATCATAATATCCTGAGATTTTTCTTAAACAACTTCTTCAGCTTCATTTTTTTGAGCATGCCGTTTTTCCAGTTCTATACGATTTTCATTTACGCGTTCTTCAGTTAGATCATAATTACGCATCAGTAAAAGTGCGATTGAAGTTCCTAATATAGGTAATCCGGAATAAAAAATTCTCAATCCTGTTATTGCTCCTTCAGGTTGCGTAGCAGCGCCAGCATCAAATCCCACTACTGACATAATAACGCCACTCAAAAGTCCTGCAATAGCAAAGCCAAATTTTACCATCCACCAGTAAATGGCTCCAAATACTCCTTCCCGACGTTTTCCTGAATTTAATTCGTCCAGATCCATCACATCCGAAGTCATTGACATCATCAAAGTAAATAAACTTCCTATACCAAAAGAAAAGAAAGGCAGCGCTATGATGAACATGTAAGGTTTTCCGGGAATAAAAAGAAACCATAACAGGATATAACCAATGATTGAGATGCTCTGCGAGATCATAAATGCTTTCTTTTTCCCATATAACCTTGACATGCGAGCAACTATGGGAATCACAATAAAAGTAGTTCCCAGTGCACCCAGGCAGCCAAAAAGCGTGGGCCATATCCCTGCAGCTCCGGCATTGCCTCCAAACAGACGATATACAATAATAAAAAATGAAAACGCTGCAATGGTGTTAAAGGCATTAAATATAAAAAAGGTGGATATACATAATTTTACAAACTGTGGGATCCTGAAAGCTTCTTTAAAGTTGGCAAAGATTTCTACTAAACTGCTGCCAATTGAATTAAAGTTAAGGGGTAAGTAGTCTTCTTTTAGCGTAGATTTACTCTTTATAAATATTGCCGGAACCAATGCAAACAGAGTACAGACAATACCTACCCATACGGCAAGTGTCCTGGTTGCCACATCTGCTGATGGGAACCAGTCCTGGTCGTACATAATTACCCAGAACCAGGGAGCAATAACCCATGCCCACTGCCCGATCCATTGGGCTACTGCCATAATGCTTGTTCTTTCATTATAATCGTTGCTCATCTCATAACCCATGGCAACGTAAGGTACACTGAAAATAGTCAAACCAAGATAGAAGACAAACGAAAGTAGCAGAAAATAGATAAAGTTGTACGTGATTCCATTTTCAGCATGCAGTTGCCACATTATGATGAAGGCTGCTCCCATGATGATCGAACCAATTAATACATACTTTCTTCTTCTGCCCCATCTCGATCTGGTGTTATCCGAAATAAAACCCATGATGGGATCAGTGACAGCGTCAAATACCCGGGGCAGGAAAAATAACATGCCCCACATCCAGCCCGGAAAACCCAAATCCTGTACAAGGACAACCATAAAAATACCCAGGACAGCAGGAAACATCTGATTGGCTAACATACCTACGCCAAAAGCAACTTTCTGTCCGAATGGAACTGAATTTCTATTATTTGTTAAGGCAACTTTTTCTTTGCTCATGTTTTCCCTTCTTTATTGTGCTTCTAAATAGATGTCATCAAAATACAGCTTGCCAAATAACACTGTACCTGTGTCATTTTGAGGATTTGATAAAACCAGAAAATGTACTTCAGACAGGTCAACTCCGGTAAAATCGCTTAACGGTATCTCATACCTTGCCCAGTTTCCATTTACTATTGGTGTATAATCCCCAGTTTCAATCTCAAAAGAGTTTGCCTGTGTATGCTCTAACTTAATTTTCATACTGTCAAATTCACTCATTTCTGATTTATCAATATTGATCACAAAAGTACTATATGCGGTCATATCTGCTCCGGGAACACCATAATCATAGGCTATCCCACCCCAACTCGATCCGGAGTTAAAATCAAGACTCATTACAAAACTGCCATCCACAGGAACAACCTCAGTGCTCTCTAAATCTACATCCACAACGTTACCACCCCAGTCAGCACTGTTCCATATCTGAATATAAGCCAGCATCGGGTCAATATGAGATTCAGAATAAATTCCAACTGTTGTGGATTGTTCTTCAGAATAGAAATATATATTATCCATATAAACTGTAGAAGGACCTGGATCAGCACTAATAACTAATTGAGCCATATGTTCAGTAGTCGTTAATCCGGTAAAATCAGCAATTGGAATATCAAAATGTACCCATTCTCCTGCCGCTAAGGCAAAAGAGAGCTCTTGTTCTACATCATCTCCTCCCCAAACACCATCAGCACCAAAATCAACAAGTTTGATCTTAAAGGCAGCAGTTGCTGTTGGATCAGATGTCCAAACATCCATGCAGAAGTTTGTCATAGCAGAAGCATCAATTGTTTGTGAAGTAAACTCAATTCCTGCAAATATCAGATTTGTATATTTTTTTGTGTCATTGCCGTTAATTTGAATATCTTCCACATCAGCGTTATCCCAGTCCGCCGACCAAGTATCAACCGTTACATTCGGATATGCATTACTGAAAAGAGAAATTACATTTTCTGCATTTTGTGTTGGGGTTGGAGCTGCAGCTTCCGGTGAATCGGGACTCCCTGAATCTATTGCAGCAAAATCAGTTCTTTCAGTTCCACTCGCATCGGTATAGAATGCTGTAATAGCAACAGCGTTAGTTATTTCTATTGTATCATTATCATCATTAGTTAAACCGAAATTCAAAGTTCCGGTTCCTTCCCCATCCCCATCGAGTATGATATCAATGGAAATTGTTTCTGATCCATTATCCACCGAAACAGATATTGTATCATTAGCAGCAGCTTCGTCTGTTACAGAAATCTCTGCCATAGTATCATCAACTGAATACGTATCAGCATCAAAAGATACACTACCCGCAGTCGTTCCACCTCCATCCCAATAGATGTCATCAATTGCAAACTGGCACGCAGTTCCATTTTCTTCTAAAATGATAAATTCATAACTTAAAAGACTCAGGTCCACACTCCCTTTCAGTTCAGCTATCGGAATAACTGCCTGCCCCCATTCCCCATTCCGCACCAGCCCGTAAGCTGTTTGATTTGCCGGAAAATCCACATAACTTTCCACTGCGGATATATCATTTATACCAATTTTAAAGCCCACGTTAGCCGGCATCTTGATCATAAATTTCAGATTGCCCTCTGCAAAGCCGGATAGATCTACAGGAACATTCGAACTGATACCGCCACCAAACCAGCCGACTCCCGTGGTTGACCAGGCGATCACATTATCACCCTCAAAAGGTGCTATAGAAGCTGCTTCCAATGTGTTTTCCCAGACGTAGATCTCGGCATTTAATCCTACGGTCAACCCGGCATCTACCACGGTTTCATCTGTGAATATTCCATAACTGCTGATTTCCGCCGTGTCACTTTCGCCCTGATAAACCCTGACCCAGTCCACATACATTTTCTGTGGCCACTCAGTTGTGACATCTGGTGTTCCACCCAGATTTCCGCCAACTGCTACATTTAATATAATAAAAAACTTTCGTAAAAATTCATCCATCGTTGCAGGGTCTATCAGTTTCACATAATATGTGATATCATCGATCCTGCCTACCACACGCTGCTCATCCCACTCTACTTCAAATACGTGATAATCATCACCCAGAGAGGTACTCAATTCCCGCGTCGTTCCATAACTTTCATGATATTCTTCTATGTCGTTCCACCAGTGAAGAGTGCACATGGTCGTATTGCTGCCATGATATAACGGACTCATCTCCATTATATCTATTTCTCCGCAATAGGGCCAGCCGGCTCCATCAAAACTGCTACCCAGCAGCCAGAAAGCAGGCCACATACCCATTCCCACAGGAGCTTTGATCCTCGACTGGATTTTGCCAAACTTGAAGGAAAATTTGTCTTTCGTATTTACACGTGATGAAGTTACTGAACCATCACGCTTGCCGGGACTGGTATAATTAACTGAATCCCAAACTGCCAAGATCACCAATTTGCCGTCTTCCACTTTCACATTTTCTGGATCGCTGGTATATTCCTGCCATTCGTCATTGCCCCAGCCATCTCCTCCATAACCAAGATCATAACCCCATTTTTCACTGTCCAATTCACTACCCGCCTCATTAAACTCATCAGACCAGACCAGTTCATAATTGGGAAAATCTGTGGAGTCTGTTTGCGTTTCAGGACCTGATACACGATCACATCCGTTAATAAATAGTAAAATGATTACTGGCAGCAGAACTAAATTAAAAATCTTATTCTTCATCGTAAAAAACCTCCCGACAATTTTATAACAAAAAATATCTTTTTCTCATTATATTTCACTCTTATTGCTATATAGCAATTTCTGCCTCACTACTTTTTCCTGTCAAGAACTTTTATCTTTTAGCTGTTCTGTTTTTTGATTTATTTCTATATTAAGCCTCTTGTTAATTGTTTTCTTGACGTAATTATCATTGATTGTAATTTTGATTTAATTGCATTATAGCAGTATTTATGCTGGATGGTGAACTGGGATTTTCTCCGGGTTACTGCTATATTAATGTTGTTAAAAAAATAATTTATGAAGGATTCGGATGGTAAAAAAATATGAGTGAGAACTTACCTAAATATCTTAGAGTGAAGCAAAAGATCAAAGATGCTATCAAAGATGGTACCATTGTTGATAAATTGCCGGGAGAACGAGTCCTGGCTAAAGAATTCAATGTTGCCTATATGACCATCAGAAAAGCTCTTAATGAATTACAGGAAGAAGGTATTCTCCATAAAACCACCACCAGGGGCACCTTTGTCAGTCACCGTAAGATGAGCCCTAAGACTACAAATAATATCGGCTTTTTCCTGGATTCCGGCATCAGACAGGGTATTTCCAGCCCCTATTATTCTCTTGTTTTTAAAGCTCTCGAAAAAACCGTGAAAAAAGCAGGTTTTAATCTCCTGCTCTTCTCTGATTCCGAAGATATGAACCCCTTAAAGAAACAGAAGAAAATTGATGGCGTTATTGTCTGCTGCTTTCCTCGGCTGGAAAAACAGATCCAGGAAATTAAAAAATTCCTGCCAATTGTTCTTCTGGATAACATCGCTTCCGATAAATCCATTCCTTCCGTGACTATTAATAATTTCAACGCCTGCAGCGAGTCGGTTGCATACCTTATTTCTCTGGGACATAAACGCATCGGCTTTATCTCCGGGTTACTGGATTCGGATGTATGTAATGACAGGCTTAATGGTTATTTAGATGCCCTCTATCAGCATAGGATTCCCGAAGATGATTCCCTCATTTTCAAAGGTGATTATTCCTATGAATCCGGCGAAAAGGCTGCTAAATATTTCCTCGCCATGCCCGGCGGTGCCCCCACTGCCATTATGTGTGCCAATGACTCTATGGCTATTGGTGCAATGAAAGTTATTCAGGAAAATAAACTTAATATTCCCGCTGATATCAGTGTTGTCGGTTTCGATGATATCGAAGTCTCTGCCAGAATTTTCCCGGCACTCACCACTAGTGCTGCCCCGATCGAGGAAATTGCCACGGAAGCTGTCAATATGCTTTTCTCTTCCATTAAAGGAACTATTATTGAATATAAACACGTTATCCTTCCGGCAAAACTCGTGATCAGAGAGTCTGCCTCCCGCGTGAAAAACTGATCTTTGTGTCGAAGTCTCTGCCAGTATTTTCCCGGCTCTCACCACGAAGTGCTGCCCTGATCGAGGAAATTGCCACTGGTGCCGTCAATATGCTATCCGGAATTAAACTAACAAGAAAAGTGGCATTACCTCCGGCAATCTGATCAGCAATACGCATATCTTTTGAGTTTAAGATGCTTAACCTCGATAAGCTGCTCCACAACCGGAGGGAAAAAATAATGACTCCCACCGCTCCTCCCCCTCGATACTGCGCGCCTGTGGGGTGTGATTACAAATGGTAGGGGTAAACCTGCGTGTTTACCCTCTTGCACATATATACCAGGATGGGATTTGTTTTCAATATTCCGGTTATAAAGGGCAGACAAATAGGTTTGCCCCTACGCCTCAAATGTGAGTGGTCACGATATCAGATAAATTACGGGGTGATACTGTTCAGTGTAACTCTTTATATAATTACCAAAATTCTTAAAATGAAGATGAAATGTGCACATCTGCTACGCTTTAGGCAGGATTATCGTAATTGACAAAACTAAATTTCCTGAGATAGTTTAGGGAATGTTA
>JAIPGO010000134.1 GCA_021736135.1 Candidatus Cloacimonadota bacterium
AGTGATCATTTTCTAACTTCTCTGCACTCATCCCGATGTGTCGGGAATACGACTCTTTGCAAAAGCCTAACCTGGACAAGCCAGAACCGAAAAAGAAGAATTTGAACCGCGGATTTTACAGATAGCACGGATAAAAGATGAGAGGATTAGAAAAAAGAAGATTTATATGAGCTGTAAATACTGATACATTTTGCAAATTTACCGGTAAATGACAAAAGCCAGCAGAGTTGACAAAAAGACACATTCCAGGCAAAGCTTTGAAATGAGTTTGAAAGAGTGAATAAAATATTCTGCCAAAAAGTGACAGAATATTACTTGTAAGTTACTGCACAAAATGGGTTAAATTTATCAGGATAAAAAAAGCGAAGCTTGAGGTTAGTCAAGCTTCGCTAAATTCGTTTTAGTTATCAGAGATTAATAACGATTACGGTTTCTTGGGGGGCGGCTATCGCGATTTTCGCGAGGTTTAGCCTGATTAACTTTCAGGTCTCTATCACCAAAAGAAGTGCCATTCAGATTATTGATAGCATTTTCAGCTTCAGTATCATCAGCCATTTCAACAAAGCCAAAACCTTTTGAACGTCCGGTTTCCCGATCATTGATAATGTTAACGGAAACGACTTCTCCGTATTCAGAGAACAGTTCTTGCAAATCTTCCTGGGTAACCTTGTAATTCAAATTTCCAACATAAATATTCATCTTTTTCTCCATGTGAGCTTTTAGTTATTTTTAGCACGCATACAACTCACCAATATGCAATTTCATTTTTATAATACCTTGCTCTGCAAAACACCAGGTCAGCACAAAGTCGGTAAACCGAAATGCAATACTGCTCGGGTATTCTTTAGTGTGCTTCTTTTACTGATAAGAAATAAGTCGTCAAGTTAAATCTTTTAAAAAGAGTAGTTTTCTTACATTAATCATTCTTATTGACATATAAACGTATCAGGAAAGTGATGGATAATATGGAAAAAGTTAGAAAAGAAAATATAATGGAACGGGCGGTGGAATTGCCTGACAGCAGCGGCTGCGTAGGTTTTTACAGACAGGAAAAGATGATTTACTGCCGGATGAGCAGCAATATAGATGCGTATTTAAAGGGACTATTCCAGGAGGATATCGATGACGCCAATCTGGGTGAAATGCTGGAAGCCTGTGAATTGATCAGTTATGAGGAAACGGAGAGCATCTTTGCGGCTCTGCTGCTTGAGAAGTTCTGGAAATATGAGTATCAACCACAATATAATAAACGTTATCGTGATTATGATCCCTACCAGTATCTGGGCATAAACTTCGTGCGCTTCCCGTTTTTAAAACTGGAAAATGATACCATAAAGGATTATTTTTACGTAGGGCCTTTCCGCGATGGTTATCTTGTCCGCGATGCCATAGACGTATTATCACGATTATTTGGTACTCCGGTATGTGCTGAACTTGATTTTCCCTGTTATCTGGCAGAAAATAAGCAGTGCAAGGGTTATTGTATCCGCAATCAGGAATTTTTAGCAGTAGACCTGGTGCGTTATTTTCTATTACCGGAGCAGAAAGATCTTAGTGTACTGGAAGAATGGAAGCAGAAGCTGCTGGCTGAATTAAAATTTAGAGAAAGTGACGAACTGGCAAGTTATCAGCGTATTCTGCAACGTTTTTACAGTCGCATTACGTTTCTGGCGGTAACCAAGTGGCTGGATGCGGAGTTTGAATATAAAGGAAAACAGATAAAAATTAAGAATGGATTACTCGGGCAGGACGGCAGTCACCGTTATCTGATAGTAGAAACGGAATATCAGCCCCATGAGCTATATGCGGTGGAGAAAGCGGAGTTAGATGAACGCTGGGTAATATTTAATTATATCAAGAATATGTTCCCTGAAAAACTGAAAGCCGGCTATGAGCTGAGCAGGAAGCAGTTAGCGGATTATTTAATCCGAAAGGAAAATAAGTAAAGGATGAAAAAGAAGATCAGATTGTTAATTGTTGATGATGACCAGGATTATTCTTTGAGTTTGAAGATGATGATCATGGCTCACTACTCGAATATAGAGGTAGTTACAGCCAGTGGGGGAATGGAAGCGTTCCGGATGGTGCAGAGAGGAAATATAGACGCAGTGCTCACAGATGTATCAATGCCTGATATGGACGGCTGCGAGTTATACTCCAAAATTACAAGTTTCAAGCCGGAAATACAGGTAATAATGATGTCTGCCTATTATGACGCCAAGCACACTTTAGTAAGAGCGAAACTGCTGGGACTGAAAGATGTGGTTCCCAGTCTGGAACTCATAGAAAAGCGGGAACTGGTGGAGCGGATATATGACAAGATAGAGGAACATTTTTTAAGAGAAGAAGGTGATAACGACGATAAATGACCTGAAAGCGATAATATTCTCATTTCTTCTCCTGTTGCAGTTAACCAGCCAGGCAGACATCATACAACTGGATGATATTTATGTGGAATATATGAAACGTGATGCGCGAATAGCCGTTAAACTGGGCAGGCGTCTGGCAGAAGATATTTCACATTTTCAAAAGCAGATTGGTCAGTATCCCGAACTGTCTACGCACCTGGTGATTAGCGCCGATGAATCCGATTACGAATCAAAGCTGGATAAAAGCCGTGAAATCATGGAATTTTCCCAGGCATATTACAGTCCGCGAACCCGGACGATCTATATCCGCAATCCGCGGGATGGCTTAAATTACCGAGATTTGAACCGTATCGTGTTTCATGAATATATTCATCATTTTGTCTTTCACTATTTCAGTAATGCCCCCTTATGGTTCCATGAGGGAATGGCGGTGTTTTTCAGTAATGATTTTAGTCAAGGCAGGGAATTAAACCTGGCAGCACAATATTTTATGAAAAACACGCGTCCTTTAAGTTCGATGCAGGAATATCCGGATAACCGTATTGAATGGGAATCGTATTATGCCAAATCAGCGTTGGCGGTACGCTATTTATTTACAAAGAGGCAGCGCGGTTTCAGCCGTCTCTGGGAAAAAGCAGAACCGCAGAGAAAATTTAATGCCGCCTTTCAACGCAGTTTCTATCAGACGGTATATGAATTTTCCCGTAATTTTGAAGAATACCAGAGCAATCACTTCAAATCAATGGGCATGCTTTTTATGGGCAGCATACTCTGGATGCTTTTGCCTTTTTTATTTCTCTTTTCCATTTGGCGTCGTAAAGTGCAGGAGAAGCAATTATTACGGGATATGGAAGCGGAAGAACCAGTGGATATTGAGTATATTTATGAAATAGAAATTGACGAGGATAAACCGGAACCTGAAAAGTAATTTTAGTAAACAAGATATGGAGAATCGATGCGGGAATTTGATGAACTTGTGGAAATAGTGAAGCGTTTGCGGCATCCTGAAAAGGGCTGTCCCTGGGATAATACGCAAACGCACGAGAGCCTGGTACCTAATTTTATAGAAGAATTATATGAATGCGTGGAAGCGATAGAGAAAAACGACATGCCGCATCTGGCGGAGGAACTGGGGGATCTGATGCTGCACATAGTGCTGCAGGCGCGAATAGCAGAGGAAGAAGGTCATTTTGAGATTGCGGAAGTGCTGGCCAGCATCACGGATAAGATCACGCGGCGGCATCCGCATATTTTTGGAAATGTAAAAATGGATACAGCAGCAGCCGTAAAACTGAACTGGGAACAGATTAAACTGAAAGAAAAAAAGAGCCGTATTTCCGCTATTGACGGCATTCCTCGCGGGATGCCTAAGCTGATAGTTGCCCAGCGCATGCAGGAAAAGGCGGCAGCAGTGGGCTTTGACTGGGATAATCATGAGCAGGTATTTGAAAAACTGGATGAGGAAGTGATCGAACTGAAGGAAGCAATATCCCTGGGCGTTCACCAGAATATAGAAGATGAGATCGGAGACGTGCTGTTTACAGTGGTGAATCTGAGTCGGAAACTGGGATTTGATTCTGAAAATTCATTAACTAAGACGATCAGTAAATTTGAAAGGCGATTTAAGCAGGTGGAAGAAAGATTTAAGCAGAAGCAGAAATCAATGCAGGATAGCAGTCTGGAGGAACTTGATGAAGTTTGGGACGCAGTTAAAGATACTGAATAATAAGACCTCCAACATCATTAAGATCTACTTCATTGTCGGCAGCGTGGTCATCTTGGTCGGATTCCTTTTTTTCACGAACCTGCTTAGCCAGGATATCAGAGAAGACGTGTGTATTGTACCTGACCTTTATGCGCAGTTTATAGGACTGCCGGATACTGAAAACCTGGAGAATTTTCTCACAGATTATTTTATGACGAAGATCATACCGGCGATAGATTATCCGATCGTATTCTGTGACAGTATGCAGGTGCCGTTTTCCTGGGAAAATATCAATGTGGAACAGCGCAATTATTCTTCGCTGGAAGCTGCGGATAAAGAGCGGCTGGACAAAATGATGAAGCGTCTGCACCGGCTGGGTAACTATCTGCCGCTATACCTGGATAAACACAGGACTAAATTGATCGGATACGTATATTTTGGGGAAACCAAGTCGATGCGTCAGTTACGCTATATGCCTTATGTGGCAAGCGTTTTTGTGGTGATTTTCATAGGGGTTGGTGCCTTTGCTTTGGGTTATATGCGCCGTAATGAAAAGAACCGGATATGGATAGGACTGGCAAAGGAAACGGCACACCAGTTCGGAACACCGACTTCTTCCTTAATGGGCTGGCTGCAGATAATGGAAAACCGTCTGGAAGGAGATGAGGCAAATCACGAACTGGTGGAATATATCAATCACATGTATAAAGACGTGAGCCGGCTGCAGAATGTCGCCTCACGCTTTGGGAAAGTAGGTTCCACGATCAAGCTGAAAGGCGTTGATCTTGATAAACTGATAGTGGAAATAGTGGAATATTTCAAAAACCGCGTTCCTACGGGTAAGAACAGCATAAAGATATTATATTTTAGTGAGATACATGATATTATCCTTAATCTTGATGAGGATCTGATCAAGTGGAGCCTGGAAAACCTGCTCAAAAATGCCATTGATGCTATGGTCGGTATGGAAGGCAGAATAATTGTGACGGCTGCGCCAGTGGATAATATGATCAGCATCAGGATCAGTGACGAAGGCAGGGGTTTACCACGTGGGATGTTCAAACAGATATTTCTGGCAGGTGTTACTACGAAAGAGCGGGGCTGGGGTCTGGGTTTGAGTCTGGCAAAAAGGATCATTGAAGAATACCATTCCGGTAAAATTCGCGTGGTTCAGAGCGAAATCAACAAAGGAACAACAATTGAGATATTGCTGCCGGTGGTTACGGGAGGTGAAAATGGTGGTTCTTAGTCGTGAGGAAATGTATCGCTGCGATGCGATGACAATAGCAGAGACGGGTATCTCAGGCAGCGAGTTAATGGAAAATGCCGGTCGGAACAGCGCTGCTTATATCAGAGTAAATATTCTGCCAGCCCCGGGTAAAGTATTGGTCTTCTGCGGAGCCGGAAATAATGGCGGAGACGGATTCGTCATCGCCCGATATTTAACAGAATGGGGCTACGAAGTAAGCACAGTCCTCACCGGGAAAGAAGAGAAAATGACACCGGAAACCTGCAGTAATTATCAGCAATGCCAGGCAATGGATTGCAGAAATTACCTGATCGGAGACTGGGAAACCTGGCAGAGATCAGGGATTGTGATCAACAGTTTTGATCTGGTGGTGGATGCGCTGCTGGGGGTAGGATTTCGGGGAGAGTTACGGGGCTGGTCAGCACGGCTTACTCAAGCAATAAATTCTGAAAGCAGATTGACGGTTGCCATAGATATAGCCAGCGGAACCGATGCTGATAGTGGAGAAGCTGCAAACAGCATTAAGGCTGCTTATACTTTAACGATGGCAGCCTGTAAATATGGCTCATTGCTGGGAGAAGGATTAACCTGTTCCGGTAAGATAGTAGTAATCGATATAGGAATGCCGGCAGAAATAATAAAAACAGTCGCACCCAAAGGCAGGCTTTTAGATAAAGACAGCGTAGAATTTCCCATCCGCAGAAAGCATTATCATAAGGGTAATTATGGTCGGGTAGCCATTATTGCCGGTTCACCCGGTTTTTCCGGGGCAGGCATTATGGCAGCCCGGGCAGCTTTGAGAGCCGGAGCAGGATTGATCACACTTTTTCATCCGAAAGGAATGGAACTCATCTTTGAGACCCAGCTTCTGGAAGTAATGACGCGCAGTCTGCCTGATGACCTGGAAATATTATGGGAACAACTGGAAACATTTGATGTGATATTGATCGGGCCGGGAACAGGAACAGGGAGAAAGATAACTGAAATACTGCAAATGCTGCTGAAACGCTGGCATAAGCCTCTGGTAATTGATGCCGACGCATTGAACATACTCTCAATTCACCATGAGTGGCTGCCTTATCTGAAAGATCAGGAGATATTGTTAACCCCGCATCTGGGTGAGTTTGCCCGTTTATCCGATTATACTATACCCCTGATCATGGCAGACCCGGTAAAAATTCTGGAAAAGTTCTGTGCTGAAAACGGCTTGCAGATATTATTAAAAAGTTCCACCACCATTTTCAGTGACGGCAGTCAGAATGTTCTGGAGATTTCCGGTAATGACGGACTGGCAACCGGTGGCAGTGGAGATGTGCTGGCAGGAATAACCGTAAGCTTTGCCGGACAGGGTTTACCCTTAGTGCAGGCGGGGCTTTCCGCATCCTGGCTGATGGGCAGAACAGCCGAAAAACTGGCAGAGCAAAGGGCAACTGCCTCCATTATACCTTCCGATATTATTGAAAATATCTTTAAGTTTTAAGAAATTTAAAGTCAGACAACCCCGTCTGATGTAGGGGCGAATCATCATTCGCCCTAAAATTTAATTATGGGCAAATAATGATTTGCCCATACACTGATTTGATATTAGCCCATCTTTCGACTGAAAATGTCCAAAATAGCCTTTTTGCTCTCATAAGTCATTATAAAATAGTAATATTTTTTCTGAAAATCATAAAAAAGTGACTAAATATGTGTGGATAACTTTTCCCTTGACATATATTTACTCA
>JAIPGO010000028.1 GCA_021736135.1 Candidatus Cloacimonadota bacterium
TAACATTCCCTAAACTATCTCAGGAAATTTAGTTTTGTCAATTACGATAATCCTGCCTAAAGCGTAGCAGATGTGCACATTTCATCTTCATTTTAAGAATTTTGGTGATTATATAAAGAGTTACACTGAACAGTATCGTAAAGAAAATTAAACCCATTTTGTGCAGTAGACTTTTACAAAGAGCACTAAGGTTCTGAGTGCAGAGAAGTTAGAAAATTATCACTGAATATTTTTGATATTTATGATCATTTTGTAACTTTCTCTGTGCCAGAAACTTGGTGCTATTTATGAAATCCTAACCTGGACAAGCCAGAACCGAAAAAGAAGAATTTGAACCGCGGATTTTACAGATAGCACGGATAAAAGATAAGAGGATTAAAAAAAAAGGAGATTTATATGAGCTGTAAATACTGATACATTTTGCAAATTTACCGGTAAATGACAAAAGTCAGAGAGTTGACAAAATTGTCACCCAGCCAAGCCCGTACTTTTAGACATGTACTCTGGACAAATCCAGTCCCTATACGCATCAGGAAGTTTTGAGCAACATGGCTGATTCCCCCGCTTATTTAGTAGTCAATTATATATAAGATACCGCTACACGGTGGACACGCATAACATTGCGTAGTTATGGGTGTGCGCCGTGTAGTGGTAAATATGATGTAACTTCCCGTTAATTAGTGAGATATATGGTGAAAGGTTACGGTGCTGCGGAGATAAAACGGGATATATTCCAGCGGTCTGAAATTTCTTTATGCACATAGCAATTTTGATTTATTTACCGTTAAATGACTTAAAAACAGCTATGTGGAAATACTACATAGAACGGGATTTTTCTGGTTGCGTAATATATTATTATGGAATAAATTATCATCAGACCTTTGATATTTTATTTTTGAGGTCAGGTATCAGTAATAAAAGGGGCATATTATGAAAAGTTTTAGTAAGACGCGTAAGGACTATACCGGTACTAAATCACGGAGGGAGATTACTCCGATTGATTTTTTTGTTAATATGTGCGATATTCATGGGCGATTGGGAAAAATTGTTTACCGGCATAAGCGGAATGGGAAGTTTTATTCGTATCCTTATGAATATGTTCCCAAATATGCGGCGACAGTGCTGAGCAGGCGTTCGGAATGTGTTTTCCGGGCTGTGGCAAAGGTCACCAATTCTTCCCAGCCGGGTTATCAGTCTATCATCGATAAAATGTATTATTATTCACCCTATTTCGTGTTTCCGGGTAATTACAAATTCAGTTGTAATACTTTCTTTAAGCTGCGCAAAAAGGGGAATTATTCGCTGCAGATCGATGAGGGTTTACAAATTGGTCTTGCGCTGGCACCGCGCAGTTCAGTGAATTTAGGATTTAATGAGCCGGGTGAGCATACCGTTAAATGCTATAAAGGTGAAATGCTTTATTGTGAGCGAAAGATTTCGGTGCTCAGTGCAGAATGCGACCTGGAAACGGTTTATGCTGACTGGTTTGCAGAGCATCTGACTGAAATACTGCTGCTGCCGGAACCGCGGTTTGCTCCTTTGGAGAAATATTTCCGTTGTGTGATACCGCCGAACTGGATCACGTCTATGGCAGGCGAATGTGAGAATATCGTGTTTTACAGTACGCGTAATTCACATCTGGATTTTGGCTTATACAAGAAGAAAATATATATGTATTCCCGCAGTCTGGCGAGTTTTAAACCGAGTGAACAGAATGATTATTTCGGCAAAGTGCAGCCGCGGGTAACGCATTGCTGGAGCGGAGCTGCGGCGGAATTCCGGCAGGTCTGGGAAAAATATTACTCAAGCTGGTTTAAGGTGAATTCCCGCAAGGTCGGGAGGGTGATGCGAAAGCATAATCTCTGGTCAAAGCTGGTATATCGAGCAGCAAAAATACTGGAATTTGATCTGGAAACACTGAACCAGGAAAACTGGCTGCCGGGGATTAATACTATCGGGGAGCTGATTGCAGTGGCCTCTATGAGTAATTTTGGACTAACTTCTCAAGAACTTGAGACTAAATTATTTTAAGCGTAAATCAGAAGAATGAAAAAAAGTATTGACCTGGATCAATTACTCCTTATTTTATAGTTATAGCCTGCCCCATAATATTAACATATATCAGTAACACACTGATCGAGGCAGACCAAAAAAACATATATGATAGCCCGACCGGCTATCGCAGGTTCGGCTCTAACCAGGTACGAACCGCAGAAATCAGAAGCGATGCTGTTACAGCATCGCTTTGATTTTAATTGTTCTATTAAAACATTGCGGCAATGAAATTAATCTCAAATATACATATCAATTCTATTATTTTTGAATAAGATAGGATTTTCAAAATTCAAGGATTTCATCTCCCGCAATATCTGCAGAAAGATTTACTTTGACAGAATTATGTTTATACCCGTAAATTGTATAAATGGTAATATCTCTGGGAGTATTAATTTTATGGATGTTGTTCTTGAAAAGATTCTAACGAATTTTGATAAAATATCGGCTATTCCTCGTTGTTCAAAGAGTGAGGCTGCCATCGGTAAGTGGCTGTGTGACTGGGCTGCTGCTGCTCAGCTTGAATATGAGCGTGATGTCGCAGGAAATATAGTTATTCGCCTTCCAGCTTCCGCCGGTTATGAAAACAGCCAATCTGTTGTCCTTCAGGGACATATGGATATGGTCTGCGAAAAAATCCCCAGCAGTAAGCACAATTTCACCCGGGATGGTATTGTTACGATTCGCGAGGGAGACTGGCTGCGAGCTGATGGAACAACGCTGGGTGCTGATAATGGAGTGGCTATTGTCCTGGCAATGGCAATTGTTGAAGAAGGTATCCCGCACCCTCCTCTGGAATTACTTTTCACTGTAGATGAAGAAACCGGCTTAACCGGAGCTGGCTTCCTGGAACCTGGATTTCTGCGGAGCAGAAGACTTATAAATCTTGATTCCGAAGGGGAAGGCGCCTTTACTGTTGGATGTGCCGGAGGTAGAGATGCCATCATTTCTTTACCCCTGGAATATGATGCAGCCTCTGATAATAGTGAATTTCTTAAAATCACTGTTTCCGGCTCCCGTGGTGGACATTCCGGTGCCGATATCCATAAAAACCATGCTAATGCCATTAAAATCCTGGCTCGCCTGCTATACAACCTGAAGAGTGAATTCAGTTTTAATCTGATATCTATCCAGGGCGGGCAAGCGCATAATGCCATTGCCCGTGATGCTTCTGCCACTATTTGTATCTTTCCCGAAGAACTGGAAGCGATCTCTGATAACATTAACCAGTTGACGGATATAATTCAACAGGAATTTCGAACACAGGATCCTGAACTCACAATTCATCTCAGTAATACAGAAAAACCTCATGAGATGGTAACAGAAATTGATACTTTCAGAGCAATAAGTCTCCTAATGGCACTGCCACATGGACTGACTGCCATGTCTCCGGATATTCCCGGACTCGTGGAAACCTCCAATAATTTAGCCGTTATCGGTATTGAAAATAAATCATTAAATATGCTTATAAGTATTCGTAGCTCTGTAGCAAGCAGAATCGATGCCCTGGCAGCCAGAATTTCGTCAATTGCAGAACTCGCCGGAGCAGAAGTGACTACAAGCGACGGCTATCCGGCCTGGGAAGCAGACATCTCTTCCCAGCTACTCCTAACCAGCCAGAAGGTGTATTCTGCACTCTTTGGCAAGGAAGCCAACGTGCTTACTATCCATGCAGGTCTGGAATGCGGTGTGATCGGGAAAATATTTCCCGATATGGAAATGATCTCTTTCGGACCCACTATCAAAAACGCTCATTCGCCTGATGAAAAACTTTTCCTGCCTTCCTTATCACGTACCTGGGAGTTTCTGGTTCAGCTGCTAGCAGCATTAAAATAGCTCACTCTGATGATCCAGAAAGCATACTGCACAAACCTGACAATTCCCAATTCTCTGGAATTTCTCCCCTTGTGTGCTGCTTTCATTGAGCATAATTCTCAGTTGATCGGGTTTGATCCTGATGAAGTTCAGGCAATTTCGCTGGCTGTAGAAGAAACTCTCTCTAATCTGATCTTATATGCTTACACTCCGGGTATGATAGACACTATCGATATTACCTGCTGGCAGACTCCCCTCGGAATTGAGATTATCATAAAAGATAAGGGTATGCCCTTCGATTATAATGAAGAAGAAGACTATGATCCTGAACAACCTGAACTTGATAATACACGCGGTCTGGGGATGTTTCTTATCAAAAAGACAGTAGACGAGGTGATCTTTACAAACTGTGGAAGTGAAGGTAAGGAAACACACTTGGTCAAATATATCACCAAATGCCCCCTTAGCGATCTGATGCAGAAACCTGACCAGCATTTTAAACAGGAACCTCTCCGGCGTAAAAATGTTAATTTTCTGATCAGAAGACTCGCTGATAACGAAGCTTTTGAAATTTCCCGAGCCGTTTATCGCGTATATGGCTATAATTACTTCAATGAACATGCTTATTTTCCTGACCGTATTGAAAAACTGAATAAAAATGGTAATCTTGATACGCTGGCCGCTGTTACGGAAGACAACATCTTTGCCGGTACTTGTGCCGTCTACCGTGAAAGTCTGGAAGGTAAACTCGGTGAACTGCAGCAGGCGGTAGTTCTCGATGAATTTCGAGGTAACCATTGTATGGAGCAATTGCTGAATTCATTGCTGGCTATCGCGCAGGATAAAAATATGCTGGGTGTTTTTGCCAGATCGGAAACCAGTGAGATCTTTGCCCAGCGCGCCCTCCATCGTCTGGAAACACGAGACTGTGCTCTTCTACTCGGTTTCACATCCCGACTCGTCTGGGATAAGGGTAATAAAGCACAGCAGCGGGAAAGTATGGTTCTTTCTTACCTGCCCCTGGGGAAAGACCTTCCCAAAAAGATCTATGTGCCGGAACATCATCAGAATATTGTAAGCCAGATATATGAAAATATTGGCTATCAAAGGGAGTTTAATCCAACTCCTTATGGCAAGAAACCCTGGCACGAGGAAGCTGAACTCGAGATCAAGTATTTTTACAATACATCTGCTGCCGAAATTAAGGTTGCTCTTCCTGGTAAAGATATTATCACTAAACTGAAAACTGCCAAGAAAGAAGTGAAACTTAAAAAGTTCGCCGTAATCTATCTTTATCTCAGTCTCGAAAACCCGTTTACTCCCCTTTACTTCGAACAGATCGAAAATCTCGATTTCTTTTTTGCCGGTATCATTCCCCATGAGAAATTCGGTGATTCCATAATTCTGCAGTACATGAATAATATCGATATTGATATTGAAAACCTCGTGTTATATTCCGACTTTTCCCGGCAACTGGCGGCTTATGTAAGTCAGTGTCGTTCCCGGCATCCTTTGCGTCTTCTGATCGATGCCGGAGAAAGTGAGAAACTGGAATTCAAATCCACGATGCGTCTGAACCTGAAGGATAATCAAAAGGACAGCCGCATAGGTTTTGCCATCCTGAAAAGCATTTCAGCCTTTCTGAATACCGATGGCGGTACTCTGCTCGTGGGTGTGGAAGATAACGGTAATATTCTGGGTTCCGAAATTGAGGACTTTGCCAGTGATGATAAATATCTGCTTCATTTCTCTCAGCTGCTGCAGCATAATATCGGCCTTGATAATTCCCGTTTTGTTCATTATAAACTGGTGGATATCGATAACAAAAAAATTCTCAAAGTAGATTGCGAAGCTTCGCCCAAACCCATTTTCCTTATAAAAGACAGTGTGGAAGATTTCTATATCCGCAGTGGTCCCGCCAGTAAAAAGCTTTCTATCTCAACTGCCATCACTTATATTAGTGAGCACTTCCCAAAACATGATTAGCGGTAAATCATAAAGCTTCATATAAGTTATCCAGTACGATCCGCTGTTCCTGGTTTTCATTTTTATAATTCTTATCAGTAAAAATCACGCAGTGATCACTATTATGTTCAATATAAAGCGTATGCGGATTATTTAGATAATTGATCAATTCCGGGTATAGTTGCAGATATGTTTTCTGGAGAGATTGTGGACGCTGGGGATAGTTCAATTCTTCTGCTAAAACGAAATCCAGCTTTTTCTTTTCCCAGATACTTACCGGTACGATCAGGCATTTTTTGTCAGCATCAGCCAGGATCACTACTCTTTGATAGCGCGCCTTTAAAAGTTCAGTCTTGATCTTGTTTGGCAATCGAAATCTTCCATTTTTATATAACTTACAGGAAGGATACAATAGCATGTCCATACATTCTCCGTTCTCTATTCTTCCACGGGAAAGTGCTCAATCATCCCTATCACGAAACGCATGATCAAAGATGCATCATAGGCTTCTGCCAGCCCGTTGCCATCAACGTCTGCCGCTGTTATCTGCCATTCCTGCCAGTCTGTTATAATACCCACAAAATACTGCAGAACCAGCGCTGCATCATAACTTTCCACCAGCCCGTTACCGTCCACATCTCCATAAATAAAACCACCGGAAAATTCATATAACAGGTATTCAGTCGCCTCAATAATTGTGTTACCATTTCCCGCCGGGGCCTGCTGCTGCAGAGAACCACCATCCGTTGTCTGGTAAGTTGCCAGGCAGATATATAACTGTTCGGGTGAGTTCCACTGTGCCAAATTTATCACTCCTTCCAGCACGGCTCCCTGGTCTGCCTGAGCAGAAGCGCTCTGGTCAAACCAGCCGCACCAGCCATTGGTACTTTCATTTGCCAGAAATACGTCCCACTCTGCTACAGTGCCGGCTTTTGCCCAGGGGGCATTGACCATAGTGACCGGATTTTCCGAGATAAAAATGAAAACATCTTCCCCGAGTGATACTGCAGAACTGCCAGCCACGTAGAGTTCTGTTGCCGATAATCCCGCATATAAGGTCAGTTCACCGCTGCCGGCAATTAACTCGGCTGCGTCATCCAGATTACCGTCTATTACAAAGGTATCTCCACTGCCGCCTGATAGATCTATCAAGTAATCCATGCCGTTATTATTATCCCAACTGCCATCATAATAATGTATTACGAAATTTACTGAGTTTACCTGCTGCTCCTCCGCATTGAAGGGTCCCAGCTCCAGATGCAGATTGCCTTCGGCATCTGGTCCCAGCATTGGTGTTTCCACAGCTGGTCCAATATTATTAAATAACTGCGTACCTTCCACCCAGTAAACCTGAGCAGGCTGAGTAAAATTATTTACTCCCCAGTGCAGATTTGCCCCAATGCTGGTGTCAGTAACTATTATGGAAATCATATCGTCGTTTGTCGGTTCTGCAGGTTCCCAGCTTACTTCTCCGTAACCTCCGGTTCCCCCGCCACTGCCATCACCAATATATGCATGCTGAATATCTGATTTTTGAATATTACCTGCTTCGTCTGCTGCTTCCACATAATAATCAATAAGTTCGTTACTCAATCCCGTAATTGCCACGCTGTAGTGCCAGGCTTTGTAAAGAGGCTGAGGATTAGTCTGAGATATTTCGTTAGTTCCAGTCATAGGCAGAGAAATCCAGTCACTTACGTCTCCACCTCCGGCATAAAGCTCATTATCACTGGAAAAGGTGGAATTTATTCCGTCATTGTCCAGCCGGTATTTCAGTTCCACTCCTGCCAGTCCGCTGTAGTCATAAACGTAAGTCCAGATCTCCACATCTCCCGGCATGGCAATTGTCCACTCCGTGCTGCCGGGATTATAAGGTTCACGCTGCGGCAGGTATATTGTCGGTGGCGTCAGGTCTGTATAGCCGTTCACGAAAGGTAGGGCATCAGTCACTGCCATGTTGGCCGCCCGAGCCGGATGACTGTCCCATATCCCGTTCTGTGATCCATCCCAATACCAGTAGCAGCTTGTTTCACCCGTCAATAGCATGCGGTAGGCGTCCTGCACCTGTTGTGAAGCCGGACTATTATCCAGTGCCGTAAATACGATATTTTTAGCGGCTGTCATTATACCCCAGCTATTACGGTCTGGACTGTAACCGTTATAGGGGTCTCCATTCCATTTCTTAAATTCGGGATCTCCATTATCAGCCCCACTCCAGCTTCCGGGTTCCACGTGTACCACGTCACCTGCTGCCGGGGGGAACATATCCAGATAATCCTGGATAGTCGTGCACACGAAGCGGTCGGAATTTGCTCCCAGCCACTGCACAAAAGCGGCAAAATTATTAGTATAATAGGAGCTGGCACCACCCCCGTAATTATCTCCGTCATGATGTAATACGACCAGCACCGGATGGTCATCATCAGTATTAAAGGATTCAAACTGGCTCATTACCAGGTCATACTGCAAAGCGCCAAAGCCGCCCCTGCCATCCTCATTACCCAGATACCTGCTTGCCGGTACTCCTATTATCTGGCTTTCTTCTCCTGTTTCGGGATCAATATATTTTACCCAGTGCGGCTGATGTGCCCATTGCGCGGAAACATCCGAGCCTGCCCACAGTCCGTTCAATTGCAGCCAGTCACCCGGATCATTTTCCACCACATCTGCTTCATTCATCTCATAAAGGTTACTGCTGGTCGTGAAGGGATAGCCCTCCGTTACTCTTTCAAAATGGATATTATCTATTAAGACCCATTCAAT
The DNA here is from genome assembly GCA_021736135.1 of Candidatus Cloacimonadota bacterium. Lineage (GTDB taxonomy): Bacteria > Cloacimonadota > Cloacimonadia > Cloacimonadales > TCS61 > JAIPGO01. Next base: position 8,596 of record JAIPGO010000028.1, read on the forward strand.
GTTTTCGTCTGCCAGCGCCGGGATCATCGCTTCCGAAAAAGCACATTCCGGTGGAAACATCCCTCGTGAATAGGCTGTCACATTGAAAGTGCTCTCCACGGCATTCCTGTGCAAGGCTATCTGGCTGCGTATGTCACGGTAATCTATTAAACCCAGCAGAGGATGAAAATATCCGATTGATACCATATCCAGCCGTGGATTTCCCAGGTTTGTCGTCTGTGAGGACATATTTGTCCAGGATGACTGCCAGTTGGAAAAATTCCAGTTGCCGTTTGCCTGTAGCGTGTTCAGATTCTCTATTAGCGAACCACTAAAACTTACCTGGGAACCGAAATGCCCGAATCCAGCATTTATCCCCATCTGAACGGCATCTGAGGGCCAGCTGGTATAAGGTCCCCAGCGCTGATTGTGGATGTCTTCTATGGAATAACTGTAATGCCCGGCATTATCCGTCTCAATAACATTCTCACCCGGATAATATATTGGCTGGTGCATATGCCAGAGAAATGCGATATATATCTTAGGCACCGCTAAACAATTCACTGCCAGTAAAAGACTAAATACTAATAATACTGTTTTCCTTATCATCTAAATACTCTCCATTTTGATAACTTCGTCCACTGTGTCCGCTTTGTCCATAACAATTTTCGGCATTTCAGCCGTTCAGTTCCTTTAATAATACAACTGCTGCATACTCAGTTTCTGCAGTATTTCATAGATTGCCTGATATACCGCCTGTCCGATCACGTCCATTGCCGTAATACTGTCAATCCGTTCCTGATAGTTCTTCTGCTCGGAATTACCAAATACCAGTTCGGTCAGGTTACAGGATTTTATGAGGCTGATGAGCACAACGTCTCTTTCGGAAGGCGCTTCTCTGCTGAATACTGCTGCCCGGATGCGCTCTTTTACGTCGTCCTCAACTTGCTCATTCACCAGCGGATAGCATTTCCGGTGTAATATCCAGAGTATATTCTTCTCCTTTTTTTCCAGGATACCTTTTTCCACCAGGCGCTTTAAAAAGTAATCTTTGATCTCCTGGATATGGATGCCCAGTTTCCAGACCCAGTAACGGGCAGATTCCGCTTCCCGCTGCTCCTTTATCATAGCCAGGGCATCATCAAATATTTCATCAGCGCAGGGATTCTCGTCGATCATTTCCACCATCTCCGGTGTCGCTTTAATTTTCCCCATTAGCGAGAGCTCCATTAATACTGCCCCCGCCAGGCCAAATTCTAATCCCATAAAGGGCTGGTTACACACTACCCCCTTTTCATCATCAAGGGCTAACAGGAGAAATTCTTCTGCTAAAGTCAATCTGGCATCATTCACTTTTTCCTCCATTTTTGGATTTCAGGTAATGATCTTAAAAACCGCACCCTCGCCTTCATTCGCAGCGAGCAGTTTCCCCTTCATATTTTTCTCGATCACCATCTGGCACATATAAAGGCTTAGTCCTTTTCCGGCACTCTTGAATTTCGAAGTTACATAAGGCTCAAAAATATGGTCATAAATTTCGGGGCTTATTCCCCCGCCATTATCGCTTATGGTCACCAGTGATCTGCCATCCTGGCTGCTGAGTTCTATCCGTATCTCTTTTCCGCCGTCACGGCTGTTTACGGCATCTCGCGCGTTATTCAATATCTGCAATATCACCTGGGCATAATCATTTTTATAGCCCAAGATCTGCATTTCCTGCTTTACAGTGTTTTTTAAATTGATATTGTCACTTTCCAGAGTTGGCTGCAGAAGTTTCAGACATTTATCCAGAACTTCTCCCACAGAAAATTCCTGCCGCTCTTCCACAGGCTCAAAGAAATAACGCAGATCATCAATGGTTTCGGACATCTCCTGAATAATGATCATAGCTTTCACAGTCTGGTTTTGTACGTATTCCAGGCTGATGTCCTCAGCAAATTCCAGGTCCTGGATCAACGCCATCACAGTATTCAAGGGCTGCCGCCACTGGTGTGAGATATTGGAAATAAGTTCGCTGATCGCCGTCTGGCGTGACTGCTTGATAATAATATGATCCTTTTCACGTATCTCTTCAACAGCGCTTTCCACTTTCTGCTGCAGATCCTGTCGGTATTCTTCCAGTGTCACTAAGGAATTATAAGCTCTCAAACCCGACATTACAAGCGTAAATATCTTATCTGCCGTCAATTCCGTCTTGGATTTATAATCATTAATATCGTAATTCAACACAACTTTGCGTTCCGGTGCATGCCCCGGTTGTCCGGTGCGCAGGATTATCCGTACAAAACCGTTGTGTAGTTCTTCCCGGATACGCTTCACCAGATCAAGTCCTGCCGTGGTTGTTTCCATCACCACATCCAGCAGCAGGATGGCAATATCTGCCTGTTCGCTCAGCAAATCATAAGCTTCTGCTGCCGAATAGGCATCCAGTATCTTCACCGCCATACCCTCAAACTCAAAGTCATCCAGCGTTAGATGCGTCACCGTGTGCACGTCCTCTTCATCATCCACTACCAGGATTTTCCAGAATTCACCTCTGGCAGCAGTGCCAACCTGCAACTGTATTTTAGTGTCTTGTTTGTTTTCGCTTTCTTTCGCTTCTTCTTGAAAAAAGACCAGATCGTCCTGATTCTCTTCATTATAGTTCACTTAATCCTCCTCCTGCGTAAGGAAAATCCATTTTAAAGCGTGCTCCTTTTCCCGGCTCGCTTTCCACGATAATATTGCCATTCAGCTTCTGTGTTACAAGGTTATAGATTATATGCATTCCCAGTCCCGTTCCCGTTTGTTTATTTGTAGTAAAGAAAGGATCGAATATCTTTTTCAAAACTTCCCCCGCCATACCTTTACCATCGTCATAATATTCAATATACAGTCTTTTATCGCTCTGAACCACATTAAAGGCGATCTCTCCCTCGTCAGTTTCTCCAAAGGCGTGTACCAGTGAATTGAGCACCAGGTTCGTGATGATCTGGGCAAATATTCCCGGATAAGAATTCCACACCAGAAACTCATCACAGTTGATCTTCACTTCCACTTTTCTGCCTTTGAATTTCGGCTCCAGGCTGGTGAGAACATCCCGGATGTAATTCCGGATCTTAAACTGCCGCTGGGCTTCTGTGCTCTGATCAACGCTTACCTGTTTAAAACTTTTCACCAGCTCTCCTGTGCGCTGCGAATTGCTCAAGATCAGGTTACCTGCTTTTTCTATATAACCCAGAAATGTATCCAGGTCGCTCTTTTTCATCTGATTGTTCTGATATTTCTCCATCAGCGTCTTCTGCCGGTCACAGAGATTCGATGCTGCCGTGATGATAATGCCTACCGGCGTATTGATCTCATGTGCCACTCCCGTTACCAGACTGCCCAGAGATGCCATTTTCTCTGATTCCACCAGTTTTTTCTGCGTTTTCCGTAATTCCCCCAGTGTCTCACTTAATTCCTCTTTCTGCCGGGTGATAAGTGTATTCTTTGCTGCCAGGATTTCCGCTGATTTCTTCTTGCTACGGTAACGCCTGTAAACAAAGGCCACCAGCAGCAGAACGGCAAATGCCAGCGCAATCATGTAATTACGCTGCATTTCCTTGCGCGTTATCTCCAATTCTTTGATCTCATTATCTTTGCGCAGTAGTACGTTTTCCCGCTCTTTGCGCTCCGTATTATACTTGGTCTGCATCTCTGCTATCTGCTCAGCTGTGGTTGAAGCAAAAATGCTGTCCCGCAGATTGGATTCCTTCTCCTTATACTGCAATGCCAGTTCCGCATCTCCCTTTGCCCGGTATAGTTCACTCAGGGAAGCATTGATCTCTGCCTTCAATTCCTGCGATTTGAATTCCTCAGCATAAGCCAGCGCCTGCTTGATAGCTGTTTCCGCCTTAGTAAAGTCTCCCATCTCCAGATAGATCATGCCCATGTTATTAGTGAGATATGCCTGGTACATTCCAACACCCTGTGCTTTAAATATTTCCAGGGTCTGCTGGTAATATTCCAGGGTCTTTTGATAATCCTTCTGATAATAATATAAATTACCTATATTTCCCAGTACGGAAGCTATTCCCAGGTCGTCATCGAGACTGCGGTATTCTTCCAGCGATTTTTCATAATATTCCAAAGCTCTGGTATAGTCTTCCATTTCGGCATAGAGAGTTCCCATATTTCCATATACAACGGCAACTTCCTTCCGGTTATTCATCTCCTGGTGCACTTGCAGCGCCTGCCGGTAATATTCCAGAGAAAGGGCAGGATTCATTAACGACTGATATACTCTCCCGATATATCCTTTTAAGGTCGCTTCCAGTGCCGGCTCCTTTATCTTTTCCGCTTCTTGCATGGCTTTCAGAAAACTGGCAAGTGCTTCCTCAAAACGTCCCCGCTCCAGATCTATCGTTCCCCGGTTTCTGTAACATCTTGCCAGTTCTTCTATTACTTCCGGGGTCATTTCCAGCGATTTGTAAATTGCTTCCGATTCTTTCAATTTATCAATAGCCTTGTCTGCCCAGCCTAACTTGTTATATGCCAGGGCAATGTTGGCATTGATCATTCCCAGGTTCAATTGCTCGCTTTCGGCATCTACCAGCTTCAGTGCCTTTTCAAAACAATCTATTGCCTGCCAGTAATCTCCTTGCGTCAGTTGGATTCTCCCTGCTATGGTCAAAGCCTTGCTTTCTCCCTGCGTATACCGGGTTTCCCGCGAAAGCTTTAATGCCAGACTATCCGCTTCCCAGCTCGCAGTAATGTCATCTGTCAGCAGCAGCTTAGAAAGCTCCAACAGCAGATCCACTTTCTCTCTGCCCATGGCTTTCATTATCCGGCGCTCCAGCTCCAGGCGATTACCCTCGCCCCAGAGTGCGCTTATCAGCAGCAATATAATAATTATTATCAGTTTTTTTCCAGTTTTCATCTTACCGACAGCTTTATTTTTATTCCACTATTTTGTTAAGTTTTTTTTATCATACTGAAATTTTCCAGTGCTTTTTACAAAAATATTGACACTTAATCCCCCTCAGTTAAATGACGTCTTTCCCTCCTTAGCGGAGGGATTGATTTTTTTAAGCTTGAAATGGAGTTTCTAATGAAGAAAGTTGCAGTTATTGCTATTGGTGGTAATTCGCTGATCAAAGCTGGTGAGCGCGGAACTATTGAAGAACAGTTCAGCGCCGTGCAGGATACAGTGGAAAATATATATGAGATCATAAAACTCGGCTATAACGTGGTCATCACTCACGGCAATGGTCCCCAGGTTGGTAATATCCTCATTCAGTCAGAAGCCGGAAAACACCAGGTGCCCACCCTTCCCCTTTACTATTGCGGTGCCTTTTCCCAGGGAGGTATGGGTTTTATGATCCAGCAGGTGGCAAGTAATGTCTTTGCCCGTGAAGGTCTTCAAAAAGACGTAGCAGCCATTGTTACCCAGGTTCTCGTGGATGCAGATGACCCTGCCTTCAGTGCTCCTTCCAAACCCATTGGTCCTTTCTATAAAACTCTCGACGAACTCCAGCATCGCATAGAACATCATGGCTGGCAGGTAGTGGAAGATGCCGGACGTGGCTATCGCCGCGTGGTAGCATCCCCCCGTCCCATAGATATTATCGAAAAGAAGATCATAAAAACTCTCATTGATGCCGGTAATCTCGTTATCGCCGTCGGCGGTGGCGGTATTCCCGTTATCCGTCGGGACAATGAACTTCAGGGCATCAGTGCCGTGATCGACAAAGACTTTGCCTCTTCTTTACTTGCTACTGAGATTAATGCAAATGTTTTCATCATTTCCACGGGTATCGAAAAAGTCGCTCTTAATTTCAAAACTGCCAATCCCCTCTGGCTGGATCATATCACTGCCGACGACTGCCAGAAATATATCACAGCAGGTGAATTCGCCAAAGGCAGCATGCTTCCCAAAATTGAAGCATCACTGAAGTTCCTCCAGAATGGGGGAGAAAAAGTCATCATCACTTCTCCCAGCAAACTCTCTGCTGCCCTTCAAAACCAGACCGGTACCCACATTACACTTTCTTAGGGATGACATTTTCAACTTAACCTAATTCTATAATATTTTTGTTATAAAGCTTATCAAAACAAATCTGGCCTGTACTTAATCATTTTCTTAGTTATTACACTCTCCTTAAGGGAACCTTATTACTTCTAATTGATATATTTCATCAGCATATAGAACGTTTTTTACTTTGTCCTGGCAAGATATTATTCAAAATAAAAGATAACTTGAAATCTGAAATTAAGTAACAATAATTAACGAAAATTTACTGGACAGCTTAAATCTGGGAGATATTCCATTTTCAGAGTTTAATATAACTTCTGGCTTTTGTGATTCATTGATAAAACTCACAAATCAGCAATCATAAACGATTTCTTTATATCGAGAGAAAAAGCTGTTTTTATCCATAATTCTCAATATGTTATAGGGATATGGAAATATTCGTTAGTGAGAAGGTAAAACGAAACCGGGAGCGAAATCCGAAGCAGAACTGCGTGAATAGTGAAGCGACTCTACGTAACAGGCAACTATTTATTATACAGGAAGAATTTAATCAGCTCGGAGTGGTGGGCGTTATTGAGAGCTTCGATGACGAGTTTGCGGTTTTCGGGCAGGAACCATTGAATAAGCGCTTTCATCAGGCGGAGTTCACGACCTTTGGGAATGTGAATAGGATTACCACTCAAGTCTTTACCGGTATAATACATCAGTGCGCTGGCTGTCATCGGCAGTGGAATATATTCCTGGATCTGGCGGAGTTTAACGTTTTCTCTTTTCAGATGAGCTGCCAGTTCGATAGTGTGATTGAGGATTGCACCGGGGTGACCGACTATAATATAAGGAACAACCGCCTGTTTTTTATTAGCCTGCCGGCTGTAAGCAGCAAATATCTGCAAAAATTTCTGGTAAAGTTCAAAGGAAGGTTTTTGCATCAATTGCAGGATCTCGGGGCTTTTATGTTCAGGTGCCAGTTTGAGCAGCCCGCCGGTATGTTCAGTGGCGATCTGGCGGATATATTTATCATCGCAGAGTGCCAGGTCAAAACGGATACCGGAAGCCACGAAGAGGTGTTCGATTTCGGGGATAGCGGCAGCTTTTTTCAGAAGACTGAGCAAGGGAGCATGATCGGTTCTCAGGTTGGGGCAGATCTCGGGAAAAAGACAGGATGTGCGGGGACAGGTAGCACTGATGCCGATTTTACATGCCATTTCCCACATATTAGCAGAAGGTCCACCCAGATCGGAAATAGTACCACGAAAATAATCCTGTCTGGTAATAGTACGAATTTCATTTAAAATGGAAGAGACGGAGCGTGACTGAATGGATTTGCCCTGATGATAGCCGATACCGCAGAAATTACAGCCGCCGAAACAGCCGCGATGAGTGGTAACAGAGGTTTTGATCTGATCGAAGGCGGTAATGGTTTTACCGTCATACATAGGATGAGGCTGGCGCGCGAAGGGAAGAGCATATATTTCATCGAGAATTTGCGGTTTTAAAGGGGGAGCAGGAGGGTTGATCTTCAGCCAGCGACCGGCGAAACTTTGACAAATTGTATGCTGGCGGTAGTGCTTTTCGTAAAGCAAATGCTGTTTGAACAGATCTTCGGCTGAGAAATCAGCCTGAAAAGAAGGAAGAACAATAGCGTCCTGCGGACATTTTGAAATGATGACGGCAGTACCGGGGACGTCCTGGGGAATAAGAGCCGGATTGTCATTCAGCGCATCGGCAATAACTTTTATGGCAGATTCGCCCATTCCGTATACAAGCAATTGAGCGCGGCTATCGAAAAGAATGGAATTACGCAGTTTATCTGACCAGTAATCATAATGGGGCAAACGGCGCATACTGGCTTCAATGCCGCCGAGAACAATGGGAATATCCTTATAAAGGCTGTGGACAATCTGGCTATAGACGAGAGTAGCCCGATCTGGGCGCAAATCCGTTCTGCCGTCCGGTGAATAGGCATCGAGTGAACGCAGTTTCTTCTGGGCAGTATATTTATTGATCATGGAATCCATATTACCGGAAGTAATGCCAAAAAAGAGACGGGGAGCCCCAAGAGACATAAAAGAGTATGGATCATTAATATCTGGTTGAGGTAAAATGGCTACTTTGTAACCACAAGCCTGCAGCCAGCGTCCGATGACGGCAGCAGCAAAAGAGGGATGATCTACGTAAGCATCTCCGGAAATAATGATAATATCAGCCTGTTTCCAGCCTAGAGTTTCAATTTCATGGCGAGAGACAGGGAGGAATTGTTTCATAAAAAAAAGCGGCGTTTACCGCCGCTAGTATTACTATTATCTGTAATTTGCGGGGTTCACTCGAACAACGTTGATAGCCTGTTCACCTTTATCGGTGTCTATCAATTCGAATTCGACTTCTTCTTCTGCAACCAGAAATTTGCGTTGATTATCACTAATAGTGACGATCGATTGCCAGTGAACGAAGTATTCCTTATTATCTTCGCTCTGGATGAAACCATAACCTTTGGAATCATCAAACCATTTAACAGTTCCTTTCATAATGCATCCTTTAAAAATAATACAGGTAAAAAAAATCAGAGAGCCGATTCTTTACAAGTTAAATCTTTTTCGGGTTCCAGAACGGCAACTTGATGCTGGCTGCCAATACGCACTATGACAATAATCATTCTATTTGTGCCCTGCAATTTAAATTCCGAAAGTATTTTTTCGGCAGTGAGTGGGAAACCACGGGTTTTGATGATGAGTTCACCCACAGCATGCTGTTTGAAATATTTCTTAAGGTGTTTCAAATTCCAGGGAAAATGTTCAAGAATTCGATAAGTTTTTCCAAACTTGGAGGAAACGGGAATCTTACCGGTAAGCAGGGCAATATGTGGATCGAGTATTTGGTAGCCGAGATCTGTGCCGATTTTTTGAACCAGTCCGGCGCGGATGATGGCATTATCTGGTTCAAAGAGAAATTCCTGCCATCCTGAGACAGCAATCTTTTCCAAACCGCTGCCGGACAAAGTGTGGTTTCCCGGTAACAATATTGCCTGACGTTTGGCTGATACATCAGATTCTTCCAGGCAGAGCAGTATCTCTTTTAGAACACCGTTTTCGGAAATAAATTCCCAGTGAAAACCAGATGTGGGGTAGATGCCCAGAGGAGAGAAATATTTTTTTTCAAGAACTTTGTAATCGAGAGCAGGGGCAAGTTTAAGCAGCAGACGCGGGGCAAGTTTTTGGGTGAAAAAAAGCTGCAGCAATGCGCTTAAAGGAGGTGACATGGTTTCAGGATCAAGGCTGCGACGTGAATCCGGTCTCCTGTCAGGATCGGCAAAGATGAGATCAATGCGTTGGTTAAAATCTTCAGCAGGTTGCTTGAGAAACTCAATTTGCGATAAATGCCGGCAGTTATACTGCGCACATAGCAGGGTCTCTTCATCAATATCGAGGGCATAGACCTTTTCTTTATGTTGAGCTAGAGCGATTAGATCAGCGCCAATACCGCAACAGAGGTCGGCAATGGAGAAAGCATTTAAGCTTTTTTGATAATGATATTCTGCAAGCGCAAGAGATGAAGCCTGTTGCAGTCCCTTACTGGTGAAGAGTTTTTGCTGAGGTGAGTGGAACTTCAAGTGGGCTTTTTGACGCAAGTCTTTCTGAGTGAGTATTTCCGGCCAGGGGAATAGGGGAAATTGCTTTTTGAGATTCTGCAGTTCGTTGATGTTTACTTCGACTGAAGAATTGAGGATATTATCTATATCAGAAGGTAAACCTTCATTTATCAGCTCAATCAGTTTTTTAATATCCATATTTTCCTATTTCCTATATATCATTCAACTAAGCCCCCTTGCGAATGGTTGAATGACCTCCGCAATGGTAGCGGCCGGTACTGCTGAATATCTTTTGGCTGGGTGTTTTTTGTCATTGCGGAGGTCAGCGACCATCCGCAAGATTTTAGCGGATAAAAAAAACGAAACCCTGGCATTGGGTCAGGGTTTCGTTTGCATTAAATTTCGCTTACTTGTTCAGCTCAAATTCGAGTTCTTTGAAAGCCTGGGACGCTTTGAATTCGTTATAGAGGGCTTCTTCGTGTTTGATCTGGTCAACCAGGTTCTTGTTGACCGTTTCGCGCGGTATGGAAACGCGAATGAAAGCCTGATACCGTAAGCCGTTTTCAGTTTCAATAAGTTCTGATTTTTCTTTGGTGATCATCGTACCGGTGAATTTGGCATTGGCAACTTCCTTAATAACTTTGCTGGTAAGAGCGTGAATTTCAGGATTTTCGTATCCGATTTCTTCTTCGAAGTTTTTCACGAGTCCCTGAACTTCAGATTCCACGTATTGAGCAGCTTCGAGCATAGCATTAGCTCTTCCGGCATCGGTTGCCATAGTTCTGCTGGTCTTAATACCCACACCAAAAGTATGAATATAATTGGGATCGTCCTGTACTCTCCACCATTCCGGGTAATCACCTTCAGCAAATTTCTGGGTTTCCTTGTTACCACCACAGGCAGTGATGAGAAATGCGGCTATAAGCGCCAGGATAAGGATTTTCATAAGTTTCATTATTCCTCCATATTTTATTCGTGAATATTTTTATCATCCGCACAATAAGTAACCGTATTTATGGGGATGATGTTATTTGTTTCATCAATCCGGAATACATGCCAGGTATTGCCGCGTCCTTCCGGTACGTAGAAAGTTTTAAGCAACCTGTTCTCGCCATAGATATCGACTCTGGCTCCGCTTCTCTGCAGGTCTTTCGCTCTTTTAGAACTGCGATGAGAATAGTCAAATACCGAGTACTGATAAACACCTTTTGCCGGTTTATAGATGGTAATGGTTTCGGGACCATAAGAAGAACGGTCATCGCGGTCGAGAAAATCTTTGCCGCCCATAGGATAATGATCCTGATACCAGATATGGAAATTACCGCCATCAGGATTAGGTCCGCTGAGATGAGCATCAAGATCGCGGGGTCGGCTGCCCCAGGTAAGCACGATACGGTAGTTCTGAATGGTTTCACTGAGAGCAATCACGTATTCGCGGGGAGATTCGTCAATACCCATTACCACGGGCAGAGTATAGCCGATGTAGCCTTTTTTGGAAACACTTAGTTCATAATGTCCGATTTCGCAAGGGAACATAAAAAAACCTTCCGCATCGGTTGTCAGGTTTTGAAGCTCTCCAAATTCACCCGAGAGAGTAATGGATACATTGGGAATGAGTGTGCCGATAACGCAGTCTATAACGCTGCCGATTACCATACGAGAGCGGGGATAGTAGCGTAATTCATGGTCAATTTCACCGTTTTCGGCATCAAGATTGAACACCTTGCAGACAAGACCGGTACCTTCGGAAACAGCAATCTGATCTATGAGACTGCCGTTCTGAAATATTTTAACCAGTGGTTTTGCTGCTGCGAGACTAGTGAAATCAGGATTAAGGTCATCATCGGCAAATTTGTCTTTCACCCAGAAAGAGAAATAACCGCTTTCGGTGTTGATTATGAAACGCTGCTTGCTGCTGAAAGAAGACCCGTCCTCACCTTTGGAGATGAGAGCGCCGTTAAGAGTAGTTTCAGGATGCATTCCCTGCACAAAACCCTGATTATTATCAACGCTGCCGGTAAGTATGCCATTGCATTCCGCACCAAACTCATCCCAGGTGAGTTCCACCTCATAAACGGTTGCCGACATAATACTGAAGGCAATTAACATGCTCAAAAATATAACTTTCTTCATATCCGGTTCCCTAATTTATTATCGAGGATATATATTCAAAAAGTTAAAGTTATTGTCAAGAAGCAAAAAATGGTGAGGTGTGATCGGAGACGGGAGGTGGAGTGTCATCACCATTCCCCCTTCAATCTGAGATCGTGACCACTCCCGTTGAAGGATAGGGGTAGACCTGTGTGTCTGCCCTTTATACCTGAATATAAAACACAAATCCTATCCTGGTATATATGTGCAAGAGGGTAAACACGCAGGTTTACCCCCTACCATTGGTCATCACACCTTTACTATATATATAGTATGATTATATATTTAGTTAATAGATAACAGGGGGATGCGAGATGTAAAGGAAAAAGCTTGTCAGGAAGAGGTGGGAATAAATTTTCTGGATAAATGGATAATGCAAAGAGATATTATAAAAAACATGCTGAAGAGTTTATTCAGCGCACGGTTTCTCTGGATATGAGTGATATCTATACTCCATTTCTGGAATTACTGCCCTTGGGGAGTTGCATTTTGGATGTAGGCTGCGGATCCGGCAGAGATGCCGAAAAATTCCAGGAAAAGGGATATGCTGTTACGGCATTAGATCCAGTAGAAGAATTTGTGGCTTATAGCAGCAGGTTGACTGGTAAAAAAACTTTGCTGATGAAAGTAGAAGACATCGAATTTGCCGGGGAATTTGAGGGTATCTGGGCTTGCTCGTCATTACTGCATATTCGGCCGGAAAAGATGCAGGATGTATTCAGAAAACTTAATCGTGCCTTAAAGGAAGAGGGTATTTTATTTATATCTGTAAAATACGGGGAATTTGAAGGCGAGAAAGAAGGGACATTTTTCTGTTTTTATACTGAGGAGAAGTTTGAAGAAACCAGATTTCAGCAGGCTGGTTTTGAACTGGTAAAATATCTGTATACACTTGATAAACAGCCGGGGAGAGAAAATGAGAAATGGCTGAATGTGTATTTAAGGAAAGTGGCAGCAGTGACATAGTGGAGGAAAAAGAAGACTCACCAGGTCAGCTCAGGGAAGAACTGATTTTTTGAGTAAGAAGAAAATAAAATAAAAGAAAAGATATTTTATGTCAGCTGATTTGTGGAGAAGTGGGAGGGATACCGGATAATATAAATTCACCAGGGTTTTAACTATCGTTAAAGTATGATATTGTGGAGGAATATGGCTTGGTAAGAGAAAAAATGGAAGCATGATAAAATAAAGTAATTGACATATGAAAAGGGAATAAATTTTCTGGTTTTTCAAAGCGAGATCATTAAAAAGTTTAAAGTGTGCAGAAATAGGTTGACAGCCAGGAAGCAACCCGGCTTTTTGGCAAAACCTTGAAAAGGAAGCCAGCGTGGCTCAACGGTAGAGCAACGCACTTGTAATGCGTAGGTTGTGGGTTCGATTCCTACCGCTGGCACCATTATCTACTAAAAAGAATGTGGAGAGGTTCCCGAGCGGCCAAAGGGAACAGACTGTAAATCTGTCGTCAGACGACTTCGGAGGTTCGAATCCTCCCCTCTCCACCATAATAAACGAGCGAGGGTAGCTCAATTGGTAGAGCATCAGCCTTCCAAGCTGAGGGTCGCGGGTTCGAGACCCGTTCCTCGCTCCATTTTGAGATAAATGGGCTGTGCTCATGTAGCTCAGGCGGTAGAGCGCATCCTTGGTAAGGATGAGGTCAACGGTTCGAGTCCGTTCATGAGCACCACGCACGGACAAAGAAGATAAAGATTAATAATAAGAAAAAGAATTGCTTAATAATAGCAAGGAGGAAAGATGGCTAAGGCAAAATTTGTACGTAATAAACCGCATGTTAACGTTGGAACTATAGGTCATATAGACCATGGGAAGACAACCTTAACGGCAGCTATTACCCTCTATTTATCAAAGTCAGGCGGTGCCAGTTTCATGAGCTTTGATGCTATTGACAATGCACCGGAAGAGAAAGAACGCGGAATCACGATTGCCACTGCGCACGTGGAATATCAGACGGCAAATCGTCATTATGCTCATGTTGACTGTCCCGGGCATGCAGATTACATTAAGAATATGATCACCGGTGCTGCCCAGATGGACGGAGCGATTTTAGTAGTGAGTGCAGCGGATGGGCCAATGCCTCAAACCCGTGAACACATACTTCTTGCGCGTCAGGTGGGTGTTCCGGCGATGGTTGTATATTTAAATAAAGCCGATATGGTTGATGATCCTGAACTGCTGGAACTGGTAGAGCTGGAAGTGCGCGAGCTTTTAAGCATTTATGAATTTCCAGGAGATGATATTCCTATCATTACAGGTTCAGCGTTACTGGCATTGAATGGCGATCCGGGAGATCTGGGAGAGCAGTCTATCCAGAGATTAATGGATGCTGTAGATAGTTATGTTCCGTTACCGGAGCGTGATATTGACAAACCGTTCCTGCTTCCCGTGGAAGACGTATTTTCTATTCAGGGACGTGGCACGGTTGCTACTGGAAGAATTGAACGTGGAGTAATCAAAGTAGGCGAGAAAGTTGAAAGAGTAGGAATTCATGCCACGGTTGAGACGGTATGTACGGGAGTGGAGATGTTCCGAAAGATACTTGATCGCGGAGAAGCCGGAGATAACGTAGGTATTCTTCTACGCGGTATGGCAAAAGATGAGATCGAACGCGGAATGGTTCTGGCTAAGCCGAAATCAGTAAACCCGCACACGAAGTTCAGTGGCAAAACCTACATACTAACCAAAGACGAAGGTGGACGACACAAACCATTCTTTAATGGCTATCGTCCCCAGTTTTATTTCCGTACGACCGACGTTACCGGCTCTATCAGTTTACCTGAAGGAGTTGAGATGGTTATGCCCGGAGATAATGTTAATATATCAGGCGAATTGATCACACCGATAGCCATGGAGCTAGGGCTTCGTTTTGCTATCCGCGAAGGTGGACGAACAATTGGTGCTGGCGTTGTAGCAGAGATAATGGAATAAGGAAGAATAAACATGCGCGAAATAATCATACTTGCCTGTGAGGATTGTAAGCGAAGAAATTACACGACAACCAAGAACCGTCGGGTACATCCTGAACGGGTAGCATTCAAGAAATACTGTCCATTTTGTCGTAAGCATACGTCCCACAAACAGACGCGCTAAGATATTAATTGCAGGTTAGTAGCTCAATTGGTAGAGCACCGGTCTCCAAAACCGGGGGTTGCGGGTTCGATTCCTGCCTGACCTGCCATAATTATTTAGTAAATAAGGAAAAAGCAAGATGTTCAAAAAGATTGCATCGTTTTTAAGAAGTGTACGTCAGGAGATGACTTACGTGAGCTGGCCGACCCGGGCAGACCTTCAGGAAGGCACCACGGCAGTAATCGTTATGTCAATAATTGTAGCTATATTTCTCTCATTGATAGACGCTTTGTTTGGTTATATTATCCGGACATTGTTATTCAAAGGATAGGTTTTCAATGAAGAAATGGTATGTGGCACACACAATGGCGTCTCATGAGTTTAAGATTCGGGATGCGATCCTGCGAGCGATCAAGGGAACGCATTTAGAGGATAAGGTGGGAGAGATTTTGATACCGACGCAAAATACGTTTCACATTCGAGATGGCAAACGTATTGAGCGGGAGAAGAAGCTTTTCAATAGCTACCTGATCCTGGAATTAGAGATGAGCCCGGAAGTGTATAATTTCATCGTAGGTTTACCGGGAGTAACGCATTTTCTGGGAACCGGAAAGAAGCCGCAACCACTGAGTGAGAAAGAAATCAATCGCTTATTAGGCTATGCAGATCGCGATGGGGATGATGCAAAATCTTATGATTTCCTACCCGGTGATATGGTTAAGATAACCGATGGACCTTTCAGTGATTTCGAAGGTGTGATAGAGAAAGCAAAGAAAGAAAGCGGAAAGCTGATTGTTAAAGTAACAGTATTTGGTCGAGTGACACCCGTTGAGGTGGGCTATGATCAGGTAGAAATAATGTAAACTGAAAGAGGAAAGATAATAATGGCAAAACCAAAAGATGTAGAGCACATGATAAAATTGCAGCTGCCAGCCGGCAAAGCGACACCGGCTCCGCCTGTGGGACCGGCCTTAGGTCAGGCAGGAATTAATATCGGAGAATTCTGCAAAGCATTCAATGAGAAGACAAGTGATTCACCGGGAATGATTTTTCCGGTAGTAATTTTCGTTAAAAAGAATAAGAGTTATACATTCGAAATAAAAACTCCTCCGGCAGCAGTCTTGATCAAAAAGGAAGCAGGGCTTGCTAAGGGTTCGGGCGTACCGAACCGTGAGAAAGTAGGAACTGTGACCCGGGAGCAGATCAGGAAAATCGCTGAGCTTAAAATGAAGGATTTGAATGCCTTTACAATTGAAGCTGCCATGCGGATGATCGAAGGTACTGCAAGAAACATGGGAGTATTAGTCGAAGACTAAAGCTCAGTGTGAAAAGCAGGAGATAATAAAAAAAGGAGACTTTATGGCTAGCAAGAGGTATCGCGAATCTTATGAGATGATCGATAAGACCAAGCGCTACGGTCTCGATGAAGCAATCAAATTATTGCAGGGATTCCCCAGGGCAAAATTTGACGAGACAGTAGAGATTCATTTTAATCTTGGTGTAGATCCTCGTAAAGCAGATCAGCAGATCAGGAACTCGCTAGTCCTTCCCCACGGAACCGGTAAGAAGGTAACAGTGCTTGTATTTGCCGAGGGTGAGAAAGCAGAAGAGGCAACAGCAGCCGGAGCTGACTTCGTAGGCGTTGATGACTACGTTGACAAGATCCAGGGCGGCTGGTTAGGCTTTGATGTAGCGATCACCACTCCCAACCTGATGGGTAAGATAGGTCGTCTGGGACGCGTACTTGGTCCCCGGGGCTTAATGCCAAATCCGAAGGTCGGGACGGTAACAATGGATGTCGGCAAAGCAGTTACGGAAGCCAAAGGTGGAAAAGTGGCTTATCGAGTGGACAAATTCGCCAATCTTCACATTATGGCTGGAAAATTGAGTTTTGAGGAAGCTAATTTGAGAGAGAACATTGTCACTATAATCGGAGCGATTCTTCGTGAACGCCCGGCAGCGGTGAAAGGTCTCTTTATCAAAAGCATTGCCCTCACGGCAACAATGAGTCCAGGAATCAAGTTAGATGTTCCCAGTGCAACGTTAGAGGCAAAGAAGTAGGAGGTGGAAAATGCATCAACCGTATAAAGTAGAAGAAATCAAGCAGATCAAAGAACGTGTTGAAGGTGCTAAAGCCATCGTTTTAGTAGATTATAAAGGAATCAACATAGAGGAAGTGAATTCTCTTCGGGGTAGAATGCGTAATGCCCGGGTTGATTATTTTGTCTCTAAGAACACATTTATCAAGATCGCCTTGAATGATTTAGGGATCACAGCATTGGATGAATATCTGATAGGGCCAACTGCAGTAGCAGTATCCCTTGAAGATGAGGTGGCTCCTGCCCGGGAGCTGGCGAATTTCAAGAAAGCAGAAATGAAAGACAAAGCATTTCCGACTTTCAAAGCCGGCTTTATATCAGGTTCCGTAATTAACGTGGAAGGACTGAAGCAATTTGCTGATTTACCGAGTAAAGAACAATTACTCAGTATGGTATTACAGGGATTGAATGCACCGATAAGCGGCTTAGTTGGCGCTTTATCGGGAGTATTAAGGAAATTTGTATATGCGATTGACGCAATCGCGCAGAAACAAGATGAAGAAAAATAAATCGGAGGAAACATGTCTGAGAAAAAACAACAGGTAATGGATTTGATCAAGGAGATGACAGTCCTTGAGCTTCATGAGCTGGTAAAAGAGCTGGAAGAATTTTTTGGCGTATCAGCGGCAGCGCCTGTGGCAGCAGTAGCAGCAGGTCCCGTAGCAGCCGGAGAAGCTGTTGAAGAGAAAACCGAGTTTGATGTAATACTAACAGGTTCTGGAGATAAGAAAATCCAGGTAATTAAGGAAGTAAGACAAATCACGAAACTTGGTTTGAAAGAAGCCAAGGAATTAGTTGATACTTGCCCGAAACCAGTCGTCGAAGCCGTAAGCAAAGAAGAAGCAGAAAAAATTAAAGCACAGCTTGAAGAGTCTGGTGCAACTGTCGAAATCAAATAAGCGAGAAATAAAAATCGGAAGTGAATCTCCCTGCGATTCACTTCCTCTTTGTTTATTAAGAGCAAGTCAGAATGCGTGGACGAGGCAGTGGCCTGACAACGTGAAAGGAGTAAGGACGCTTGGAATATAAGAATTATTCACGAATAAGGAAGCAAGCTCAAATAGCTGGTTTACCTTCTATAGATGTACCCAATCTGCTTTCGATGCAGATAGATTCCTACAATCTTTTTTTGCAGCGAGACAAACATCCCCAGAAGCGTAAGTTAGATGGGTTGGAAGCCGTATTTCAATCAATATTTCCCTTAGAAGACCCTAAGGGGTTGTATAAGCTGGAATATCTTGATTATGAAGTATTAAAAGAAAAATATGCAGTAGAAGAATGCGTAGAGCGTAACCAATCGTATGATGCTCCGATCAAAGCCCGTATGCGTCTGACGAAATATGATGAAGAGATATTAAAGGATACCGGTGAAAAGCGTGAAAAAGAGCAGATCGAGCAGGATGTTTTTCTAGGAGAGATTCCGTTAATTACCACTCAGGGAACCTTTATCATTAATGGAGCGGAGAGGATTATAATCAGTCAGTTGCATCGCAGTCCAGGGATATTTTTTTCCGAGACCAAGCATCCGAGTGGCAAATCATTATTTTCAGCAAAGTTAATCCCTTATACTGGATCCTGGCTTGAATTCACAATGGATATCCATAATGCGATGTATGTGTTAATAGATAAACGTCGAAAGATACCAGTATCAGTGTTGCTCAGATCACTTGGGTATTCTACGAATCAGGATATACGGGAACATTTTTATATCTGGGAAGAAGAAAAAGTAAGTGAAAATATTAAAGAACGCTATCTATTTACCGATGTTGCAGATGAAGATGGAGAGATAGTATTACAGGCAGGTTATCTGGTTGATGAGGATTCCTATGATAAACTTATCGAACATGGTATAAAGAAAGTAAAACTGATTTCAGGAAAATCGGAAGTGCGTCGGAAAATTCTGGAGCAGACCATTGCCAAAGATACTACAGAGAATAAAAAAGATGCTCTGATAAAAATATACAGTCTGATACGCCCCGGAGACGAACCTACCGAAAATTCAGCAGAAGAGCTTTTTGAGCGCATGTTCTTTAATGAGAAGCGTTATAATCTGGGAAGGGTCGGTAGATATAAGTTAAATACTCGTCTGGGAGTAGATGTTGACCCAGAGATTAATATAGTAACTCGCGAAGATATGGTGGCAATCGTAACAAAACTTATTGAGTTGTTTAATGAAGAGGATTTCGTAGATGATATTGATCATCTGGCAAATCGCCGGGTTAGAACAGTAGGTGAGTTGCTGAGTGAACAATATAATATTGGATTAGCGCGAGTAGCTAGAACAGCATTGGAGCGTATGAATATCGCCAATCCTGACGAGATCACCATACATGATTTAATTAACAGTAATGCTTTGATAGCTGTAGTCAACAGTTTCTTTTTAACTGGTCAGCTATCGCAGTTTATGGAACAGACTAATCCATTAACTGCCTTAACGCATAAGCGTCGATTATCTGCTCTGGGACCTGGAGGTTTAACCAGGGAACGTGCCGGGTTTGAAGTTCGCGATGTTCATTATTCACATTATGGCAGGATTTGTCCGATTGAGACGCCGGAAGGTCCTAATATTGGTTTGTTATCATCACCAGCCATGTATTCTCGCATCAATGAGCTTGGATTTATGGAAACGCCCTATATCAAAGTAGAAAATGGTAGAATCATTCATCAGATAGATTATCTTGATCCTCAGATGGAGGATAGATATACAATTGCGCAGGCAAATGTAAACTATGATGTAAAGACTCTTGATATTACAGATAAACTGGTATTTGCCCGTAAGAATGGCGAATATGTCGAAGTAAGTCCACTAGAAGTAGATTATATGGATGTCTGTTCACAACAGATAGTTTCTGTATCGGCAGCCTTGATTCCCTTTCTCGAGCATGATGATGCCAACCGTGCCCTGATGGGTTCCAATATGCAGCGACAGGCAGTACCACTGGTCAAGTCAGAAGTGCCATTAGTAGGAACCGGGATCGAAGCAACGGTTGCCAAGGATAGTGGAGTGGCGGCACTGGCACCATATAATGGAACTATCACCAGAGTTACCAGTTCGTACCTGGAAATAGAGCGTGATAATCCTGAAGAAAGTATTATGGATATTGATCGGCATAATCGTATTTATTTACGAAAATATCAGCGATCAAACCAGGATACGACCATAAATCAGCGTCCGACTGTCAAAGTTGGTCAGCATGTCAATAAAGGTGACATCTTATCTGATGGACCGGCCATTGAAGACGGCAGACTTGCTCTGGGCAGAAATATGATGGTGGCATTTATGCCCTGGTATGGCTACAATTATGAAGATGCAATAATTCTGAGTGAGAATGTGGCACGTGAGGATATGCTTACATCCATCTATATTGAAGAGCATGAAGTACTTGTTCGTGACACTAAGAACGGTAAGGAAGAACTGGCTTATGATATACCGAATGTACCCAACAAAAGCCTTCGTAATCTTGATAAGACAGGTATAATCAGGATAGGTTCCGTAGTGAAAGCAGGAGATATTATAGTTGGTAAGATAACACCAAAGAATACCGATATAGATCCGTCTCCGGAAGAAAACCTGATGCGTGCTTTATTTGGTGACCGGGCTGGTGATTTCAGCAATAGTTCTTTAAAGGCAAAGCCGGGAATGGAAGGTGTTGTTATAGATGTGAAAGTATTCTCCCGTAAGGAAGAGAGATCAGAAGAATTTATAGACGAAAAAGAAAGAGTGAACAAGGAAATAGAACAGCTCAAGGAAGAGAAGCTTGATCGTCAGCAAAGGATAGATGAATATCTGGAACTGCATTTGGGACGAGCCTTACTGGGTGAGAAAGCAAAAAATATAGTCAACGAAAAGAATGGTATGTTTATGGTTCCTTCTGGAGAGAGCATCGATGAGGAAGCATTAACCAGAATAAATTTCAAGAAACTGAACCTGGATTATGACCTGATAGAAGATACGGAAAAGAATGATAAGATTTATGAAGAAATAATCCTCAAGGTCAAAGAAGCACAGGAAGAAAGCGAAAACATCCTCAAGAAAAAGAAGGAACGCCTGAAACGTGGTGATGAACTGAGTAATGGTGTTCGTAAAATGGTGAAGGTCTTTATTGCCAAGAAGCGCAAGATCCAGGTTGGTGACAAGATGGCTGGTCGCCACGGTAACAAAGGTGTGATCAGTAGGATCAGTCCAATAGCCGATATGCCTTTTATGAAAGATGGAACTCCTGTGGACGTGATATTGAACCCCCTGGGTGTTCCCTCACGCATGAATATTGGTCAGATAATGGAAACGCACCTGGGGATGGCAGCGAAGATCCTGGGTTTTAGAGCCGAAACACCTGTTTTCGATGGCGCGACTATTGAAGATATTCGTATTGAATTAGCAAAAGCAGAAATGGCTTCAGACGGCAAAATGGTGCTATATGACGGCAAGACCGGCGAACCGTTTATGGAGCGGGTAACAGTGGGCGTGATGTATATGCTTAAGCTTAACCATCTGGTGGCAGATAAGATGCATGCTCGTTCCACGGGACCTTATTCATTGATAACGCAACAGCCTTTGGGTGGAAAAGCCCAGCATGGTGGACAGAGACTGGGAGAGATGGAAGTCTGGGCTTTAGAAGCCTATGGTGCTTCCCGCTTACTGGAAGAGATGTTAACAATAAAATCTGATGATGTTGATGGGCGTACCAATGCCTTCAAAGCAATATCGAGTGGACAGAATCCTCCTAAGCCGGGGGTTCCGGAATCCTTCAATGTGTTGGTAAGTGAATTGAAGTCTCTCTGTTTTGAAATCGAGTTTATCTCGAACAAGGCAGAAGAGTCCAGTAACCAGTAGAGTGAACGGAGGATAAGCAATTGATACGCGAGATAAAGAGAAATAAGAGAATTGAAAATTACGATAGAGTACGCATTAAGATAGCTTCACCGGAAGTGATCAGAGAATGGTCTTATGGAGAAGTGACTAAACCTGATACGTTAAATTACCGGACGTTTAAACCTGAAAAAGGTGGATTATTCTGCGAGCGCATCTTTGGACCGGAAAAGGATTATGAGTGCAGTTGCGGTAAATACAAGAAAAAGCGGTTTGCCAACCAGGTTTGTGATCGCTGTGGTGTGGAGATAACTACATCACGGGTTCGCCGTTCACATATGGGACATATTGAACTGGCTGTACCCATTTCTCACATCTGGTTTGTAAAGAGTATGCCCAGCATAATCGGAACCTTACTTGAGCTTTCCATATCCAAGCTGGAAAGAATTATCTATTATGAATCATATATCGTGATTGATCCTGGCAACCAGGAAGATTATGAACGAAAAGACCTGATAGATGTGGAAGAATATTACGAAGTGCGGGATAGACTTGACGAAGATTTTCGGGCTTTAATGGGTGCTGAAGCAATCAAGGAGCTGCTTTCGGAAATAAATCTGGAAGATGAAGCGATGGATTTGCGTACACGTCTTAAAATGGAAACTTCCGTTCAGAAGAAACAAAAACTCACAAAGCGCCTGAAAGTAGTTGATGCTTTCCGTAAATCTAATAATCGTCCGGAATGGATGGTACTGGAAGTGCTTCCTGTATTACCACCCACTTTACGTCCTTTAGTACAGTTAGATGGCGGGCGTTTTGCAACAGCAGATTTTAATGAATTATATCGACGGGTTATTACACGTAACAACCGTTTGCATGGTCTTCTGGACATAAATGCCCCGGAAGTGATCCTGCGCAATGAGAAGAGGATGCTTCAGGAAGCGGTGGATGCTTTAATAGATAATTCCAGAAAAAGCAGACCTGTGAAAGGTCGTGGTAATAGACCTTTGAAATCATTGGCAGACCAGTTAAAGGGTAAAACCGGACGTTTCCGTCAAAATCTTCTGGGAAAACGCGTCGATTATTCCGGTCGTTCAGTTATCACCGTAGGCCCGGAATTAAAGTTGCACCAGTGCGGATTACCTAAGGAAATGGCAGTTGAACTGTTTAAACCATTTATTATAGAACGCTTAGAAAGTCTGGGCGAAGCAGAAAAGGCTAAATCAGCCAAAAAGCTGATTGAGAAGCAGCGTCCCGAGATCTGGAAAATTTTAGAAGAAGTAATAAAGGATTATCCTGTACTTCTAAACCGCGCACCTACGCTGCATAAACATGGTATCCAGGCGTTTATGCCTATACTGATCGAAGAAAAAGCAATACAGTTACATCCTCTTGCCTGCATACCTTTCAATGCTGATTTCGATGGTGATCAGATGGCAGTGCATGTTCCGCTTTCTCTAGAAGCCCAGATGGAAGCAAGAATACTAATGCTTTCAAGACGCAACCTGATTCTGCCAGCGAGTGGAAAATTGGCTATGGCAACAAATCAGGATATCGTGCTGGGTAATTACTATCTGACGTTGTTGCGTAACAAAGAAATTCCTGATGTCAAGGAAATGTATCATTTCAGTTCCATAAACGAACTCCTGCTTGCCTACGAACAGCATGAACTGATCACAGAACAGAAAAGCGTAGAAGATTTTAAGAGTAACTGGGGAAAAGGTCCTTTAACTTTGCATACATTTGTCCGTACATTTTATAAAGGGAAAGTTCGGACCTCAACCGTCGGACGTTTTATTTTCAACACTATTCTGCCGGAAGAGATGGAATTTATTGACTATACTCTAACTAAAGGGAAGTTGAATGATCTGGCAATGGATTGTTTTGATGCCGTAGGTCAACTGGAAACTGCAGATCTGCTTGATAAAATCAAAGATCTGGGATTTCGTTACGCTACAAAAGCAGGTATCACTTTTAGCTTTGCAGATGTGATCACACCCAAAAAGAAACCGGAGATCATTGCTGAAACAGAAAAAGAAGTGACCGAAATTTATGAAGATTATATGAATGGTATTATCACGCAAAGTGAACGCCTTAATCGTGTAATCGACAAATGGAAAATGACTACGGAAAAAGTGACAAATGAGTTGATGCTTGAGCTGGCAGATGACCAGAAGGGATTCAACTCTATATATATGATGTATGATTCAGGTGCTCGTGGTGGTAAAGATCAGATCAAGCAGCTTGGAGCAATGCGCGGATTGATGGACAAACCTTCTAAAGGTGGGGCGGATTCAGGACCTGATGTTATTGAAACACCAATCAAATCCTGCTTCAAGGAAGGATTAACCGTTCTGGAGTACTTTCTCTCCACTCATGGAGCGCGAAAAGGACTGGCAGATACTGCTATGAAGACAGCTGACGCCGGTTATTTGACCAGAAGACTGGTTGATGTGGCGCAGAATGCTGTAATTACCAGTGAAGATTGTGGTACGATGGAAGGTGTGGAAGTTACTGCTCTTAAAGAAGGATTGGAAGTGGTGGAACCACTTTCTGAAAGAATCAAGGGTAGAACTGCTCTGGATGACGTTATTGATCCGGTTACAGAAGAGATAATCGCCTACGCGAATACAGAAATTACTAATGAACAGGCACAACAGATACAAAACCATGGTATTAACAGCGTCCGGGTACGTTCTGCACTAACCTGTGAAAATGAACGCGGGATCTGTGCCAAGTGTTACGGACGTAATCTGGCAACACACAAGCCGGTTAAAAACGGTGAACCTGTGGGAGTTATTGCAGCTCAGAGTATTGGAGAACCCGGCACGCAATTAACATTGCGTACCTTCCATATTGGTGGAACAACAAGTACGGCAGTGGAAAAAGCAGAAGTGGTTGCTAAGACTGATGGTGTGGTTAAATTTGATCGTCTAAATACAATTCTAAACAGGGAAAATAAACTTGTATCCACAAGCAACCTTGGCAGGATAAAAATCATTGCCAAACCAATTGTGGCTCCTTTTGGCGGAGATGTTGAAATTCTCAACTTTAATGAAGGTGAAAATTACATAGAAATCGAAACTGTGGAAGGTAAGGCTAATGTCTATCGCACTCTGGCACACAATCAGCGTCCTATGATCAAGGTTTTCAATAAAACAGCAGAGAAATGGATTAAGATTCCTACTGATTATGATATCAGCATGAGTATTCTGGAAGGTAAGCTTAAGAAAGGACAGATCATTGCCAAACCTCAAACTGAAATTCTGGAAAACCTGAAAGTAGAATATGCTGCCACTATCTATGTTCAGAATGGTGATATGGTTGCCAAGGGAACTAAACTATTCGAATGGGATCATTATAATAATCCTCTGATCGCAACCGATAAAGGTGTTATCAAGTTTGAGCATTATGAAAAAGATGTAACCTATAAAGAAGAATTTAATGATATTACCGGAATGCGTGAAAGGACTATCATTGAGAGTAAGGACCGTAAAAAGCAGGCTCAGGTTAAGATTGTGAGAGAAGATAAATCGGAAGCTCTGGTTGTTCTGCCAAGCGGATTGAAACTGGATGATAGCGTAGATTCAGGTGTATATGTTCACCCCGGAGATATTTTAGGAAAATCATCGCGTTCCACTATGAAGCAAAGTGATATTACCGGTGGTTTGCCGAGAGTTCAGGATTTATTTGAAGCAAGAGTACCCAAGAACAAGGCAATTGTTTCTGAAATTAATGGTATTGTAACCATTGGTGATTTATCAAAATCGGGTCGTGTTATCTATGTACGTGCCGAAGACGGTTCAGAAAAGAAATATATCATTCCGCCAGGAAAACGCTTGAATGTACATCAGGACGATCAGGTTGTAAGTGGAGATCCATTATGCAGCGGACCACTTGATCCGCATGATATATTAAAAGCAAAAGGTATCAAGGCTGCCCAGAAATTGATTCTGGACGAAATCCAGGAAGTCTACCGGAAACAGGGTGTGAAAATCGACGACAAGCATATTGCTGTTATCATTCGCCAGATGTTCCACAAGTTGAAGATCGTTAATCCTAAGCATACGATGTTCCTGGAAGGTGAAATAGTAGATAGAAATCGAGTTATCAAGGAAAACAAGAGGATTGAAGAAGAAGGTGGCGAAGGAGCCACGTTTGATCAGCTTCTTCTCGGTATTACCAAAGCTTCCCTATTGACTGACAGTTGGCTTTCGGCAGCTTCATTCCAGGAAACCACGAAAGTGTTGACCCAGGCTGCCATCGAAGGCAAGATCGATGAATTGGAAGGACTTAAAGAATCGATCATTATCGGTCACAGGATCCCGGTAGGTACGGGAACAAAATATTATAACGACCTCGTTGATGAGGCCGTTAGTAAAGGGAAGACAATCGGGGAGATTATCAAACAGTTCGTACATCAGGAAGCAGTTGAAGACCTCGACCAGATACTTGATTTTTAATTAATAAAGAACGGAGGAAAATGTGCCGACAATTAATCAGTTAGTCCGAAAAGGGCGTAAGCGCATTATTAAGAAGAAGAAAAACAGAGCCCTACTGTCGTGTCCGCAAAGACGTGGAGTTTGCACCAGAGTTTACACGACGACACCCAAGAAACCGAATTCAGCTCTGCGTAAAGTTGCCAGGGTAAGACTTACCAATGGCTTTGAAGTTACTGCCTATATACCAGGAGAAGGGCATAATCTTCAGGAACACTCAATCGTCCTTGTACGTGGCGGTCGTGTGAAAGATTTACCTGGTGTTCGTTATCACATTGTACGTGGTACTCTTGATACTGCTGGTGTGGAAAGTCGTAAGAATAGCCGTTCCAAGTATGGAACCAAGAAACCGAAGAAATAGGAGATAAGGATGTCAAGAAGAAGAAAGATCATCGAAAGAGAAATATATCCTGATCCCAAATTCAATTCCATCGTACTCAGCAAGTTTATAAATACGATAATGATGCGTGGTAAAAAGAGTCTTGCGGAAAACATCGTCTATGATGCACTTGATATCTTAGCCACCAAGACGGGTAAAGGCGCTCTGGAAGTATTTTTACAGTCACTGGAAAACGTAAAGCCTTTAATCAAGGTTGTTTCCCGCCGTGTGGGTGGTGCTAATTATCAGGTTCCTACGGAAGTTACTCCCAAAAATGCTCAGGCTCTTGCTTTTCGCTGGATTATCAGCTATGCCCGTAAGCGTAGTGAAAAAACTATGACGGAGAAACTTGCCAATGAATTACTGGCTGCTTACAAGAAAGAAGGATCCAGTATTAAAAAGAGAGAAGATACACACAAAATGGCGGAAGCAAATAAGGCTTTTGCCCATTTCAGAGTGTAGTTTCCACTAATAATTCGAGCGAAAGTGTTTCCTGGCAGAAATCAGGGGTACTTTCGCTCTTTTCTATATAAGAGGGATATTTAAGATGCCGGAAAATTTGCAGGATCTCAGAAATATTGGTATAATGGCGCATATTGATGCAGGGAAGACCACCACGACCGAGCGAATGCTTTATTACAGCGGGATCATTCATCGCATGGGCGAAGTTCATGATGGCAACGCCGTAATGGACTGGATGATCCAGGAAAAGGAAAGAGGAATTACAATAACCTCCGCTGTGACCACAATCTTCTGGAATAACGAACAGATAAATATTATTGATACTCCCGGTCACGTGGATTTCACCGCCGAAGTTGAAAGGTCTCTGCGAATTCTGGATGGTGCTGTAGGAATATTTTGCGCAGTTGGTGGTGTGGAACCGCAAAGTGAAACCGTCTGGCATCAGGCTGATCGTTATCGAGTTCCCCGCATTGCTTTCGTCAACAAAATGGATCGTGCCGGTGCTGATTTCGATAATGTTATTGATATGATACACGGCAGATTAACGAAAAACGCTTTACCAATTCAAATACCTGTAGGCAAAGAAGATAAATTCTCTGGTGTAATTGACCTGGTAAAAATGAAAATGATAGTCTGGGATAAAACTACCATGGGGCTGGAATATGAACTAAAGGATATCCCGGCTGAATTGAAACAGGTTTCGCAAGAAGCAAGATTGAAACTGCTGGAACATGTGGCAGTTTTTGATGATACAGTCCTGGAAAAATATCTGGAAACGGAAGACCTCGCTGAGGAAGATATCATCCTGGCAATTCGGCAAGGCGTGATTAAGTACCAGTTTGTTCCGGTGCTCTGTGGCTCATCTCTCAAGAATATTGGTGTTCAACCACTGCTGGATGCCGTTACTCTGTTATTACCATCTCCTCTGGATGTTCCTCCTGCCAAAGCTTTGGATAATAAAGAGCGTGAAGTTGAACTTGAACCAAAAGCAACTGCTTTTTTTGTTGCTTTGATCTTCAAAGTTCAAATTGATAAATATCTGGGAAAATTGATCTATATCCGCGTTTATTCAGGAACACTGCGCA
Source organism: Candidatus Cloacimonadota bacterium (assembly GCA_021736135.1). GTDB lineage: Bacteria > Cloacimonadota > Cloacimonadia > Cloacimonadales > TCS61 > JAIPGO01. The sequence goes on from JAIPGO010000028.1 coordinate 36,725, forward strand.
AAGGTGATACGGTAGTTAATCAGACATCCGGCAAAAAAACCAGGATCTCACGTCTTTTGCAGATGCACTCTAATAAAAAGACTGATCTAAGTGAATTGCATGCCGGAGATCTGGGGGCAATTGTTGGAGCACGTGATCTGCAAACAGGTGATACCATTACAGCTTTTGGCAGAAATCTGATAATGGAAAAAATCGTCTTTCCTGACAGTGTTATTTCTATTGCCATTGAGCCTAAAACCAAAGCTGATCAAGACACGCTTTCCGAAGCTCTGTTGCGTCTGGAAGAGGAAGACCCGACATTTCATGTGATTCAAAACAAAGAAACAGGACAAACTCTTATTTCCGGCATGGGTGAACTGCATCTGGAAATTATTGTTGACCGGCTGCTGCGGGAATTCAACGTGAGAGCGAATGTGGGTAATCCGCAGGTTTCCTATAAAGAAACTATTGCCGCTCCGGTTATATCAAATGGTGAATTTATCCGCGAAATGAGCGGTAAAGGCCATTATGCTGTTGTGGAACTCAGACTCACACCTCTAGAACTTGCCGACTTACCTGCCGGGGAGAAGAATATTTTTGAAAATCATATAACAGAGGATTTAATTCCGTCAATTTACTGGGAAGCGGTAAAAAAGAGTGCTCTCAGTGCACTTCTGGATGGTCCTCTTATGAGCGCTCCTGTCGAAAGATTGAAAATTGAGCTTATCGGAGGAAAATTTCACGAAGTTGATTCCAGTGAAACTGCTTTCAGTATTGCTGCCTCTATCGCCGTAAATCTCGGCTTGAATAAAGCCCAGGGTGTTATTATGGAACCTGTAATGCTCGTCTCGGTCATCACTCCTGATGATTTTACCGGTGATATCATAGGTGATATTAATTCCAAACGCGGCAAGATCGAAGATATCCGTCCCGGAAAAAATAGTAAGCAGGAAATTACTGCCGAAGTGCCTATGAGCGAGCTGTTCGGATATTCCACACGCTTAAGAAGCCTCTCACAGGGACGCGCAGTTTACACGATGGAATTCCTAAAATACGAAAAAACGCCCTTGCCAATTCAAGAGAAAATACTTAAGCGAATGCGGGGATACTAAATAATTGATGATTGATAATGGATAATGGATAATTGAAGAGTATTATTGAATTGTTGTATTTGTTGAGGAATGAACTGGCTTCTTCTGGTATTCAATCCTCTAATGTTGAAGCGGAATTGATTCTATCACATTTTCTAAATATGAAAAGATTTGAGTTATACCTTTCTCCCAGGCTGGAAGTTACTTCTGAACAGGAAAAAATGGTTTACGACGTTTTAGAGAAAAGATGCACTCACTACCCTTTGCAGTACCTCCTTGGCAGTGTGGAATTTTATGATACGGTTATTGAAGTTAATCCCTCTGTGCTGATACCACGTCCTGAAACGGAACTGCTCGTGGAAAAAGTGCTTTCTGATAACTCTCATTCTGAATTGAAGGTGCTGGATATTGGCACTGGTTCCGGGGCAATTGCCATTGCTTTGAAAAAGAAACGTCCCTTATGGCAGCTCACGGCAACCGATATTTCAGAATCTGCTCTGGTAACTGCCCGGCATAATGCAGAGCTTAATAAATGTGGGATTGAGTTCCTGCTCTCAGATATCTGGGAAAACATTGACGCGAAATTTGATGTTATTATCAGTAATCCACCATATATTACTGAAAGTGACTATGCAGCCTTGTCGCCGGAGTTACATTATGAACCCAAACAGGCATTAACTTCCGCTGAGGATGGCTTATATTTTTATCGTATAATACTCGCGGATTGTCAAAATTACCTGCCTTCGGATGGCAGATTATACCTGGAAACAGGATCTGAGCAGGCCAGGGCAGTAAAAGATATGGCCAGTCAGATCCGGCCTGCAAATATAGCAATATTTCCCGATCTGAACAATTTTGACCGGATCATCAGAATCACCTTTTGATAATATTGCTGAATTCCATTCCTGAACCACTTATTACGGATCGTCAGCGGTGTGCGTTAATATGGTGAAACAGGCTGAAAAGGAAATTGTTCCACCACATCGTTTCTTTTTGTAAGGTAAGCTTCCTCCTTTAATTCGCCATGTATAGCAAAATGCTTCTCCAGGAAGTTGGTTACATTCAAAGTTTTCATAAAAACCTCCGGTTTTTTTACGTGATTCGAGATCCGAAACCCGACACTCGAAAACACGATTGCAGGCCTTCACGACTACTCAAGTCTTGAGTTTGGTTTTTTACACTTTCGTATTTCCTCCAAGTTTTTTTCACCACCACGAGCCTTCGTGGTACTACGACGTGGCAGGCAGAGGGCACAGAGATCACAGAGAGCGGAAGAGTTGACTGAAAGACTGATGGAGCGACTGATTGATAAACCAGCGAAGAGTCATATCGTCTAGTTATCTTGCAGTCATGCAGTCTTGTTTTCATGCCTTTCTTAACCTCCGTTTCCTCTGTGCACTCTGGTGCGTCACGAGGTGGTGTGCATCCAGTTGGTGAAAGTCCAACCCGGTTAATTTTCTGTTCGACCGGAAGTGAAAAAGATGGCTACTTCCAGTAATGGATTGGTCAAAGCTCTTTGAATCAGTAAGTAAGCCGT
>JAIPGO010000135.1 GCA_021736135.1 Candidatus Cloacimonadota bacterium
CGTGCTATCTGTAAAATCCGCGGTTCAAATTCTTCTTTTTCGGTTCTGGCTTGTCCAGGTTAGGCTTTTGCAAAGAGTCGTATTCCCGACACATCGGGATGAGTGCAGAGAAGTTAGAAAATGATCACTGAATATTTTTGATATTTATGATCATTTTGTAACTTTCTCTGTGCCAGAAACATTCGGCTATTTGTGAAATCCTATTGCACAAAGTGAGTTTATAAATCCCCAAAATATATTTTACTAACTTCAATGCTTATCTTCACTTTCATCCGGCGCTCTGCACGGAATGTTTATTTTCCCTCGCTCTGCTGAGATTTACCGGATTTCTCTGCTGTCGCTCAGATCCTTAACAGAAGTGAAGATTTGGCGATAAATATTCGTTCGCAATGCAATTCCGAGTGGTTTGAGAAACGAGAAAAATGTCGGAATATAATAAAATTCTTTACATATAATAACGGTAAAAGTAATGAGGAAGTTATTAGTGAGCCTGGATAAAACCGAAGGAAAGTGCTGGAGGTGAAATTTGGATAAATTGGGTATATCACTTCTTTATGTTGAAGATGAAGAATCAATACGAGATAATATGATCACGAATCTTCGTCGCCGGGTGGATATCCTGTATTCAGCCGAAAACGGAGAAGAAGGGTTGGCAAAATTCCTGGAATTTAAACCGGACCTGATCATCACAGATATCAAGATGCCTGTGATGAATGGCCTGGAAATGATCAAACGTATCCGGGAGATCAAGGAAAATACCAAGATCATTATGCTTTCAGCTCACAGTGACACTCGCTCTTTGCTGGAAGCAATTGAAATCGGGGTAAACGGATATATACTCAAACCTTTTCAAACCGGAAAATTATTTAAATTGATTGAGGATCTGGCTAAGGATATCATACTAGACAAGACGGTGCAGGAGCAGTCGAAGAAAATCAATGAGTTATACAATTCCCTGGTAAAAGATCTGGAAACTGCAGGCAGTGTGCAGGAATATCTTCTGCCGGCACGTCTGATCATTGAGCCTGATCTGTTTTACAGCTCCACTTACGTCCCTTCGACCAAGATCGGGGGCGACCTTTATGATCTCATTAAGCTTTCAGATGGTAAATATATAACCTATATAGGTGATATTTCCGGTCATGGTGTGAAAGCAGCTCTCTTAATGACGGCTGTGAAAAGCACAATCAACCGTGTGATCGAGGATGAGGGGCTGGAAGAACCTTATGAAATATTGAACCGCTTGAATAACATCCTTTCGCGGGAATTATTCAGCACGGATTATATGACTTTGATCGTTTGCCATATTGACTGCAGTGCGAAGAAACTGCGCTTTATGAATGCGGGACATCCACCGCTGATCATCTGGAATGGAGCAGCGAATGAGATAAAGTCAATCGTGCCGGAAGGCTCAATACCTGTGGGCTGGATGCCGCATTATATCTATACTCCGGATGAGGAATTTGAGACCGATTTCGATCCTGAGCATCTTTTCTTCCTCTATACTGACGGATTATTTGAATGCGAAAACAAGGAAGGTGTGGAACTGGGGCTGGAAGGCTTGATGGAATTCATTCGTGAAAACGTCGCTAAGTATCCGAAAGTTATTGCGCCACAGATGATCCGGAAAGCACTGGCTGAGAATCATTATGATATCAGCGCTGATGATTTTACGCTGGTTGCATTCAGTTTTATCCCTGAAGTAAGCAAACAGGGTGACAAACGGTTCTTTATCGGAGAACTTGATGACGATATTAACCTGCTAGTAAAAAAGACAAGTGAATATGTCCGCAAGGTGGCGGGAGATATTGCCATGAGTAACGCAATAGATGCTGCGTTGGGTAACTGGCTGGAAGAAAAAACGACTATGAAAGATCTCGATGAAAAAGAAAAGCGGTACCTGGCAAAACTGGAAATGATGGAAGGTGGAGTAATACGCATGATGATCTGGTCTCGGCTTCTCGATCTTGTCGGTAATTCGGATGTATATGGGAAAAAGAAGAAAAGTAAAAGCGAATTTCTGGAAATCCAGTATATAATGAATGATTATGATGACTTCAGTGAATTACAATTAGATTTCAGAAAGATTTGAAAGAGGAAGCATGGAAATAGGATATAGATTTATAGGTGCGGTTCTGGTTATCAGTTTTTACGGCGAATTACACAGCGAACAGGCAGAAGCAATAGAAATCCGGGTTAAAGAACTGGTAAAACAATCCGATAAAATCATCATAAACTGTATTGATCTGGAATACCTGGACAGCAAAGGTCTGGGAACATTGATCAAGATCAATACATTCATCAAAGAACAGGCCGGTGAACTTGTGCTCTGCAGCGTTGGCGGTAAAGTTAAGAAAGTGTTTGAACTTACCAGGTTCTATGATTATATGAAAATTTTTAAAGATATAGATGAGGCGTGCAAATATTATAAAGGGTAAAAATGTTTCAAGAAAAACCGGAACAGGATGGAGTTGAGACGGGGTTGTGGGAAGAAGAAATATTATTTGCACCTGAAGCGGAAGAGGAAAGTAAAATAGAGAATCCCGCTCAGGATTCAGCACCGCAGACAAACAATCTCAAGGACGATTTTTGTAACTGGAATATTCTGGTTGTGGATGACGAAGAAGACGTGCACACCGTTACGCGTATGCTCTTTGAAGGTGTTACTTTTGCCGGAAAACCGGTCGAAATTATTGACGCTTACAGTGGCAGAGAAGCTCAAAACATTTTGAATGGAGAAAAAGAGATTGCGCTTATTTTTCTGGATGTGGTGATGGAAACGAACCAGGCGGGTCTGGAATTGGTGGTATATCTGCGTAATGAATTACATAACAATCTGACGCGGGTGATATTGCGAACAGGACAGCCGGGAGAAGCGCCGGAAAGCAGGGTAATTCTGGAATATGAAATAGAAGATTACAAGCTGAAAACGGAACTGACAGCACAGAAAATGATCACAAGCCTGATCGGTGGCTTGAGGTCTTATGCTAATCTGCGGGGATTAGGGGTGGAAAACCGCAAAAGACTGCAGGCGGAATCTGATCTGCGGAGAGCCTATCAGCTTCTGGATAATGTTTTTGAACAAACAGTGGAAAGTCTCACTTCACTACTGGAAATCAGGGATAGCTATACAGCAGGTCATGCCCGGAATGTCGGTATCCTGGCGGAAAAGATAGGAGCAAAACTGGGTCTGGATGAAAGCAGGTGCCGGGTTCTCAGACTTTCCGGCTATTTGCATGACATTGGCAAAAACCGGATACCGCTGGAATTATTAAGTAAAGTGGAACGTCTAACTAATGCGGAGTGGGAAATGATTCGAGAGCATCCGGCTACAGGTTATGAAGTTTTGCGGGCTATTGATTATCCCTGGCCTTTGGCGGAAATTGTTTATCAGCATCATGAGAGGCTTGACGGTAATGGCTACCCGCGAGGAAAATCAGGAAACGAGATTTTATTAGAAGCACAGATACTGGGAGTAGCAGATGTGATGGAAGCGATCATGCTGGCAAGACCTTACCGGGAGGCGTTAGGTAAAGATAATGCCTTTCTGGAACTGGAATCGCTCAAGGATAGCAGTTTTAATGCCGGTATAGTGGATGCTTGCACCAGTGTATTTGCTGAAGGTTTTAAATTCAATGAAAAATAGGATATGGATGTATACGGTTTTACTGCTCCTCTTTGGTTGTTCTTTCAATCTGGGAGATAAATGGCAGAAACTGTCATTCCCCAAATTTGGGTTTTCTGTGGAAATGCCGGGTGTGGCACGCCATTTCATCTTGAGCAGTCAGGGATATAAAGGTAGCGAAGGTTACGAAGAATGGATTGTGACAGAAGAGAATTCAGGTAATCAGTATCTCGTCTTAGTGCAGGAACTTCAGGATAAAACCTATAATAACAGGTCAGATTCCTGGCTGCTTGATAATGCTTCCCGACCCGATGTAGGATTTCTGTCAAATGCGGAAGAGCTTAGTAATAATCGGGAATATGAAGGCAGTCTGATCTTCGATGAACAGTATTGGGATCTGAAGAAAGGACGCAAAGCTGTTACCAGAACCTGTATTATTAATGGCAGGCTGGTTCAGTTGATATTTATTTATAAACCAAACGAGCAGATGGAACTGTCAGGCAGACGTTTTCTGGAATCACTGCAGTTAGCTCAGGAATAAAATCCGGAATATTTCAGGGAGAAAAAAATGAGAAGAATTCTGATAAGTATCCTGGTTTTACTGGGATTATTTATGGTGGGCTGTAAGGAACAAAGTGAAGGTGACAAGTATTACATTCAAGGTATCAAGGCGGAACAGAATATGCAGTATGAGACTGCCATTAGCAGTTTTGCACGTTCTCTGCAGTTTAATCGTGAAGATGCCGTCACCTGGTATGCCAAGGGCAGATGTCACCTCCTCCTGCTGATGCAGATGTCTCTTGTGGATAGCGTTAGCGCTGAACGGGATGTGAAAATAATGGGTAATATGAATAAAGCGCGGGAATGCTTTAAACGCTCGGATCAGTGGGGTTTCCAAACCTCCAGTGAAGTTGATTCCTTGCAGGTCTGGCTGCTGAGGAGTCTGAAGGATTAGCTGTCTTCCAGTTCCTTTTCGTCTTCTACCAGGTTGTGCATTAGAACGGTATTCAGGAACGTGCGCAACAGAATTATGGAAGTTAGCATCCCGATCTCATTCCAGGATGGATTAAGCACGGTTTTCAGGATGCTGGCCCCTACCAGAATGGAAAGAGCAAGTGAAAATGAATTACCGATGGTGATCTTGATGTCACTCACTTCGCGCAGTTGTTCTTTAAAGGTTCTGTCCTTTTTCATATAAATGATAAGGGCACGGAAGATGCCTATGGTGATGATGAGGGTGGCTAGCAGATGACAGACGAAGGCGATCAACGATATGAGGAAATTAGTAATAAAATCCAGAAACTCCATGTTTTCTCCTGACCCTGTTTTTATAATAAAATTATTCTCAAAGTCAGATGAGAAAGTCAATAAAAAAAGTTTAGGATGGCTGCTATGATCCAGATATACACGGGAAATGGCAAGGGAAAAACTACTGCTGCTCTCGGACTGATAGTGCGTGCTTTAGGTCAGGGACATAAGGTTTGCCTGGTGCAGTTCATGAAAAACAACTGGGATTACGGAGAAATTATATTTTTGAGCAGACAGGTTAATATTGATATTTTTAAGTATGGAAGTGACCATTTTGTCACAAAAGAACATCCGGCGCCGGAAGATATTACCGAAGCAGAAGCAGCATTACAGAAAGCTCGCGAAGTTTTAGTATCCGGAAAGTATGACCTGGTAGTGCTGGATGAGATCAATGTAGCTGTTTATATGAAACTTATTGATTTAAACCGGCAACTGGAACTGCTGCCACTGGCAAAAAATGCGGAACTGGTGATGACCGGTCGTTATGCGGCCAAAGAAGTGATAGCCGAAGCCGATCTGGTCACGGAAATGCAGCAGATTAAGCATTATTTTGATAAAGGTACCGCCAGCCGTAAAGGGATCGAATACTAATGCAGAAGTTCATTGAACGGCATTTGAAGCGCATTTCCCTGCTTTCATTGATCCTGTATCCCTTTTCAATATTATATTATCTGGTACAGATTTTCAGGCGAAAATTTTATCTCCGGAGTCTGAAATACAAGTCATCATTAAAAGTTATTTCGGTAGGCAATATCACGGCAGGAGGCAGTGGAAAAACACCCTTTACCATCTTTCTGACAAAGAAGCTAATGACGGAAGGTTATTCTGTGGCAGTATCACATCGTGGCTATAAAGGTAAATTCGAACAGGATAACTGTCTGATCTCTAACCGTGATGGCTTGTTACCGGAGGCAGAAAATGCCGGAGACGAAGCATTGCTGCTGGCGGAAAAACTGCCGGGAATCCCAGTAATTACCGGAAAAGACAGAAAGAAGTCTCTAAAAATGCTGGCAGAAGTATTTCCTGATCTGCAGATAGTGATCCTGGACGACAGTTTTCAGCATCTAAAAGTGCAGCATGATTATGATTTCCTGATCTTCAACCAGGCGGGAGGTATAGGCAACGGATTTCTGCTGCCGGCAGGTATTCTGCGTGAACCTCTCTCTGCCTTAAAATATGCCGACTGTATAATTTATAACGGTGAGGGAGTAATCCCTATGTATCTAAAAAAATATCAGATAAAAGTGAAACAGGGACATTACAAAACACTAGGTTTATTTGAAGGCAACAATAAAGAAATACAGCAATCTGAACTGACCCAATCAAAACTTGCCCTCATTTCCGGTATCGGTAATCCGCAATCCTTCGAAAACACCATCAGTAGCCTTAAACTCAAATGGAAAGAACATTTCCGCTTCCCGGACCATCATAATTACTCAGCAAGTGACATTGAAAAAATAAATATCCAGCTCAAAAACCAGAAAATTGATTATCTGCTGACCACCGAAAAAGACTACACCAAGCTCCGCAAAGCAGAGTTAAACTGCAAGTTACTGGTTCTAAGAATAGAATTCTACCTCGAAGAAAACACCTTCCCAGCAGATTTATTCTAAAAACAAACTTCCTCCCAGCCCTCGTTCCCAGACCATCCCTGGTCTGGATTCAAAAACCAGAGCTGCCCCGATGCATCGGGGTGGATACCTGACTTGACAGATAATGTATAATTTATGAAAGTTATCTAACTCTCTCTGTGCTAAAAGATTGCTGCTATTCGCAAATTTCTACTGCATAATATAGGATAATTACTATTTTGTTAGTGTCTTTATCAGAAAGCATGGTTACCGTGACAAAGAGAGCTAATTTCACTATAAAGGTCTCAGTTCTTATTATTGCCTGGAGACTGTTCAATGTAAATATTTATCAGGTAATTGTTACGCCCTCAAAAATATATCGAAAAGTGCACATTTATCATTTTGAATGCAAATTATCGAAATTGACAAAACGATCTAATACTATTACAAGCAAAGGATATTAT
>JAIPGO010000029.1 GCA_021736135.1 Candidatus Cloacimonadota bacterium
ATGGACATAAAGATCCCGGACAGTATAATATTGTCTGGAAAGCTGATAAAAATGCCAGTGGTATTTACTTCGTAAGAATGAATGCTGCCGGTACCGACCAGATCCAGAAAGTGGTTCTGATGAAATAATTCTCTCTCCTTTTTTTACCTGAAATAGCCGATCTTAGGATTGGCTATTTCTTTATTCTCAAGATATACTCAATAAACCCATTTTATGCAATAGGATTTCACAAATAGCCGTATGTTTATGGTACAGAGAAAGTTACAAAATGATCATAAATATCAAAAAATATTCAGGGATCATTTTCTAACTTCTCTGCACTCAGAACCATACGACTCTTTGCAAAAGCCTAACCTGGACAAGCCAGAACCAAAAGGAAGATTTTTGAACCACTGAAGGCACTGAAAACACGGAAGGAAGAAAAGAAAACATTCTTTTATAGTGTAAACATATAACTCCCAATGATTTCCAATAAGGTGAAAAAATATTCTGCCAAAAAATGACAGAATATCAGTGGTAATGTACTGCACAAAATGGGATAAAAGCAAAGACCCGCCGAAGCGGGTCTCGTATGAGGAGGAGGTAAACTTTATTTAGGGCTGATAATACAGTTTACTTTCATCTGTATTACTACCACCCTCTATGTACCAGTCCGTGTGGTCGACTCCGCCGCTTGTTGCCCATTCATCAAGAAAATAATAGGCTTCCGTTATCGAAGTTTGCTCTTGCGGATAAGTCCAGACGGTCGGGATGTTTATTGCCCAGGGTAGATTTATTGCCGTCTTGTAATATCTGCCTTCCGTAAGATTACTGTCATCGTCTCCTACACCGAAATACTGGCGATCAGCAGATTCAGTAGGAGGGAATCCGGGCAGGTGAACTTCCTTGCCTCGTTCACCGTTAATATAGATGAAGGGATTAAAGGGAGCCAGCCATTCCATGTAATTTATATTCTGGGTAGGAGTAAGAGTCATTTAGAAATTAAACTCAAAATTATCCACCCAGGTTTCGGCAGGATCAGTATTGACGAATTCATCTATTCCCTGGGGACTCATATAATCCATTGCACTGTCAAAAAAGAGCAGAACAAGCTGTCCGTCACTGCTTTCCTGCACAAGGTTAAGGTCAACGGGCTCTACAGAGAGCACTTCCACGCTATCAGCCATAAAGGGAAATTCTATTCCGAAACCGTTACTGAAGCTAGCGCCTATGGCGCGTAAACGGAAGAAACCGAAAACATCTATTACCAGATTTGAGCCATTGGTGACCATATTAAATCGATAATCCATGATCAGATCATTAAAATCATAGTCGCCCTGGAAGGGCCAGTAATCTTCATAAGCAAGGGTTCCCCAGCTATTATCACCTTCAGCGGGATACCAGTTATTATATGCTCTTTGCATATCATCAGGATATTCATCATATTCGTCTGTTACTCCATCACCGTCACTATCATCGGTTCGTGGACAGGCGGCGGAACCGGAATTGGCATTTACCGAGCCATGTCCGTTCGGTCCACTCAAACTCCAGACGAAATTATCACCATCATTAAAAGTTACTTCAAACACGAATTCCACGCGTCCAGGTTGAAATATTGTCGGCTGACCCATGTCTTCAGAAGGGGTTCCCACGAACTTGTTATGCACACCTATATTTATCGTAAGCACATTAGGGTTCTCGTTCAGGTAACCGAACCAGGCAGTCCAGGTGCCATCACCGTTATTGGAAACACATTCCATCACGGGCTGCACTTTTAATCCTGCGAACAGGGCAGTAGTCATCAGCATTATCAATACTATAAATATTTTAGTTTTCATTATTTCCTTCCTTCTCAAAGATATTGCGGAACGAAGCTATAGACGATCTCATTATCCCTGATGTGATAATTTTCCGTAACTGTATCCACTTCCTTATAAAGTATCTTAACATCAACTATCCGTGTGGGCAGCTTTATCTTCTGCACAAAACCTACCTGCTGATCTATGGTGCCTTTATACAACATATTACCTTCCATATCTGTAAGATGGAAAGTTCCTGTATAAAGGGCATGCAGTTCCACATTTATCCAACGCTCAGTTTCAAAATTGAAATCATCTGCTATATTCAAGGTCGTTATATCAACAGCTTCCTGTTTTGGATCTTCAAATAGGGCGCAGCTACTTAATGCTGTAAGGAGCAGCATTACGCTTAAAAATCTTATTATTATCTTCATAAATACCTCCGTTGTTTTATAAAGCAATCACTGTGCCAATTCGAGAATTAAATTTAACTATCCAATAGTAGTCGTTTCAGTTCTCTCGCCAGTAATCGCAGTATAAAATTGCCCGTTATCGTACCTGATGTTGCCCAGATATGGATATTTCTATCAGGTAAATCTGGCTCCCCCGTTTTATTATTCATGATTTGTGGTAACTTCTTATTTTATATAGTAATATTCAGGATTTATCTCTTATAATTCCCTTTCAGGGAAATGAAACTCTACAACAGGAGAGATATTTAAAAATTTCGGGGGGATGCGAAATTTCTATCAGTTAAATACCTTTACAAATAGGAGGTCATTATTTTGAGAAGTAATATCACTTGACTTGATAGGGAAAGATAAGAGAGTTGAAAATTAATAAGAAACCTGAAAGAGAGGTGAAGATGAGGATTCTCAAAGTTGCTTTATTATTGTTGATCCTGGCATATCTGGGCAGTTGTTCGGAATCCGGAGCAAACGATCTGGAGTTTTACCTTTATGGCAATTATACCAATATTGATGGCAGCAATCCTGATTTTGAAATAGCAACAAATCTCACGGACGGTGAGATATTTTTTGACGGAATCGTGGAATATGGGGGTACGCCCCCGACGGTTGAATTGATCATGAACAATTTATCAATTTTTTCACAGCAGGAAAACTATTATATAGATGACATCGAAGTGGAAGAACAGGTTAATGGAGAATGGGTGTGGTATCCGGAATTCGAAGTGGAATTCGGTAATCTGACGCAACTGGGAGTTATTCTGGTGCTTGACGTCAGCAGCAGTCTGGGTAATGATTTTGATGATGTGCTGGAATATGCGGTAGAATTCGTGGAAATAGTAATTGAGAATGCTCCGGAAGCACGGATTGGCGTGGTCAGTTTTGCCACAAATATTGATGTATTGACTCCCACAAATAATATCTACGAAGTGGAATCATATATATATGGACTTGTGATGGAGGATTATACGCGGATGTATGATGCCATGGCAATCGGCATTGATAATCTGACAGCACTGGAAGTGGACGGCAGAGCGCTGGTTACTTTCACTGACGGCTGGGATAATCTTTCCGTTACTACCCCGGTGGAGCTGGTAAGTGATTTAACCGAATTTGGCATTCGCAGTTACACGATGGGCTTGAAAGGCGAAGGTGGTGTTAATGAAGCTGTTCTGGAAGAACTCTCTGTAAACGGCAATTATCGTTTGACCTCATCAAAAAATGATCTGCGGAAAATATTTCAGTTCTTTGCTGAATCGGTTTCCAATGTCTATCAGGTTATTTACCGTCGTAACAGCCAGATTATAACTAATCCGCGCCAGATACGCTACAAATTTATAGATGAGTTATAGTAAGGAGCTTACATGAAACAATTTTTATTGGTATTAATAATTATAAGCCTGAGTGTTTTGGGAGCAGTAGAGAAAATTGACCTGCTGGATTCGGAACCATTTCCCCTGCAGCATTGGTTAAGCGCGGAAGAGTCTGCCCGCTGGGATGAGATCGGCAGAGATTTCTATGTAACGGACCCGCCACCAGCACCTATTCACAATGTTGCCGAATTTGAACAGATGGAAGGCGTGCTGGTGCGTTATCCTTTTGGTATTCCGGTAAGTTTGATCGCCTTAATGAGCGGACACACCAGGGTTATCACCATCGTCAGCAGCACATCACAGCAGAATACGGTAACAAATCAGTACAACAATAACGGAGTGAATATTGATAATTGTGAATTTCTTATTGCTCCTTCAGACAGCTACTGGACTCGGGATTACGGTCCCTGGTATGTGATCGATGGTGATGACGAGTTCGGGATAGTCAATTTTCCCTATAATCGTCCGCGACCCAATGACAATGATATTCCCATTGAGATGGCGGATTATCTGGGTATCAATCTCTTCGGTATGGATGTGATCCATACCGGTGGGAATTACATGACAGACGGACTGGGGATTTCAGCTTCTACCACTCTTGTGTATGATGAAAATACTATATCGGACGCAGAAGTGAATCTGCGTATGATGAATTATCTTAGTATCCAGACCTATTATGTTATTCAGGATCCGAATAACACCTATATTGATCATATTGACTGCTGGGGTAAATTTCTGGGTGTTGACAAGGTTCTGATCCGCGAGGTTCCGACCACCCATGCCCAGTATGATGAAATCGAAGAAGTTGCTGATTATTTTGCTGAACAGACCACTTCCTGGGGTAATAATTTTCAGGTTTTCCGCGTATATACTCCCAACGATCAGCCTTATACTAATTCCCTGATCCTGAATGATCATGTATATGTGCCCATAATGGGCTCACAATGGGATGATGAAGCGCTTGCTGCTTATGAGGCAGCAATGCCCGGTTATACGGTAACTGGCATTATGAGCGCACCTCCCGTATGGGAATCTACCGATGCCCTGCACTGCCGTGCCAAAGGTATTGCCAATCATCAGATGCTGTATATCAATCATTTACCCTATCTGGAGGAACAACCGGCTGATGTGGATATGGCTATTAGCTGCGATCTTAATGCCTACAGCGGAGAAGAGATAATTGCGGACTCTGTGCTCTGTTATTATAAAGTCGGTGGAGCAGATTATACAGCCCTGGTCATGGAGAATATCATCGAAAATACCTGGCTGGCTACGATTCCCGGTCAACCGGCTGGCTCGGAAGTTTATTACTATTTATATGCTGTAGATGCAGGTGGAAATCATTCATTTCATCCCCTGATTGGTGAACCGGATGCGCATGTTTATTATCCCGGTGGTGAACTGGAACCGGTTCTGGAAATTAATCCTGAACTTATCACTATGGAAATGACACCGGATACAACAGCTTATACTACTCTTGAACTGAGCAATACCGGTGGTGGAGTGATCAATTATATCCTGGAATTTCAAGATACCAGCCGTGATCTGACCGGCAGCAATGTTACCTGCAGCAGTCAGTATTTCAGTCCGGGTGAAACTACCCAATTCTCTTTTACAGTCGCAAATGAAAGCAATGATGACGAATGGGTAAATGAAGTTACCATCAGTTTTCCGGCAGGTTTCACGGTAAATAGCGCTTCTGATTTTACCGGAGGTTCCGGTGGCGTTATGGAATATGACGGCAACCAGGGAAATGGCATTACGGTAACCTGGTTTGGCGAAACAGTTAATGGTTATGGCGTTTTGCATAATGGAGAAACTGCCAGCACGAATGTGGAAATATCAGTTAATGCTGGATTTTCCGGGGATGCCGTTCTGGAATGGACGATTTCCGGTGATAATTACGGCTCTGCACCGCATACTGTTAACGGAGAAATGCTCCTGGAAATTTATGGCGGACCAGTCAGCTGGATTTCCGCGGACCAACTTGGTGGTGAACTCTGGGCTATGGAAACTGACGAGATCAATCTGGAATTCAATACTGCCGGTCTGGAACAGGGAATTTACAGCTGCAATCTCATCGTTACTACAGCAACCGGGGGAAACGTCATTCCCATTGCTTTAACTGTTAATAATACAGCTGGTGATAATGATCAACTGCCTTTGATAACAGAAAGTTATATCTATCCGAATCCTTTCTGCCCCAATATCAGTAGAGGTGTAAGCACCGTTAATTTTACACTTTCCAAAAACGAAAATAAGGTAACAATTGCTATCTATAATTTCCGGGGACAAAAAGTAGCAGATATTTTTACCGGTTCTATGGAAGCGGGAGTGCATAATATTAACTGGCAGGGCACTTCTTACAGTGGTGAACAGATTACCAGCGGTATTTATTTCTATCTTGTGCAGGCTGGAAATGAAGTTCTTACTGAGAAATTTATCTTATTGAAATAATATAGTTTACATGCAATTTCAGGAGTCAGGGCAGCTTATTCTATCCTGACTCCTGCTGTTTTAATGATCGATGCCCCGTTATTGAAAATGACTCAACTGAAACCTTGCGAATGGTCGAATGACCTCCCCTTTGGAGTAAATTAACCGTGTTAATTTGTAGAAAACGCAGTTTTCTGAGGCACAAACCACCCGGCAGAAACCTTCGAACGGTGACCGCAGACGTTCCCCTTTGGAGTAAATTAACAGTGTTAATTTGTAGAAAACGCAGTTTTCTGAGGCACAAACCACTCGGCTGAACTCTTGCGAATGGTGGCCGCGACGTTCCCCTTTGGAGTAAATTAACAGTGTTAATTTGTAGAAAACGCAGTTTTCTGAGGCACAAACCACTCGGCAGAAACCTAGCGAACGGTGACCGCAGACGTTCCCCTTTGGAGTAAATTAACAGTGTTAATTTGTAGAAAACGCAGTTTTCTGAGGCACAAACCACTCGGCAGAAACCTTGCGAACGGTCGAATGACCTCCGCCAGTTACTCTTGAAAAATAGAATCAGGAATTCGAGTGTAAGCTGGGGGCTGATGGTCAACCATTGCGGAGGTCTGCGACCATTCGCAAGGTTTCAGCAAGAGGATATTGCTGAACAGTCTGATCTGTTAAGCCGTGTTGACACAAATTTAGCTCTTGACATGTAATTGGTTGCTGGTAATTACATAAAGAAAGCAGAAAGGAAGGGAAATGAAGTATCTTGGAGCTCATGTGAGTGCTGCCGGGGGAGTGGAAAATGCACCGGTAAATGCGCATAGGATCGGAGCAAAGGCATTTGCACTTTTTACCAAGAACCAGAAGAAATGGTTTGAAAATCCGCTTACGGTAGATAATATCACATTATTTAAAAAGCGCTGTCTGGAATATGGATATTCTGCGGAATATATTCTGCCGCATGACAGCTATCTTATCAATCCGGGCAGCCCGGAAGCCGATAATATCAGGATTTCCCGCAATTCTTTAATAAATGAGATACAGCGCTGTGAAGCTCTTGGATTAAAATATCTCAATTTTCATCCGGGAGCGCACAAAAAACTGGTTTCAGAGGATGAATGCCTGCAGATATGCGCAGAAACTATTAATATCTGTCATCAGAAGACGGAGGATCTGGTTCTGGTCATCGAAAATACAGCGGGTCAGGGTACGTCAGTAGGTTACCGTTTTGAGCATTTACGCCGCATCATTGACCTGGTGGAAAATAAGGAGAGAGTTGGCGTCTGTCTGGATACCTGTCATGCGTTTGCAGCAGGATATGATCTGCGCACCCGGGCAGACTGCGAGAAAACTTTTAGTGAGTTTGCTGAAATAATAGGTTTTAAAAAGCTTTGCGGAATGCATCTGAATGATTCCCTGCACGAACTTGGCTCGCGTAAGGACAGGCATGCTAATCTGGGAGATGGTTTAATTGGTATAGAATGTTTTCGTTATATTATGCAGGATGAGCGCTTTGATAATATACCCTTGATCCTGGAAACGCGGGATTCTGATAAATGGGCGGAGGAAATTGCCCTTTTATATGAAATGAGTAAGGAGAGGTAATGAATTTTATTATCAGAAAAGCCGATGTTAAAGATCTGAGGCAGATATCTTATGTGCACGTGGATAGCTGGCGGGAAACGTATCCTGGTATCGTATCCCAGGATGTGCTGAATAAATTATCTTATGGTAAATCTCTGGAAAACTGGAAATTCTGTTATGAGCGGTCAACCCAGCATTTTTATGTAGCAGAAATTAATGGTATAATCGCCGGTTTTGCAGTGGGAGGCCCTTCCAGGGATGCGGAACTTCTCTATGATGCTGAGATCTATGCCCTTTATGTTTTGCAGAAATATCAGAAACTGGGAATCGGCAAAGCATTAGTTCAAAAACTGGCAGAGGAATTTCAGAAAGAAAACTGGAAAGATTTTCTTATCTGGTGTCTGCTGAAAAATAAAGCCTGCGGATTTTATGAGAAACTGGGAGCGAAACACGAGGAAACCAAGAAAATCCGCATAGTCGATAAACCTCTGATAGAACATGGTTACGTTTTCGATATAGAAAAATTTTTGAAAAGAGAAGCAGAACCTGAAATTTAAATAATATAACTTACTTAGCGGTAATAGTTTTTTACAGCCGAGGAAACCATTACGCAGGTCATCAGATATCTATACATTTCCAGGGGATCTTTAGCAGTAAAGCTGATAGTGCGTTCAGTGATCTTCATCACGCCCGGTATCATCTGCAGGGCGTAAGCAATATTTGTATCAATGAGATCTAATTCCATGGTCAATTGCTGGGGGACGGGCATCAACCAGGGCTGATAATCCGTTATTTTTTTCCCGGCTTCATACAGGTTTAAAAGCAATTCATGCCAGGGCTGAAATTCTGCTGCATAACGAGAGATCACTTTCTTGCTTTCCAGATAAGCCAGGTCTGGTGTCAGGTTTTTCCGCATCCATTCAATTCCCGCATCATCGGAATACATAAAAAGCAGAGGTACTCCATAATGCGCTGCCAGCATGGCGTTTATATGCGCTTCCGAAACCTCGGAACCATTGAGCCTGATCTGATAAAAACTGCTGGAAGAATAGGTGTGATCCATATTACCGCGCTGTCCCACCGGTGCATGATAACCCAGAAATATTACCCCGTCATAACCTGCATTAATACCTTCCATCATATATAAATGCCGCGGATAACCACTGACCAGCAGTGTGTCACTTGTGAGTTTTTCATAGATTATGTTATTACCGTCAGCATGAGAATCGCAAAGAACGATCTCCGCCGCCGGGATCACCTGATAAATTCCTCTCAGAAATTCATTGATCTGGTCGGTTATCAGTTCGTTATAGCGCTGGCTTCCAAAAACCTGCTGCCAGTTGCAGACTCCGCCCATACCTTCATAATCAAAGGAAATGAATAACTTTTTCATCTTGCCTCCATAATGTAATTCCGGTTCAGGGAAATTTAATGGCAAGATTTTTTTATAATGCAGTCTTTGCTGAGGGCAATTTACTCTGTCTCCCAGCCTTATACTCGACTACGTCTCGTTGCATTAACAATGTTAATGTACTCCAAAAATAAATCTAATTGACACTATATCACACTGTTATAAAAGAAATCGGTGAAAAAACGGCAGGAGAGTATTATGTCAGCAGGTTCTAAAAGAAAAGATTTTGTGCCAGATTTCAGAGACAATGATGCTTTTTTAAAGCAGGAAGCACAGCGCGTGATTAAAGAGCGTAAGGAACTGGGAATGGAAAATCTGGTCGGCAATCTGGAAGCGGTGATCATTAATACGGAACCGGGAAATCAGAAACCAGCAGTACAGGAATTTCTTGATCACACAGGTTATGATTTTGCTTATGCTTATGAGGAAAAATCTTTTATTACTGCGGTTCTGACTTTATCCGGCTCTGCCGACATTCTGATGCGCAGCCGTAAAAAAACGGAAAACCCCTTTCGGGAATTTAATCTGCACCCCAGTTCAAAACATCTGCCCGATACCCGACTGGAAACTTTTGTGTTTTCCTGTCAAGATGTCGCAAAATATTTCGAGATCCAAAAGAATAGAGGGGTGAGTTTTCTGGAAAGCTCTGAAAATGATAATTACATCTTTCTGCAAACCCGGCCTTCGCTATATACCGGAGTTGCGGTCGGACTGCTCCAGTGGTTCAAGAAAAAAAACTCATATCTCACTCCTGAATGCAAAATGCTGGACTGGAAATTTATTAAACCTGCCAGAGAATATCTAAAGAATATCGGCAAACTTGATCATACGGCTACCAGGGTTAAAGCCGAAGAACGTGACGCCGCTATCATAGAATTCATGGAACTTACCAACTACAATTTTGATCTGGCGATCTACGTTAAAAGCCTTAATTCAATAACAAATGTTGCCCGGCTCTCAGCACCGGATTTTGCTATGGTGTTCACTTCCGGAATTGCACCTTTCAAAAGCCTGGAAGAATCCGGTCCCACGGAAAAATTCATCTATAATTATGGCGCACGCACTCATCATCTGGCATTTATCACCCAGAATATTGAAGAAACATACCGCTTCCTGGGTTATGACGGACTGCAATATCTGATCGAACTTATCGGTTCTCCGGATCAGGGCTTGAAGCAGACTTTTACGGTTGCCTCATCACACACACTGCTGGTGAACGAATATATTTACCGTTACGGAGATTTTACCGGATTCTTTACGAAAGAAAATGTGACCCTGCTCACCGAAGCTACTGAAAAACAGTAAAATATTTGACACTAAAGCAATGGGCAATAATAAGACAGATAAAATAAATATTGATTAGGAGGCATAATGGCTGAACTTGTTTATGGAAAAATTTCCAGTCAGGAGTCTATCAGGCTGGAAGAAACTTATGGTGCACATAATTATCATCCGCTGCCGGTTGTAATTGCCAAAGGGAAGGGACCTTTTGTCTGGGACCCCGAAGGTAACCAGTATTACGATTTTCTTTCTGCCTATTCCGCAGTTAATCAGGGTCATTGTCACCCTGTAATAATTCAAGCGCTCATCGATCAGGCTCGTGAACTGACCCTGACCAGTAGAGCTTTTTTCAATAATAAGCTGGGGGAATACGAAAAATTTATCACTGAATTCTTCGGTTATGAAATGGTGCTTCCCATGAATACCGGCGCTGAAGCTGTGGAAACTGCTATGAAACTCAGCCGTAAATGGGGTTATCAGAAGAAAGGCATTCCGGAAAACGAAGCTATCCTCATTTTTGCCGAAAATAACTTCCACGGCCGCACGATCAGCATTGTTTCCGCTTCCACAGATCCCACTGCCTATAAAGAATATGGCCCATTTACTCCCGGCATTGAGATCATCCCTTATAATGATACCGCAGCCCTGGAAAAAATCCTGGCAGAAAAAGGCGACAAAGTGGCGGCATTTATCGTGGAACCCATCCAGGGCGAAGCTGGCGTTTATGTTCCAGATGCAGGCTATTTGAAAAAATGCCTTGATATCTGTCATCAGCATAACGTGCTTTTCGTAGCTGATGAAGTCCAGACGGGAATTGCCCGTACGGGACGTTTGCTGGCATCAGACTGGGAAGATATACATCCGGACATCGTGATCCTCGGTAAAGCTATTTCCGGTGGTGTACTGCCCGTTTCGGCAGTTCTCTCCTCTCGCGAAATTATGATGTGCATCAAGCCGGGAGAACATGGTTCCACTTTCGGCGGTTTTCCTTTAGCCTGTGCTGTTGCCAAAGCAGCGCTGGAAGTGATACGTGACGAACATCTGACGGAAAAAGCAGAAAAACTGGGCAAAATATTCCGCGCTGAAATGGAAAAGATAGACAGCCCCATGATCGAACTAGTTCGCGGTAAAGGACTTCTTAATGCCGTGATCATCAAACCCACCAATGGCGTTGAAGCCTGGGACGTTTGCGTGAAAATGAAAGAAAATGGCGTTCTGGCCAAACCCACACATGACCACATCATCCGTTTTGCCCCACCCCTCGTAATCACCGAAAAAGAACTGATGGATGCCATCAAACGCATCAAAGACACGATACTAAGCTTTAGTTAAAATAATTAGTTTTATGTGGGGGCGAATAATCATTCGCTCCCATTTTGGAGTGCATTAGCTCTCGCTAATGCAAGAAAACGAAGTTTTCTGAAAGCGTCAGTACTCCGCTTTGAAAGTTTAAGCAAAATGTTCTCTCTCGCCTGCGGCTCGACGCATTGACACTGTCAATGCACTCCAAAAAAGTCACCGAAGAAAAGCAGACGGCTGCCAGAAGAAAAAATATCAGTAAAAATACTATCTTTTTCATAATCCCCACTTCTCATAATTCTTACGGACTAAATCAATTCTACTTTCAACTCTGATTTTAAAATCATTGTAAGGTCTTTCTTTAAAAAAATTTGATTCCCGTATCTGTTCGTGTCTTGGAAGATCACTTAGATAATATTTATCCCAGAATATGTCTTTGGCAAAAACAGATCTTGTAAGAAATGTCTTACTATCAAGCTGATTAATGAGTAGATCATCTTTCCCAATCAGAAGGCAACTTTCTGAAGATGTTTCATAATATAATTTCTTTATAGTATTATTCCCTCTATATTGATACGTTCTGGTTAAAACTGATCCCGAACACAATGGAATTAGGTATTCTTTACCAGGTTCTAATGGATTAATACCGGATTTACCAACCGGTCCATCATCATAATAACAAGTAGAAATAGTAATTGATTTATCCGGGAAGATATTACCAAATGCTTCCTTAACATTTATTGTTGCAAAAAGTATATTGTCTATACTGTTGGGGTCTTCCGGTATGCACCTCATACTTTCAGAATATATCACTGTTCCCCGTATCCAGATGGCACCAATAACATTAGTCAATAATCTCAGATCCGGATGCATTTGCTCAATTCTTGGAAGTAATCTATCCATCAGATATAAAGGTTGCATAAAATAATACAACGAAGTATGTTCAGTAACATCTTTATTTCTGAATGGTTTGAATGACAATTTCAGTGCAGCATCTTTTGGAATTACATTCTCAGATACTGTAAAATTATTTATTAAAAAATACTCACTATAGTATAAAGGAATCGCATTTTTTGCTAACCAGTTCAGATAACAAAAACTCAAAAGCTTTTCTTCAGTTAAAGATGCTATGTAACTTTCTACATATCCTTTTAGTTCATTATTATCTAAACCTGAATTGCTAAGCTCTTCAGCATATTCATAATAAAACTTAAATAAATCCTCCAATTCTTTCGGATAATCATCCGGTAATTCATTATAATACAGCTTCTTCGGCATAATCTTTTTCTCTTCCAGATCGTTATTGCCCAGACATATGGCTGCCATGGTCAAGACTATCAGTAAGAATATTATCCTCTTCATCTGTTCTCCTCTTGTTTATCAATTCCACGTAAGCATAAAACTGTTATTTGTTTCATCCTGTCAAATTATACTTTATGTTTCTATACCATCAGGTTTTTGTAGATCAATCTTTCCAGATTGATCTTTTTTTGCTTAATCAAGATGATTAAGCTACAAGCTCTTGCCTGCGACTCGACGCATTGACACTGTCAATGCACTCCAAAAATACACTCCAAAAATGTATTCCCAAAAACCAACTTGACAGATAAATACAAATTCTGCACTTATGGTTACCAGATAGATTAATTCTCATTAAGTTTTTTTTACTTTTTTTCATTACTTTTATTTGTAAGTACTCAATAGGTTGGTAAGAGGTGGGTCTTTAGTACCGTCACAGTGAACGGCATAACATTATTTTGTTATGCCGTTCACTGTGACGGTACTAAAGACCCACCTCTTACCAACCTATTAATAACCTCAAAAGTATTTATCTGAAACTTAACTGGAGATCCTGAATGTAATTACAAGGTTATTTTAGAGAATGAGTGGTTATTTTGTCAAATGTTTTTTGGGTATTTTGGGTGGGAAATCGTGAAATAAGCCTAATAGGACTAATACGCCTTATATATCTGAGAAGCCTTATACTTTTTTTATTAGTCAGGCTTATTGGGCTTATAAGGCCTATTTATTGGGAGAGCTTCGGGGTCAGATCTGATATACTTCGAGGATACTGTTAATCTTCAGCAGAGCACTGGTGAGGTTTTTGATCTGTTTACGATCCGTTACTTCCACCACCAGGGTAATATGTTCATGGTCACCGCTTAATTGGGAGGAACTGGTATGAGTTTTAATTTTCTGCTGGGAAAGCAGGGTTGTGATATCATAATTAAGGCGGGGACGGGGCAGAGCGATCAACAGCAGTCGAATGACCTGGTTTAAGGTTTTGTCCGGTTTCTGCCAGAGGAGGTGCATGATGCGGTGCGGTTCTTTCTGGCGTAATTGCTGGAAGGCGGGATTGGCGCAATCCTGGCGGTGTACGCTAAGACCTCGACCGCGCGTGATATAGCCGATAATATCATCGCCGGGCAGAGGGTTACAGCAGTGTGCAAAATGCATCATCAGGTTTTCGAGACCCTGGATTTCGATGAATGGCTGGGATGCATCTACGGAGAAATCTTTATCCTGAGCCGGCAGGCTAATGCTTTCCGGTTGTTTATGAGTTGGTTGCAAAATATCAAGAGCTTTATCGATGAGAATATTGCCCTGTCCCAGGTCCGCATAAAGAGCGAGAGCACCGGAAAGCTTTAAAGATTGAGCCAGAGTCAGCACATCCTGATCGGTAATATGCAGGTCATGTTTTCGGATTTCTTTTTCGAAGATGCTTTTTCCGAGTATTACGGCATCTTCGGTTTCCCGCTGGCGGAACCAGGCGCGCACGCGCTGCTGGGCGCGGGGAGTAGTTAGAATTTCGAGCCAGTCCTTACTGGGACGCACGTTACGGGCAGTTACAATGGCAATCTGGTCACCATCCTGAAGCTGATAGCGCAGGGAAACATGCCTGCCGTTAACTTTAGCGCTAAGGCAGTGAAGCCCTACTTCGGAATGTACGGCAAAAGCAAAATCAAGGGGAGTAGAACCAAGGGGCAGTTCCAGATAATCGGAATCAGGGGTTTTGACGATGATCTTATCCTTAAAGAACTTCTCTTTTAAGGAATGAATGAAATTTTCCGGATTATCCTGACGATAAAGAGTGATCAATTCCCGCAGCCAGGTAACCTGTTCGTCAAAAGCTTTATCCAGTCGGGGACGGGAAGAGGAATCAATATGTTCCAGATGGGCAAATTCCTTATATTTCCAGTGTGCGGCAGGACCTTCTTCGGCATAAATATGCATTTCCCGGGTGCGAATTTGAATTTCCACCTTTTTGTTCTCAGCGGAAATTACTACCTGATGCAGCGACTGGTAGCCGTTTGATTTAGGTTGGGTGATATAGTCTTTATATGTAAGGGGCAGAGGCTGAAAAACCGTATTAATAATACCCAGGGCAGTGAAACAGTCTTCCACCTGCGATGTGATTATCCTGATGGCATAATAGTCATTGATCTCGTCATAAGTAATGTTCCGCTGCACTTTTTTGCGGAAAATAGACCAGAAATGCTTACTGCGCCCGTTGATATCAGCTTCGATCTCTTCTACTTCGAGTAGATTATACACGGTGCTGATAAATTCATTGATATAAGAATCCCGGGATGATTTTTTTTCTTTCACCACCTGGTGCAATTCGCGGTAAATTTCAGGATAGAGATATTTGAGGCAAAGGTCTTCCATTTCCCGTTTAATATCCTGCAGCCCGAATCTGTTTGCCAGGGGAATATAAATGGCAAGCGTTTCACGGGCAATGCTGCGCCGTTTGGCAACTTTCAGATGGTGAAGGGTGCGCATATTATGCAGGCGGTCGGCAATTTTAATAAAGACAACGCGTACGTCCCTGGTAATTGCCAGCAGGAATTTACGATAGTTTTCCGCTTTTTTAGCCGATTTTCCGGCTTCTTCAGGAAGATCGGTGATCTTAGTGAGGGCATCCACCAGGTAAGCTATTTCCTCACCGTAAAACTCTTTTACTTCCGGCACTGTTAACGAGGAATCTTCTACCACGTCATGCAGAATCGCAGCAATAATGCTCTGGGCATCAAACCCCAACTCGGCGATGATATAAGCAACGTTCAGCGGATGGATGATATAATCTTCGCCGGAAGCGCGTTTCTGATCCAGGTGCGCACGTTCTGCCAGGTCAAGTGCCCGGTTGATATTTTTCATATCCAGCCGGGGATTGACCTCCAGGATCATCTTCTGAAAATTTGACCTTGTTATCCGCGGATATTCCATAACTCTATTTTTTTACCTCGGATATTACAAAGAAATTAGTGCTTCAGCAGTCAAGCAGAAGCTGAGTTTACTGAGCACCTAAAAAAAAAGAGCAGATATTTCTATCTGCTCTATTACTTTATAAATTCCGGTTAGATCATTTAATCAGGTCACGGAGATGGGCAACGTAGGATACGGCACCACCTTCTTCGTAACCGAGTTTCTGGATAGTATTGCCTTTGGCGTCTAAAAGAAAGATAGTGGGGAAGCCTTTGACGCCGAATTTTTGTGCCAGGGAGTTATTGTAACTTTCCTCGCCGGGTGGCAGGGACGTCGATTTAGGAAAATCGAGACGCAGGAGTATTAGGTTTTCATCCGCGAATTCGATAAATTCCGGTTGCAGAAAAACTTCATTGCTGAGTCTTTTACACCAGACGCACCAGTCGCTGCCGGTAAAATTAACCAGAATGCGTTTATTTTCTTTAGTTGCGAGTTTTTGGGCAGTATCCAGATTTTTATACCAGACCTGTCCTTTTTTATCTTCCCAGGTTTCATTTTTTGGGGAATCATTCCAGTTCAACACACCTTCGATATATTCCACATATTTAACGGGACCGCCTTCGCGATAACCCAGTTGCATAGCGACATCGCCGTTATTTTCGAGAATAATGATCGAGGGGAAACCTCTAACGCCGTATTTTTCGAGTTGAGCCTCATTATAAGCGGCTTGATCTTGGGGTAGTGTAATGGTCTGCGGGAAATCAAGCAGCACCATTTCCATCTTTTTATTGACGTAGTTTTGAAATTCCTGATGGTCAAAAACTTCACCAGTAAGTTTATGACACCAGGAGCACCAGTCCGAACCGGTAAAAAAGACAAATACGTATTTATCATTTTCTTTAGCTCTTTGCAGAGCGTCATCGACATTGGACTGCCAGTTGATATTGCCGGCATATATCAAGGTTAATGTAACCAGGAAGAACAGCACGGCTAAAGACTTTTTCATCATATAAACTTTTCTCCATTGATCGTGATAACAGAATTGATGGCAGCAGTTTTGGATAGCATGGTATAAACGCTGCAATAGCGTTCTTCCGAAACGCTGACTGCTTTTTTAAGTTTATTACCGTCGAGGTTCTCTCCGGTAAAATTATAAGACAGATTAATGATAGTATAAACTTTGGGATGAGTATCAGCTGTTTCGGCATCGACATCAATATCGAGTTTATATCCTGTAATTCTCATTTTATTAAGAATACCGATAACGCCGACAGCGCTGCAGGTGGCAAGCGCAGGCAAAAGTAATGACTTGGGACGAGGACCGAGGTCTTGTCCGCCTTCACTTTCAGCAAGATCTATAATAAATTTGTGATCCTGTAATTCCGCCTCAAATGCATATCCACCCAGCCAGTTTAGCCTGGATGTACTTTTCATACTTTCTTTTGTTTCACATTTAAGATATCATTATACATTCTCAGATAGAGAAGCAAATGTTCATAGATAGCATCGATTTCTTCTTCCGGAAAGCGCTGGATCAGCTTTTCCTGAATTTTGATCAGGTCGTTGATAGTTTCATTGGCGGTTTCTTCTCCGGCAGGAGTGATCTTAGCCAGCCAACTGCGGCGATCACGACGGGAAGCGAATCTTTCCACGAGACCCTTTTCTTCCAGAGTGTCAATCAGACGCGTAATGCGACTGTGCGAAACGTTCAGTTTTTCGGCAATATCATTCATACATACGGCGGTGTTCAGTTCGTTCAGATATTGCAGAAGGTCACACTCAATTCGTCCGAGACTGAGTTGTTTACGGGTAATGTTTTCCTTACGCAGACAGAGCAAATTCAATTCTTTGCTCAATTTTGAATACTTGGCAAGTTTCTTGTTCATAAAAATCTCCTCAAAGGATTTCCAGTTCTTTTTTTATTTTGAATTCATCAAAACCAACGATAGGGCGATTGTTGATCCACAATTGGGGAACTCCTCTCTGCCCGCTTTTTTTTACCATATCACGCAGAGCTACTTCATCCCGGGAGACATCAATTTCCTTGAAGGGAACCTGGTGCTGCTTCAGGAAACTTTTCACTTTCGTGCACCAACTGCAGGTTGGCGTGGTAAATACGATAACTCTTTTTGCTTTCACTTTTCACCTCAAATCACTTTTATGTTAATATAACTAAAATTTCCGATAAGGCAAAAAATATATTCACAAGTATCAATAATCTCACTCTAGCAACCTTTCACGCCATGACAACTATTGACTATTTTACAGAGTTTTCTCCAAAAACGATTTCTTGAACTATGTGAAACAGGTCAAAATTAATTCACTATCAATATATGACAAGTTATTTGTTGATATTTTGCAGTAGTTTAGAGATAATATTATCTGAAGATAAACCTTCTGCTTCGGCAGCAAATGAGATGAGTATCCTGTGTCTGAGAACAATATGAGCGACGGCAATCACGTCCTCCAGAGAGGGAGAAGGTCTTCCATCGAGGGCAGCTCTGGTCTTGGCGGCAATAATGAGATACTGGGAAGCGCGAGGACCGGCACCCCAGCTGACTTTATTTCTGATTTCCTGAGGGCAGTCATCACTTTTAGGTCTGGTAGCCCTGACGAGTCGAACGGCAAAATCCATTACATGCTCGCTGACGGGTATTCTGCGGACGAGTTTTTGAAATTCGACAATAGTTTCGGCATTAATGACGGGGTTTATCTTAACATCGCGATTAATGGTAGTCTGTTGGACGATTTTCACTTCTTCGTCATAGGAAGGATAATCGATGATAATATTGAACATAAAGCGGTCGAGTTGTGCTTCGGGTAGAGGATAAGTTCCTTCCTGTTCGATCGGGTTCTGAGTAGCCATCACGAGGAAAGGTTTTTCCAGGTCAAAGGTTTCATTACCGGCAGTAACCTGATATTCCTGCATAGCCTGCAGCAGAGAGCTTTGCGTTTTGGGAGGAGTGCGGTTTATTTCGTCAGCGAGAATAATATTCGCGAAAACGGGACCTTTAAGGAACTGGAACTGACGATTATCTGAGGAATCTGATCTGCTGAGAATTTCTGTACCAGTAATATCTGACGGCATGAGGTCAGGAGTAAACTGAATGCGGCTGAATTTCATATCTGTTGCTTTGGCAAGAGTGGCAACGAGCATGGTTTTTGCTAAACCGGGCACGCCTTCTATGAGGCAGTGACCACCCGCAAAAAGAGCGGTGAGAAATTGTTCAATAACTATATCCTGTCCGACGATTTCTTTACGAATTTCGGCTATGATCGCATTTTTAATCTCGTGCAGTTTATTTAAGGCATCAACATTTGTTGTACTCATAAAAACCCCTATATCTTATTTTTTCTTAAAGGATACTAATTCCTTAAATTTGATTTTTAAGGCAAGTAAAGAAATGATTCCGAGCAAAAAAATCCAGAATGAAGTAAGAAGATGTGAGAAAAGAACGGCAGCCCCGGTAAGGTTTTCATCAATTCCGAGCGCGAAGGAGAAAATGAGCGCCCACATGAATTGATTTGAACCTATTTGAGCAGGCGGTGTGGGCAGAATGTAGGTGAGATTCATAAGCGTGTAACCAAAAAGGATCATGAAATAACCGGCAGTGGAACCGAAAGCATGAAATACGGTAAAAACGTAAAATGCTTCAGATAGAACAGCCAGAATGGTCAGTAGATAAACCAATAGATATTCCGGAGTGCGTCCCTGCATAATTGCCAGTCCGTCTATAAAGTTCTCGGCAAAAAAATCGAGTTTTCTTTTCCAGGAAGCTGGAAAGGGGCGGAAACAGAAAGCAAGGATGCGTTGCGCTTTATTGCGGTGATTAACGGCAAAAAACAGGAAAACAAGAAATAAAAGATAAATCACCAGAAGCAGGAAAACTATCAAATAGAGCGCTTTATTCATGCGAATTGTAAGTAACGGTAATAGTATGATGATCAGCATAATGGGGAAAAGATCGGTGATCTTATCAATAAAAATTGAGGGTAGACTGCGCGAAACAGGGAGCTTGTCCTTATTTTTGAGAATGACAGATTTGGCTAGTTCTCCGGCGCGTACGGGTATAACGTAATTCACGAGCATACCAGCCATAAAAACCTGAAAACAATAAATGTAACCCATCTTTAGTTCTGGTTTGAGGATCAAACGCCAGCGCCAGCTTCGCAGAAGGTAGGCAAAAATATAGAACCCCGAAAAAAGCGGTATCAGAGTAAGGTCATAATTATTAAAATACCAGAGCAGTTTCTGCCAGTCCACAATGTGAAGCCACAAAATAAGAAATAGAATTCCCAGTATAATGCCAATGATGAGATTGAGGTTTTTTTTAATCATTTTTTTCGAGCGATCAGGTAGCGGTGATGTGACCAGAATTGTTTAAGGAATTGAGGAAGCGGAGAATCTTCGATGAACATGAACCGGCGGACTTTTGCTTCAAGCTCATTATCTTCTCCGGCATACCAGGCAAGCATGGACCAGATCCAGTCGGGGTTTTTTTTATCAGGTACTTTCAAGCCGAGTTTACGTTTCAGATCTGCCACCGGCAGGCAGGTATCAGGCCAGGGAGGTGTATCAAAAACGCCTTCCTCGATAATTTCCAGACCTTGCGTGCGGATTATTGATTTAATACGTGACATCTGCACCCAGCGGGTGTCAATATCGTTTTTAATGAAGAATTCCTTATCCAGGAGAAATTTCCGCAGCGGGTAGCCGATCTGCAGCGGATTATTAACCGAGATCATGATCAGATTGCCTGAAAGACTGATCATACGCCGGATAATGTTTTCTGCATCATGATAAAACCAGAGAGCAGCAAAGTTCCAGACCAGGTCATAACCGTTTTCAGGCAGAGCGGCATTGCTCATATCATTTTTCGGGATATAATGAGTAACAAGTCTATCTTCCAGTTTTAAAAGCTGCCAATAGTTTTTCACTTTTTCCAGTCGCTTTTCGTCACAATCCACCAGTTCCACGTTGGCCATCTGTTGTGCGAAATATACGGAATTGATGCCATCGACTCCGGTCATGCCATAAATGGGATATTCCAGGACATTTTTTAAATCATAAGATTTTAGCAATCGCTGAAAGATATAATTAAGGCGGAAACGCTCATAAACAGTTCCCAGTCCTTCATCATAAGAGGTTCTCAGGTCTTTTTCCGTTTCCTTGTTTTCTGATACCATTCTATTGTACTCCTGATGGCGGGTATTGTCTCCGTATCTCTCAAGTTCAGGTCTTCATAAGCATTTTCCACATTATAATACCAGTTATGGCTGAAAAGCTGGAAGCGCTGCTGCCAGGTTTTACACTTGATCAGGGCAAAAAAGCGTTCGGCAAAACGGAACCAGGAGACAGGAATCGTTTTTTGGATGCTAAACGATTTTTCGTGGAGTTCATTACTGATAAAATCTACGAGATCGAGAAGATTAACCGGATGGCGGTCACCGATGTTATAAGTGACTCCGGGTTTATAATCCAGTTCCACTAATCGCTGCGTTGCCTGAACCAGCTGTTCGACATTACAAAGATGGATATCCGGCATCGGTCGCGGCAAAATGAGCAGTCCCTTATTAATCAGGTTGATAAGTCCGTAGGGAAAGCCGTAATCCCCTGTCCCGTAAGTAATCGTAGGACGTATAATGACAGCATTCAATCCATAAAGCACATATTTATTGATGAGCTTTTCACTCTGGATTTTACTTTCATGGTACAAGTTATCCCCAATTTTTCTGCTTTGATTATCTGCGGGAGTATTCTCCGGAATATTTCCAAATACACCCACAGAAGAAAAATAGATAAATTTTGCCTGAGTTTCAAGGGCCCGGATAGCTAGTTGCTCGGTTGACTGCACATTTGCCTTGAAATAATCGTCAGCACTGGTGCGTCCCCTGTTTCTAATGGCTCCTATGTGAATAATGGTATCAAAGCGGTAAAGATTGATCGTCTCCCGAAGTTTTTTAATATCTCTCAGGTCAACTTCGAGGATAACGATTTTCTCGGAAACAGCACCCAATTTCTTAGGGTTTGTGCCAGGTCTTACGAGTAAAAAGAGATCATATTTACGGGTACTGAGAGCGTGAGTAACCAGTCGTCCGATAAAGCCTGCAGCCCCTGTAATTAATATTTTTTTACTCATGTCCGGTAAAAAACCGCATTATATTTTGCCATACGGAGGCACGAGGCTGCGGCAGGCGCCAGTGATTAAAATGAGCAATTTTTGTATCAGAATTAAGGGCGGCAGGATTTTCCTGCAGCAGAAGACGGGCTATTGCTTCCGAAAAATTATCCGTAAGCATCTGATAGATGATTTTCTGGAAACATTGCGGCTGGTCGCCATGATTATCGGAGGCTATAAAATGCAGGTAACCGTTCTGCAAAAGCTGAAAGGCGGTTCGTTCTACAGATTTTCCATAAACACCCAGAAAGCTGCCGGCGTTGACCTGCAGATAGATATCGTGATGCAGAAGTTCTTCCACATATTCCGGATCCCTGATAACATCTGCATATCTTTCAGGATGTGCCAGGATGACTTTATATCCGGCTTTCTGCAAAAGATAAATGTTTTGCAGAAAATCTACCGGTATTTGCTGCATCATTGTTTCCACTAAAACGTACCTGCTGCTGCCCAGTGTCAGGTTTTCCCTTGCAACAGTTTCAGCAGCCAGATGATCAAGGAAATATTCTGCTCCGGTTTCCAGTTCGATATTGATGCCGGCCTTTTTGACGGCATTGCGTAATTCAATGAGTACCGGTTTAATAGCGGAACGTGAATTCGGGTAAAGATTTTGCATATAATGCGGGGTAAGGTAAACCTTCTCAACACCTTCCTCTGCGAGTATACGCAATTGTTCCAGAGATTTTGTTATATCATTACTGCCGTCATCAATTCCCGGCAGCAAGTGATTGTGAATATCAATCATTTTCTGGTTACGCTATGAACAGCCTCAGCAAATTCTCTGATCAGTGTCGAAACAGTGTCTTTTTCCAGCACATTACCAGTTACGATGAAATCCGCACCGGCAATTGCTTTCGCGCGCGCAGTTTCGGGATTTCTTATCCCTCCGCCCACAACCAGGGGTATGGTAATTTCTCTTTTAACACAACGGATCATACTTTCGGAGATAGAATCTGCTGCACCGCTACCGGAATCCATATAAACCAGGCGATGTCCCAGGTATTCTGCAGTCAGGGCATGCACCGCAGCAATATCATCTTTATCATGCGGAATGGGCATACTATGGCTCATATATTGTACTGAAGTTGGTTTTCCCCCGTCAATGAGAATATATCCTGTGCCAATTGCTTCCAGTCCATATTTTCTGATCAGGGGAGTGGCACGAACCTGTTCACCGATGAGCATCTGCGCATTTCGGCTGGAGATCATACTGATCAAAAGCAGCGCATCTGCATAAGGAGAGACGAAATTGAATAAGCCTGGGAAGATCAGCACTGGAATTGCTTTTACTGACTCTTTGATCTTGCGCAGGTTTTCTTCAAAACGGTCATGGAACATCATACTGCCACCGACAAGTATGCCGTCAGCCCCATTTTCTTCGCATAAAGCAGCCAGTTCATTTGCCTGGGTACCATTAAAATTATCAGGATCAAGAAGACAGAAATAACCTGCCCTTTCTTGAGCCATGTTCTGCAGTTTTTCATATATTTTCATAATTTATTACCTATAATGAATATTACCAGCAAAATTAACATATCAAATTTCATCAGACGTGATATTTTTCTATATACAGTTTCATTTTCAAGCGTGCTCAAAATGCGGTAGAATATTAATAATGGCAGTATCACAAAGAACATCAACAAAGCAAAAACCGGATAATCAATGAGCTGTTTCATAAAGAAAATACCACAGCCAGCAATCATTAACATTACTGTGACCAGAAAAAGAGCTAAGACCTGTGATTTTTTCCAGCTCAAGGCAAGTGTATGAGCACCCGTAAGTTGATCACCACGACGATCTTCCATGTCCTTAATGATTTCCCTGAGAAATGTATATAAAAAAGCAAAAAATGCAATGATTAGACTCTGCGATAAATTGTCAGTTACAATCGCGCCATAGACAAAGGTTGAAGCGGCAGCGTAAGAAACCAGCAGATTACCCGAAACAAAAGCCCGTTTGAAAATCCCGGCATAGAGAAAAAGCGCAATGGCGTTGACAAATGCCAGCAGGATACAGATCACACTGCCGGTAAAATAAGAAAGAATGATGCCAATAATAAATAAAATTATCCCATAAATAAATGCTGCCCGAGAAGACATTTTACCGGATGGTAATACGCGTTGCGGTTTATTGATCATGTCCGTTTCCAGGTCATAATAATCATTAATTACATAACCTGCACCAGCTATCAGCATTGCCGAAAATGCTGCTGCCATTACTTGCCAGAATTCACCCGCCTGCTGGAAGAGAGGATAATATGCTCCCAAGAAAACACAAACTGCCACAAACTCCAGGTTTGCCGGTCTCAATATTTTAAAATATCCCAATCCGGCAACCTACGGAAGACGTTCCTTGACCTGGTTAATGAATTCAACCAGTATTTCATTGCCTTCCATGTTTTTGATCATGTTATAACTGTCACGAAGTAGTTTTTCGGCTTTTTTCTTGGCTTTTTCGAGTCCGAGCAAACCGGGATAAGTTGCCTTGTTACCTCTCATATCTGAGCCGGGTTCTTTTCCCAGTACTTCATAAGTTCCCACTTCATCCAATATGTCATCAACTATCTGGTAAGCAAGCCCGATGTTCAAGGCAAAATTGCCCATCGTAATTGTCAGATTTTCATCGGCATCATTTAAAGCGCAAGCCAGTTCCATAGATGCCTGTAAAAGTGCCCCTGTCTTTTTCATGTGGATATATCTCAACACGTTGATATTGATCTTTTTGCTGTCTGATATCAGGTCAACCGCCTGTCCACCTATCATTCCTCTGGTACTCAACGCGCGCGCTAATATGCCGATACACTTTACTGCCTGGTCGCGGTTCTTGATATCTGTGAGGACTTCAAAAGCCAGAGTGATCAATGCGTCTCCTGCCAGTATCGCGGTTGCCGGATCAAATTTCACATGTACTGAAGGCAGGCCACGCCTTTCCGGTGAATTATCAAGACTGGGTAGATCATCATGAATAAGTGATGCCGTATGAACCAGTTCCAGCGCTACTGCCGCCGGTGCTACTCGATGCAGACGATTCAGGTTTTTGCTGCCCTGCAATACTTCATACGTGGAAAAAAAGAGAATGGGACGTAAACGCTTACCGCCACTGAATACTGCATAATTCATCGCTTCATGCAATTGCTGCGGAAATACATCATTCGCTCCCAGGTAGCTGTGTAATACTTCATCCAGAAGTGTAATCCGGCTTTTAAAATATTCCTGTACTAACAATTTTGTCTCCTAATATCTTAATGGTAAAGGTATGCGTTTCCCGCTTTTGGCGGATTCATACATCGCCAGTATTATTTCCAGCGATTTTCTGCCTTCTCTACCGTCGGTGTGCGGTTCTCCGCTTCCCTGTAAAACATCTACCACATTCTGCAGGTAGCCCAAATGACCAAATCCGTAAACACTGCTCGGATTGGTGCCACAGGTTTGAATATCCTTATCATCGTCGTCATAATCCTTAAATTCCCAATGTTCCACTCTGTTAACGGCTATACCTCCGATCTTGACGGTGCCCGATTCACCCATTACGGTGATTGAGCCTTCATAATTGCGCGGGAAAATATTCATAGTCACTTCAATAGTACCTAATGAACCATTGCGGAAACGGATTATGCCACTGCCCATATCCTCTGACTCAATATTGTGATTTAAGGTTGCCGTCATAGCCACCACGCTATCCACAGGTCCTCCCAGCCACTGGATCAGATCAATATAATGTGATGCCTGATTCATAAAAGCACCGCCATCAAATTCCCAGGTGCCACGCCAGCGCGCCAGATCATAATAACTCTGAGGACGTGTCCACCGCACCGTGGCATTTAAACTGAAAATCCTGCCAAATCGTCCTTTATCAATCGCTTTTTTCAAAACTGCGATCGCAGGATTCAGACGATTCTGCTTTACTACAAATAAATGCACACCGCTAGTGTCACAGGCATGTACGAGTTCGTCCACTTTTACCAGATTAATGCCCATCGGCTTTTCGGTGATCACATGAATACCACGTTCAGCTGCCTTGATGCCCATTTCCGGATGCATTCCGCTGGGAGTACAGATCAAAATGCCGTCGAGTTCCTCACTATCCAGCATTTTCTCATAATCTGTATAAATTTTTCCTACCTGATACTTCTCTGCTGCTTCCGCTGCCCGTTCCTTGATAATATCACAGCAACTGACTATCTCTGCACCTTCAATTCCTGCCAGAGATTCAAAATGCTTACCTGAAATGCGTCCGCAACCGACTAAACCAAATTTCTTTATTTCCATAGCTCAAATTATCCTTCCATTTTTTAACATTTTACACCTTCATATTTGCTTTACTTATTGTCAACTCATAATTATCCGAACTTTCGCATCCCCCCGCAATTTTAAATATCTCTCCTGTTGTAGAGTTTCATTTCCCTGAAAGGGATAAATTTGTATAGCGTAAGGTAGTCTCGGAGTATCGAGCCAACCTTACGCTATACAAATTTATCCCGTACCGGTAATTATAAGAGATAAATCCTAAATATTACTTTATAAAATAAGAAGTTATCACAAATCATGAATAATAAAACAGGGGGATGCCAGATAATTATCCGAACTGACATACTATAGAAATAAATTAGAGTGGCACATATGTATTGGAAATGTGAAAGTAAAAAATAAGGTTATCTTGAACTTCCCTGAGAAACCACATCAACAATTCTATCCCCCGGACGCCCATAACATATTACTTGTTATGGGTGTCAGGGGAGAAGGTATTATTACAGTGAGAAATAATGAATGAGTAAAATAAATGAAATAAAGAGCAATCTTTAATAGTGCGGAACTGTTATCCGGGAATTTAAAGTTAGCGACAGGAAGAGGAAGATCCGAATTATTTTAAGAGATAATTGGACGCACGAGCAATATATTTAATATTGCTTATAGTAGAATATATATATATTTAAGCAGACACAGGCATTATATAATAAAATGGTACAATTATTCTGAAGATAATAATGAAGGAAAAGATAAAATAAATCTTGACAGGATTCTATGAATAATATGTTTTCGTTCTGTGTACGACAGAGTTGTCGTAAATAAGGTGACAACGGAGGTTGCATGCAGGATAAGCTAATGGCAAACCTTGTACATATAGGGATGTCTGAGCTGGAAGCGAAGGTTTATCTCGCCTTATTAGATCATTATAAGTTTTCTGCGAAGGAGTTGTCGCAACACACCGGCATATTTCGGACGCAGATCTACGATGTGCTAAAGACCCTGATCAACAAGGGTTTTTGTACAGAGATATTTGATAACGTGAAGAAATATGTAGCTGTTGACCC
The DNA here is from genome assembly GCA_021736135.1 of Candidatus Cloacimonadota bacterium. Lineage (GTDB taxonomy): Bacteria > Cloacimonadota > Cloacimonadia > Cloacimonadales > TCS61 > JAIPGO01. The sequence continues at coordinate 27,323 of JAIPGO010000029.1, forward strand.
GGAGTTAGCATTACAGTTAGTGATCATAGATCTGGATAAGCGGAGTCGTCTGGCAGAGAATTTATCTCGGCAACTGCATCAGCGTTTTCTCTCGAATCATCGGGAGGAGCAGCGCAATGATCAGATGATAGAGGTGCTTCATTCCCCTAATGTCGTTCGGAAAAGACTTCAAAGCTGTTTTGATGATACACGCAAGATGATATTATCTTTTAACAAGCCGCCCTATCTGATCCGTTATCGGGAAAGTGATCACGATATGGTATGCAGCAGCAGCAAGCTGGTTACGCATAAAGCGATATTTCAGATAGACAGCAATGACCCATATATATCGCTGGATGTAGCCCGCAGGTTTCAGGAACAGGGTGAATCGGTGCGCTTGACAGAATTTCTGCCTATGAAGATGATGGTATTCGATAATACGCGAGTTTTTTATCAATTATCGGCAGCCCCAGAGAGTACTAATCAGGATACGGCGACTTTTATTCAGCATCCGGAGATAACATTGACATTAATAAATTCATTCTGGGTAGAATGGGCAAGAGCGATAACCATAGAAGAATTTGAGCAACAGCTAAAGATAGAAATCCCTCCTCAAAAACAAAGAGTGTCCCCATAACTGCTCCCTCCCATTAGCAGGGGGCACTCTCCTCTTTTTTTTGTGGAAAACATAGAAATTTTCGCTAAAACAAACCTGCCCGAAAGGGCGGGTTTTTTCTTTTTTAGCCTAATTATCTGCATAACTGTGAATTACGAAAAAAGGGCTTGACAGAAAAAGGGGGTGAAAGTAACAAGGACATTGATTAAATTATTTAGGAGATAGCGTATGACAAAGGCTGATTTAGTTAAAAGAGTAGCTGATGATACAGGCATCATCCGCAAAGATGTAGCCCTGGCAGTTGATGCATTCCTGAATGCAGTAAAAGACACACTCCAGGAAGGTGAACACATTGAAATCAGAGGATTTGGCACCTTCAAGCTCAAAACCCGTAAAGCCCGTATGGGTCGTAATCCCAAGACTGATGAAAAAGTACAGGTTCCTGAACGTATAGTCCCTACTTTTAAGTTCTCAAGAGCTTTTAAAGAAGAAGTGGACGATTCAAATAAATAGTTAATGGAGGATGAATGCCCTGCGGTAAGAAAAGGAAAGGTTATAAGATCAATAACCACAAACGGAAAAAAAGATTGCGTAAGAATCGGCATAAGAAGAAGAAATAACTGACTTCAGGTTTTTCCTCTCATAATGGGGTTATGATGATCCCTTCTGAAACGCAGAAGCAGTTCATCTCAAACCGATAGAAATCAGACCCGCACCAGCGGGTCTTTTTTTTGCGCTCAATAACTGAAAATGGGCACAAAAAAACGGGGCAGGCTTTGTTAACTGCTCATCCTGCCCCACACAAGATGAAACAGCAGAAGGAAGAATGTTGCACAATGCCTACCCCAATTTTGCCCGTTTTGGCAAGATTCAAAGTGAATCAGCCTAAAAAACTATGGCTAAGAAGAATTCACGTGGGTGGTGAGACAACCCACGAGACAAAAGATAGTGAACCCGCACAATATGTCAAATATTTTTTACATTATTAATATAATAGTGTTCTTGATGGAGCTTTATTTTTACTTTAGGTTAATAATAATCTGGAGATATGGGAAGTAATACGCCCTATAAGCTTCGGTAACCAATATTTCTGATAAAGTAGTTAACTTGCCGATAAATATAGAGTTATATTTTAATTACGCCTTTATCCGTCAGGAGGTGGGTGGCAATGTCATACATATTGCTGATTTTACCTACGGCTAGTTTATTGCTGATGCCGAAGTAATCGAGGCAGGTACCACAGACGAGGATTTCTGTTCCATACTCAGCCAGCTTTTTCAGATTCGCCAGGGTGTCAGCTTTTTCGATACATAGTTTAACTCCGGCATTCATAAAGAGAAGACATTGAGGTTTCACCTGCAATTCGTTAAGAGAAAAGGTAAAGGCTTTCATCAGTTTCTTGCCCAGTTCTTCGGAACCGTCGCCGATAGACTCGGAGGAAATGAAAACAGTTTTACCGGAAAGCGGGTGTAGCTGCTCAATATCAGTTTGCGGATTACCGGGGAGAGGTTTTACATTATCAAGATAAATGGTGAAATCTCCATCATTATCAATAATACGGGAAGCGGGTGATTCTTTTTTTTCGAGGAAGCTGATTACATTGTCTCTGGCAGCTTTATTATCAACGAGAATTTCCAGTTGGCTAAATCCGCCAGCTTCAAGGGCTTTTTTAGTCAGCAATACGGGTTTAGGGCAATCCATTTTTCTGGCGTCAATAACTTTTTTCATAATTCTTAACTCCTTTGTTTTCATTGCAAATAAAGATATTTGATAAGGTGATATTTTTCTCAGAGCAGAAGCGTATAATTGTGGAACTATCCTGATTATAAACCAGGAGTGCAAAACCACATTCAGCCGAGATTTCGCGGGGAGTAGGGATAAGTTCAAATTCAAGTTTCAGTAATTTAAAAAAATCTTCAGCTTTTAATGCTTGATGCGTATTAGGGAAAGTAATTACCAGTGGGGAATTCACTCGTGCAGTCCTTTAATCACTGCGACAGCCTGATCAATTTCCTCTCTGGTAGTGAAATATCCAGGGGAAAGTCTGATCGTGCCGCCATCAGAGAAAGTATCCAGCGTTTTATGAGCGCTGGGAGCGCAATGCAATCCCATACGGGTAGCAATGCCGGCACGGTCAAGGTGGAGGGCAAATTCAGAAAGACCGAGTCTACGTGAAGTCAGGGAGATCACTCCGGCATTTTGTTGCACAGAAAGGGGACTATGTAGTATAAGTTCCGGTATTTCTGTTAATTTATAGATCAGGTTGGCAGTTATCTCTTGTTTATGTTTTCTGATTTTATTGATCCCGGTATGCAGGATAAATTTAAGTGCGCTATTTAATCCGGCGATACCAGGGATATTGAGTGTTCCACTTTCCAGTTTATCCGGCATAACTTCCGGTTGTAATTCTTCCGAGCTTCGGCTTCCGGTGCCTCCTTGAAAAAGGGATGCGATCTCAATACCGGGGGAAATGTATAAACCGCCGGTTCCCATCGGACCCAGCAGTCCTTTATGTCCTGGAAAACAGATAATGTCATAATCATCACCGTTTATAGGTAAAGTGCCCAGTGCCTGAGCGGCATCAAGAATAACTGGGATACCTTTTTGACGGGCGTTTTGTGCCAGCTCACGGTAAGGCAGGACCAAACCGTTTACATTGGAAGCAGCGGTAAAGATTACGAGGTCGGGATTCTCATCCAGTTTGGCCGACCAGTCGTCCCAGTCAACGGAGAGTTCCTTAAAGGCAAACTGCCTGATTTTAACATTTTGCTCTTCCAGGCAGCGGAGAGGCCGCATCACGGAATTATGCTCCAGGGGGGAAGTTAACACAGTCATTCCCGGTTTAACGAGTCCTTTTATTGCCAGGTTCAAGGCCTGAGTAGCATTCAAAGTAAAGCAGATGCGCTCTTCATGCAAAACTCCCAGTAGTTCAGCCAGCAGTTTCCGGGTATCATAAATGATCCGGGAAGCTTCGCGGGCTTGGCCATAGGAAGCGCGTCCGGCATTTGCTCCGACGTTTTCAAGGAAATCCACCATAGCTTCCACGACTCCGGGTGCCTTGGGAAAGCTGGTAGCTGCATTATCCAGATAGATCATTATTTTGTCTCCATAATTTTCGTGCTATAATCGCGCTGCCCCAGGCGCCCATCAACTGAGCATTTTCGGGAACGATTACCTCTCCGTCCAGTCTTTGCCTAAAAAGATAAGCCAGGGCGGGATTTTTGGCAACACCGCCGACGAAAACCAGACTTTGAGAAATACCCACGCGGTTTAACAAGCCAATTGCTCTTTCCACAATGGAATTATGAATTCCAAGGGCAACTTCACTAGCAAGTGCACCTCTGGAAAGAGTAGAAATAACTTCGCTTTCAGCAAATACGGTGCACATATTATTAATTTTTTCAGCACGTTTTGCAGTCAAGGCAATATTGCCGAACTCTGATAACTCCAGATTCAAAGCGCCAGCCATAATTTCCAGAAAACGACCTGTACCGGCGGCACATTTATCATTCATGGCAAATTTCTTCATTTTTCCGGCAGGATCAAGAGAAATGGCTTTTGTATCCTGTCCCCCAATATCGAGGATGGTCAATTCACCCTTATGATACCAGTTTACACCAGCAGCAAAGGCCTTTATCTCGCTTATAGTTTCGGCATTTTCCCAGTTGTCAAAATAATGCCTGCCATATCCCGTTCCAACCAGGTAATCATAACTATCCGGTGGTAACAGGTCTTTAACCTGCAACTCAAAGTTATACTTATTAGGCAGTATTTTCTCTTCAATCATCCCGTTTTCATTCAGGATCACCAGCTTTAAAGTACGTGATCCGATATCAAAACCTGCAAATCTCATTTATAATTCCTATAAAGGGGAGGCAGAATATACCCCCCCCTGTTTTTATTTTTACTGCTTAATACGTTCAATAAATGCTTCAATGCGAGTGGCAAGCTGTCCCATATCTTCCATACTGTAATCAGTTTCTATATTAAGAACGGGAATCCCGTTAGCTTCCAATTGCTTTTCAAATAAACCACTTTCGATGGTATATGGCTGGCAGAATTGCAGGCTATATTGCAGAACGCCATCAGCCTGATAATCGGCAACCATTTTTTTTACACTTGCCAGGCGGTCTTCATTGGGAGTGAAAACGGCACAATCGATCTGCCAGTAACGTTCCACAAGAGCATCAATTAATTCCGGCACGGTTGTGCCCTTGATCTCTGTGAGCCAGCGTGCCCCACGTTCACCCGTACATAGCTCTTCACCAACGATCACTGCGCCATTCTGTTCAATAATGGCAGGGATTTTCCAGTTGGGGACCGCCATCGGGCAGCCGCTTACCAGGATACGCGGAGCGTCTTTGAGTGCAACACCATCGCCTTTTTCTATGCGGACTTCCAGTTCATCACAGAGCTTGTTGATGTTTTCGGTAAAGCGTTCTGGATTTTCATTAAAAAATATCTGGTTGATCAGAAGTGAATCCAAACCGGAAATGGGCGCTGGAGAGGCAGCACGAAGCCTGGCGAGACGCGCCACGGCACTGCGCTTGGCATTAACTACCCTGATCGCTTCTTTCAGGGATGCGGCAGTAATCTTTTTTCCGGTCAATTTTTCCAGATAGGCGGCAAAGCGAATAAATTCAGCTTTGAGAAGTTCTTTCCCGGCAACGCTCTTCATCTGGGGCAGATCCATAACGTAAAGATTTTTCACTAAATCCTTAAATTGTTCATAACCTTTCTTCTTACCGTCACAGGTGTTTTCTCCGACGATCACGTCGCTTGTTTCCATATAAGGGCACAAACCTGCAAGTTTGAAGCCAAAGGAAGATTTAACGAGAGCGCAGGTATTGCGGGGCAGATATTGTTCTGCCAGCTCGAAACCGACTTCCGCACCAGTGCATAATCCCACGGATATGGCATCAACTGCCAGAATGAGTTCTTCCGGTACGAAAACACAGAAAGAACCGACGACTTTTCTTCCGGCCTGCTGGGCATCAACAAGTTCTTTAACGCGCAGACCGTGGATCTCAGAAACCACGAAATCCAGATACTGCATACCGGCGGGTCTGTTTTTCTGGGTGAGAAATTGCTTCTGATAGCCGTCTGATAAAACTTGTAATAACTGATCATGAGCTTCCAGGTTCATACCCAGATCTGCCCACATTTTGTGATAAGACATATTCACCTCCGTTTATTTTGCAGCCAGACTGCAAAATCGAGGTGGTTTCCGATTATGGCAGAATAGCTGCTATTGTACTCCTTTTTGGGGATCTTCCAGATCCGCTGCTATTTTCTCAGCGTCATCTGTTTGGCAGATAATAAACCATAATCTATGCTCCTGTTATTAATGAATCCACTAAATTAGAAATTACTTTTAGTTGTCCACAATTTTATCATTTTTAAGGGGAAAAGATGATAAATATTGCCAGTTTTCGGGCTTTCTGGTTTTTTTCATTCAATTTACTGGAGGTAAAATGCACAAGATAATTGATAATAATTTCGTCAAATCCCTGGTGGATAAATTGCGCCATACGGGTACGGAACCGGCTGAATTTTACCGGATAACTACGATCATATCGCAGATATTAGCTTACGAAGCCTTGAGAAATGCCGAGTTCAGCAGAGCTTCCATTCCGATCTGGACGGGTAACAGTTATGAAGCAACCATTATTGATCAGCGTAAACTGGTAATTCTGCCGATATTACGGGCCGGGATAGGGATGCTGGATGGCGTGCGTCATCTGCTTCCTGCTGCCCAGGTTCAGGTGCTGGGGATGTATCGTAATGAAGACACCTTGAAACCCATCTGGTATTATAATAAACTCCCGGAAAGCATGCACACTCTGCATGCGATCCTGATAGATCCTATGCTGGCAACTGGTGGCTCTCTGTGCGATGCCGTGCGGGAACTAAAAAGGCGTGACAGCTATCAGATCACGGTTCTATCTATAGTTGCATCTCCGGAAGGCATAAAAAAATTAGAAGCAGAAGCACCGGAAATAAATATATTTGTGGCAGCTCTGGACGAAAAACTTAACGAAAACGGCTATATAATCCCCGGTCTGGGTGATGCCGGCGACCGAATCTTTAATACCTGAGAAATTACTTTACAAATAATCAAGTACTGGCATTCAGGGCACATATTATCCTGGATAATAAATTTAAACATAAGGAGGTAAATATGGCAGTAAAAATTAGTAGTGATTGTGTAGGATGTGGAGCCTGCGTGGGCGTTTGCCCAGTGGAAGCATTATCAATAGTTGATGATAAAGCAGTTTGCGATGGTGATACCTGTGTGGATTGCGGAGCTTGTGTGAGTGAATGTCCCGTGGAGGCTATTTCTCTCTAAACACGTCCCACCCTTCAACTCGGCAGCCGGCATCAACCGGCTGCTGTTTTTTTATGGAATGTTTTTATAATCTTATTGCCTGCCGTCAAAGAAAAGCATGGCTGCTTTATCCCGTTCCTCTTGAACAGATCATTAAAAATCTATTCACTTTCCACATAAACAATAGAGCTGCTCAATTCAAGTTCGTTAAAGTTATTAATGAGTTCTCCGTTCTCATTTATCAATTGAATATTACTCAGGCTGATCTCGCTTTGACCGATATTGATTCCTTTGAGTGAAAAAGTAAACAATGTTCCACTACCATTAATCCGATCTATACCATTAGTCTGCGTTAATCCGATGCAGATATTAAGACATCCAGTTTCAGCGATACAGTCACATAATGGTTCAATACTCCAAAAACTTCCAGCAGCAACCTGATCTGATTGGATTTCTACAATTGATGAATCATATTTAAGTTCTCCGGAAAAGGCAAACAAGTTTGAGACATTTTCAATTCTCACTACAAATTCTACCATTGAGTCATTCACAATATGGTTTTCTGCCGGGGAGATCATGATGGCTAATTGCTCTTTAGGATCAGTTCCACCATTAGAACAGGATAAAAGCATTATCGCTGACAAAATTATAAGTATTATCTTTTTCATTATATCTCCTTGATCAAAACCATTTTCTTTGTGTCTATAAGATTTCCATTAATAACCAGTTTATAGAAATAAACACCGCAAGATACTTTGTTATTATTGAGATTTAAACCATCCCAGATGATAGAATAATTCCCGGCATCCTGATCATTCTCCCGAAATCTTTTAACTACTTGTCCCCTGATGTTATATATGGAAAGTTCAATATCGCTCTTTGTAGAAACAGAGTATCTTATTACTGTGGTTGGGTTGAAAGGATTGGGATAATTATTATGCAAGGCATTTACAAATATCTCTTCTTGAGGCAGGTCAAAGATGTCCGCTATATGATTTTTCAACCTGATTTCAATATCACTGTCTCCGAGGGATTCGTATAACTCCATAAAATTATTTTTATTAGCTATATAATCTTCTTCAGAAAATGAAACAATATCTGCAGCACCGGTATGAGACTTTTCCCAGTTAATACAAATTGCCAGAACATCAGTTATATTTACTTCGCCATCTCCATTGCAATCTGCAAGGGTTGCTTCCCGGATTTCCCAATTTTCAGGAATTTCATATCCATTCCACTCAAAAGAAACTGAATCGCGAGCATCTCCTTCGGTTCTGAAATATACAGCTATAGCGTCTATATCGTTCACATCCACAGTTCCATCTAAATTTGTGTCACCGGGCCAGATCAGGAAATCGTTGGGCAAAGTACTAATAATGAGCGTGTTTTCCCATTTACCAGACTCTAAAGGAAGTATATTAATTGACGGCATACCTCGATCCCAGGCAGTTACGGATACACAAAACCTCTCTTCAGAGGGATAATTGATGATAGTATCATGATAATATCTTCTTGATAATCTATGTTTTCTCAACTTTTCAAGTTTGTCTGAGTTATTAATTACATATTGACCTTGATGCCCCAATAACGGAATCAACCTGTCATCATATAATTCCAGATATAGATCATCGGGAATGGAAGGATGTTTGAAAAGCAGTACCTGATCATTAAAACTGAGACCCACAGCCAGATTGCTTGCTGTTTCATAATCCATCTGCCAGTCGTAAAGCGGATAGCCATAGACCATGACCTGATTGTTCAGGTCTTCTTGCGAATATGGAACCAGATTATAAAGATCATTAAAATGATAATAGTTCAAATCCTCTTCAGTAATAATATGACCATTTGGCAAACCTGTATCAATATCCAGGTCACCGCCAAAATCTATGTACTGAGGAGTTCCTGAATTAACCATATAATCCGAATAATCCTGTTCGGTTTCTATCTTATCAAACCTGCCATATTGTATCCATTGGTCATTTGCCATACTTTCCGGTTTACCCCAGATAGTATATCCCTGAAAGTCATGCCGCAAACGATAGCCAGTCCAGGGATTTACCAGGGCATTATTATTGCGGTTTACGGGCATACTAAAATCGTATGCCTGAGAATATTCATCCCAATAATAAGGAGCAAATTCGGTTGGGAAAATACTTTCATCCCAGTTGCCGATATAACTGTCCAGATACGCAAGGTTATCCTGCCAGCCGATAAAAACTATATTTACTACTTTTGTATCAATGTTATCTATTTCAGATCTGTTATCCCAATACAATTCAATATCGGTATCATTTTCAGATTTTTCTGCCAGAAGACAGGGTGATTCCGGTGGAATTGCTGATAAATAATGAGATAGTGTATCCGGAAGACTACTTCCAAATAAGGATTGTGGAGAACCATAGACAGATCTAACCCAGGCGGCTTGACTAAGCATAGAATTATAATTATCTCCTCCTGCAAAGAGAGCAATTACAATTTTCATTGTTTTTAAGGGTTCAATATTCCAGCGTTTATAATAATTGCCAACATCGTCCGTTTCCATATAGTCAGGCACTCCATTTCCATCAGAATCTCCAGTATGTTCCTGAGCACCATAAAAACCATAAAGGTATCTCGTATTGAGCCCTCCGGAATTCATCTGAGCATTAGGAAAATCTCGCAGAGATATATATTTATCATCATTGGGATTGCCATAATTCGTTAGCAGCCAGTATTTGTCATTATGAGAGGCTGCTCCCGAAGGCGGGTTAAAGCTCCGAGGATCAGTGTCATCAGGACCATCTCCAATATCCCATGTCCAGCAACTCATAGACAGGTCGGCAGGATTTGGGGAACATAGCATTGTACCTACGTATCCGGAAGATAAACCTGCATCACCGTCGAAGTCACGAGAAAATGGAAATTCATAACCTGATCCAGTGACATAACTGCTAACATCATCATTCTTGCGGTTTTCCTCAATCCAATCTTGAGGACCAACCTCTGCATCAACAAAAAGTCCGGCTGCACAATCATATAATACATCTTCCGAATTCATATTAGTGATAGAAAACTCAAGGAATGTGATATCTGCAAGATATGAATTACTCCATTGATAACTCATTTGTCGAACTGCAATATTGAGTGGATAATGATTACTTGCCCCACTGCTGGAACCATAATCCCTATCACCCTGAGTTCCAAAAGGACTATAATCATAATAATAAGCTATAAAATCCTGCTCTGATAAGGGAAAGCCATCTTCGTCCGTCAGCATATCACAATCATCATCAAAGCCTAATGTATAGCAGTAAATTCCATTACTTGGATCATGTGCCAGGTCCGAATACTCCAGCGGAAACCAGATATCGTTATATTCTATTACAGGCCCGAATTCATCGTTATTAAGGTCACTCAGCCACATTCCCCCATAATCCTCAAAAACTATTGGCAACTCTTCACTCGCACGGAAGGGAAATGCCATTCCAGCCGGGTCTTCATCAATCATACCATCACCATCATCATCATATCCTTTTAACTGATCGCTTGTAGATGCTTCCATAACAATATCCTGAGAATCAAATTGTTGATATTGAGCAGAAGGTATTCCCGTTTCCAGTGGATTATAAGCTGGAAGCAGTTCATATACATCAAGGTCACCATCATAACCAACAGTCGTTAATGTATCAACAACCAGATGTAAGTCAGGAGTCCAGTTAGGATCGTTTTCCGGTACAATATCCTGTGCATCTAAGGGTGGCCAGTGCAGCCAGAATAATCGTTGTCCATTAACATCTCTTCTTACTTTTTTGGCACCAAACCATAGTGAGGCAACCTTTAATCTATCGATACCGCTATTGGCCGGATACTCCAGCGAAGGCCATTCTGCTCCATTGGAACCCAAAATTCCAAAATTACTCACTCTCAATTCTAAATTTCCAACGCTGTGAACCCTGGATTTGTCCAAAACTCTTTCTGAATTTTCCGAGTAACAATTAATACTCAGAAGTGCTAAAAAAGTAAATAAAATAATGCCAATCTTTATTTTCATCTTTCCCCCCACGTGATAATATTCTCTTTAAAATTGAGACTATCCAATATACTGCCAATCTTATAAAAAAATACTTTGTGTCCAATTTACTTCTCTACTTGTTGGCTGCAAAACTCCCAATGCTTTAAATTAATTAAATTTTCAATATTATATGAGTCAAGTAAATATGCTTGAGACTAAAACACCTAAATTGGAGACTGTTCACTTTTATGCCACCTTTTTCAATAACTTATGCTGAATAATATCAATAATAATGCACAATTATTGTTTTCTGGCAATTTCATTTCAAGTTTGTACATTTATAAGTATCTATTATAAAGTCACTTATCACTGCTTTCGTTTTCCCCATAGGGGATA
>JAIPGO010000136.1 GCA_021736135.1 Candidatus Cloacimonadota bacterium
CTTTCAGGCACTCCTTTTCAATAACTTATGCTGAATAATATCAATAATAATGCACAATTATTGTTTTCTGGCAATTTCAGTTCAAGTTAGTACACTTATAAGTATCTATTATAAAGTCACTTATCACTGTTTTCGTTTTCCCTATAGGGGATATTTAATTGTAGAAATAGACATTGGTCATCCCCCCCCACTCCAGCGACCGGCGGAGCCGGTCGCTGGGGTGGGGTGGGGTGGGGGATAATATTATATTCTACAAATAGATAAGTCCTACGGACTAATTAACATTCCCTAAACTATCTCAGGAAATTTATTTTGTCAATTACGATAATCCTGCCTAAAGCGTAGCAGATGTGCACATTTCATCTTCATTTTAAGAATTGTGGTAATTATATAAAGAGTTACACTGAACAGTATCTGATGGATGATGGATAATTAAATTAAGAAAGTGGAAACTTGTATCCCCCCGTTTCATTATTCATAGATATTTATAACAATTTATCCAGTATAAAGATAGTGATGATTATAAATGTGAATTTTCTTTTATAAGCGGAACAGATTTCCAGGCTAAGTCAAGTTTTGGACGGTACTCCGGACAAGACTTTTGGACGACATAACTAAGATGATGATTTAATGTAACTGGTTAATCAGAAGTAGATTAGTCGCTCAAAAGTCTTGTCCTGAGTACAGTCCAAAACTCTTGGCTTAGCTGGGAGATAATTTCTTTTAATTTCAATTTTCAATGATTTTCAAAAAAAACGGGGGGATACGAGATTTAGAACGAGAAAAGATTGACAGAGAGTTGGGATTTGTTAGCTGAAGTTCAGGAGGTATTTGAATGAAAATGAGACGGTTTATTATTCTGCTGATTAGTTTTATAATGATTTTACCCATGATGGCAGGGGAATTCAGTCATTTCTTCTGGAAGGCTGGTAATAATGATGTAACGGTTTATTTATGCGGTTCTGTGCATTTATTAAAGCCGGAATTTTATCCCTTGCGGGAAGAGATCGAGAATGCCTTTGCCGGCAGTGATGCTCTGGTGGTGGAATTTGACATTACCAAAATGGATATTGGCAAAATACAGCAGATGATCATGACGGAGGGTATGTATCAGGATGAGCGCACGCTGGAAACGACCATGCCGGCGGAATATTACCAGAAGCTGGGAAAAGTGATCTCTGACTGTGGATATAACCTGGAGCAATTCAAAATGCAGAAACCATGGTACATGACGATGACTCATTCGAGCTTGATGGTGCAGTCGCTGGGATACCGCTCAGAAGCGGGAGTGGATATGTATTTCCTGAATAAAGCCGGAGAAGATAAAGAAATTCTGCAACTGGAAACACCGGAATCACAGTTCCGGTTATTGAGCGAAATGGATGAGCAGTTACAGATGGATTACCTGCTGGAATCACTGGATGAAATAGATGATTTTGCCAGAAATATTGAGGAATGGACCCAAAGCTGGCAACAGGGTGATGATGATAAGATGTATGAACTGATGTGCGACAAGATCAAAAGTGTGGAAAAACTGGAAAAGTTTTACGATCTGCTGTTTACGCAGCGGAACCTGACCATGACGGATAAGATCGAAGGCTATCTGCAGGGAGAGGGGAAAAAGACATATTTCGTAGTCGCCGGGTCAGGGCATTTTCTGGGCAAGGAAGGGATTGTGGAATTATTGCGGGACAGGGGATACAATGTTGAAAGAAATTGATAATGGATAATTGATAATTAGAAGACAACAAAGAGAAGAAGATTATTAACCGCGGAAAAAGAAGTCTTTTTCGGATGAGACCTTGCGGAGGACTCACCGTGAGGTAGTGTAAAGGAGACTGATCTTGTAGGTTGTTTCATTGTGCCACCTTATACATTCTCATATAGCGTATTGGTGACGTCCACTCAATATTTTTTGAATGACCTTCGCAACCTAACTACTTCGCGAATATCGCAGCAAATGCCGGTGTTGAACTGGTTCAAAATTGAAATGGATGCTGGACACAATAATTAATTGACAGGCAAAAAGATTATCTGTGTATTTGCACATAATAATAATTACAGAGGAGGTTATTATGAAATGGTTGATATTATTCGGTCTGGTTATTTTTTATACCTGCAGTTTTGCTGCCTTTGTGCCTGTTGATAATCGGGATGGCAATGATAATTCAGTAACCGGTGATTATCCATTAACACATTCTTATGCTACTCTTTCGTATGAATTTCCTTCACGTTTTGCAGAAAGTAGTGCGATAGGATTTTGTAATACTTATTTGGCCTGGCATTTCGATTTTGGTTATCTAAATTATGAGGCAGGTTCACCGGAATCAGCGACAAATTCACCTATTGCACCTTATATTACGGTAGTAAACTCTCTTTGTTTTGACGGGAACTATATCTGGGGTGTTGAATGGGATGGTTACAGGTTATTTTCCATAGATTACGAGACAGGGGAGCATAAGGTTTTCGGAATGACTGAGCCTTTCACTGTTCTGGATTATTGCCAGCGAGATCGAGAGTTATATGGGATAACACTTGGTGGCGGGATCTATGCGATAGATCAAGAGACTGGAGATAGCAATTTTCTGGTGCAGACCATCTCTGATATCGCCGGTGGCTGTATGGGGAATGATAATTATTTTTATTGCATGGAGCGAACACAAGGTGAATTCGTGCGGATAGATCCTTTAACCGGAGAATGGGAGTCACTGGCACTATTCAATGAGAGCTGGACATTTCCTATAGGATTTACTTGTGACCGCTATACAGGTTTGATCTATTACATGAACCGCATCAGCAACCTTATACAATTATGTAGTTTTGATCCTGAGAATAATATGCATGAAATTGTGGGAGCATTTCCTGATTATGTTAATTGTTCGGCTCTATGTATCCCTTCCTGGCAAGTTGAAAGCGGAGTGGCTTTACCCGTAACGAACCTGACTCCGGTCAATTATCCAGACGTTGAATTGTCATGGTGCAATCCCCTGGAGACAGTGAATGGTGATCCATTAACAGAGATAGAGGAAATTCAAATATATAGAGATGATAATCTGATAGGTATAATCACTGATACTGATCCCGGAGCAGGTTGTGTATTCACCGATACAAATCCCCATACCTGCATGAATTACTATACAATAATTGTTATGAATGAAGTTGGTGCCGGAGTTGCCAAAGAAAAAGCCGTCTGGTTTGGACCGGATATGCCCGGAAAAGTAAAAAATGTGATAATTGACAAAGAAGATGACTGTGTTCAGGTTCACTGGCTGCCACCGGAAGAAGGGCGTTTTCTTGGGAACTGGTCAGGAAATGTGAGCAGTTATCATATTCTCTGCAATGACGGGACAGAAGCCATGTTAGATGGAAATGAACAGAACTGGACACATTATCCGTCATATGAAGGTTTTTTGAAATATGATATATATGCAGAGAATGAGACGGGTCAGGGGTTACCGGAGTCATCTGTCTGGATAGAATATAATGAGGAAAATTCAGTATATCTGGGGAGTTATGATACCCCTTTCCTGATGTTAAATCATCCGTTCAACACATATCCCTATGACGGATTAAGTGAATGCATTTATCCGGCAGAATATTTAACAGGAAGTGGTTTTAGCCAGGGAGAGATCACCGCAATCAGCTATGAAATAACTAACACTCCGATACAGGAAGTTCCCTATGAGATATATGCAGGAGAAACGGAACGAATTAGTCTGGCAGAAGGCTGGGTTATGGCAGATGAGCTTGAGCTGGTTTATGAAGGGCTTCTTGATTTTGAGGAAGGATATCAGAATCTGTTAATAGAATTTAATCAACCCTATCAATATATGGGAGCGAACCTGATAATTATGATCCATCGATTGTGGTCGGACGGTTATTTTACCTGCCATACCAAAGCAACAGATTTATTTACTTATCCGGAATGTGCACGTAATTTTTGTCAAATTGATCAATGGGCAGCACCTCTAAATCTGTCAAGTCCCCCGGGAGTTCCAGCCATCTCATTATTACCGAACGTCAAATTTTTCTGGTCGGAAATAATCAGTGACAATCTGAGCGGTATTATAACCGATAATGAAAACCAGGAAGTGTTACCAGGAGTAATGATAATACTGGATAATGCCGGGAATACTCTTGAAACCAGCAGCGGATACAACGGCAGTTATTATTTTCCCAATTTACCGGCAAACGCATATGGATTAAGAACAGAAATGCCCGGTTACAGAATTTTTGAAGATACCGTTGAAATTGAAGGAGAGCGAGAAAATTTTAATATCTCTCTTGTTCCTGCGGGATTGATAAATATAACAGGGCATTTATTGACTAATGAAGGAGCGGTGGTCAGCGGAGCAGAAATAAACCTGGAAGGGCTAATCTGCCAAAATACAATATCTGATGATAACGGGAATTTTATTCTTTCAGATATCTGGGACAGTAATGATTACAGATTACAGGTGAGTCACTTTGGGCAGAATACCCGGGAAATCAGTTTACGGGCAGATTCAATTTCCATGAATCTGGGTGATATTGTCCTTAGTGAGAACTTATACCCCATTTATGAAGTTAGTGCCGTCTTGATTGATGAGCAGCAGGTAGATGTCTCCTGGTCAGCTGTGGATACTACAGTTAGTCTGTGGGAGGATTTTGAGTTAGATAATGGCGGATTTTCCACAAACGAAGGCTGGGGCTGGGGGATAGATTCACTGATAGCAGAGAATGGTAGTGAAAAGCTATGGGGTACCGGCTTGAACAATTACTTTGGTTATAATGTCAATCATAGCCTGTTCTCTCCTCCCATTCAGATAGACCAGCCTGATTACCAATTGACATTTGACCATATTTATCGTGCAGCCTGGGGGGCTGCGGGAAATATGAAGATCTCAGCGGATAATGGACAAAGCTGGGAAGTATTATATCCGCAGAGTGGATATGATGAGGTTGTAGATAATGAATATCTTCCCCTATATAATGAACCGGGATACACAACTATTCATTATTCCTGGAATGAAGAGACCTGCGACTTATCTGAATTTTATGGTGAGACAGTATTAATTCGCTGGCAATTTTGTTCTTCACCTTCTATTTGGGAAGATTATGGATGGTATATAGATAATTGTAAGGTAAGTTATGACAACAGCAGAGAAATGGAAAGTTACCGGATAATCAAGGGTGTAGAGCCACTGATTAACAATTATCAGGATTGGGAAGTTATAGCCACGGGTATTAATGAATTATCTTACAGTGATAACACCTGGGTAAATACGACTTTTGGAGGGATTTATCTATATGGTGTGCAGGTGGAATATACGGGAGGAGTTTTTTCCGAACCTGCTTTTTCTTTACCGCTTACTTTTGGAAATACCCAGTATTACCATATAGCTTTGCAAAGTGAGAATGGAGAAATTCAGGAAAGCCAGGTTATTTTAACTTCCACTAACGGGTTTTATCATTATGAAGAAAACTCTAATGCTACACTTTTCAGCTTTGCAGGAGTATGGGATGGAGAATATCTTCTACAGGTTCACAGCTTTGGTTTTTGTGAGTATCAGGAAACAATCCAAATTACAGAAGAGCAGGTTAATTATGTTAATCTGGAATATTACCTTTATCCACCACTTAATCCGCTGGTTGATGAGGAAAGCGGGATTATGCAATGGTCGGCACCAGTAGAAGAAATTGCTGCAAGCCGTTCTGCCAGAACACAGAGAGAAGAGGTCTCCGATTATAAAGTTTATATTGATGATGAATTTCTGGCAGAAACAGGGGAATTATTCCTCGATCTCACTAATTACAATATTTTTAGAAATGGTATCTCTTATACTGCGGGAGTATCTGCAATATATGATAATGGAGTTGAAAGTGATAAGTCAGAAACCGGATTTACCTGCCATTTCATAACCGGGGATACCGGTGATGAGATACCTGCCGAAACATCATTACAGAGCATTTATCCCAATCCTTTTAATCCGGAAACCAGAATCTGTTTTCAACTGGCGGAAACTGCTCCTGTAAAAATATCAATTTATAACCTTAAAGGTGAAAAAGTAATCGATCTGGTAAACCGGAACTATAATGCCGGCTATTACAATTATACATGGAATGCTAGGGATATGGGAAGCGGCATATATTTCATTTCCGTAACAATAGGTGACTATAATCGTACACAAAAAGTTTTATTACTGAAATAGTATCACACAATCACACTTCAGTCGGTATCTGGCAGGATATAGCGATAACAAAAAAGGAAGATTTCTAACCGCGGAAAGCGCGGAAAGATGAAAGACGCAAACTTAAAGTGAGGTACTAAGGAGGGTCTAAGGTTGGTCTAAGGAGCCACAACAAAGATCAATCTAACATTATTCTGTTAGATTGTGCCTTGTTGTCCCACCTTATACCCACCTTAGACCCTCCTTTGTGCCACCTTATACTCTTTGAGGGTGCTGATCAACGATCACTGTTCACTAATTGCTCCACCGGTATTTCTTGAAAGCAGAGCAAATCGGTAATCAAAGGACAGCTTGGAGACTGTTCAATGTAACTCTTTATATCATAACCAAAATTATTAAAACGAAGATAAAAAAGTGCACATCTGCTGTGCTTTAAGCAGGATTATCAAATTTGACAGAACTTTTTATATAAGAGGTTAATCAGGGAAAATTTTAGTCCGTAGGACTTATTTATTTGTAGAAAAGGATGTTGTCCTCCCCTCCCCCCCACCCGCCGCGCCCGGCGGGGGGAGGGGGGCTCGTATCTCTTTTTTTCAAAATAATATCCCCAATTCGGGGAAGGAGAAAAAAACGACCGAAAGCGCGT
>JAIPGO010000137.1 GCA_021736135.1 Candidatus Cloacimonadota bacterium
TTATAAGTAGTTGCATGATTAGATGCATAGTTACATTATAAGACAAGTGGTATCATTGACCAGAATATCGGTATCATTTTACCGGAATAACGGTATCCTTTTACCGGACAGGTGGTTCAATTTGCTCCGGAATATTCACTTTAGTAGCCCTTATTGATAAAATTCATATACTACAGTCTGAGTAAGCTGTCCCGGGCGTATTCCTTCTGAATCCCATTTTCTGAAATCAGACAGTTTCTCGAATTTATATACAGGACTCACAATGCTTTCAATCCCCAGCAGCATTGGCTTCTTACGTATGACCACTTCTGCCGCATCAGGATCAGTAATACCGGTTCTGGAGACGATATGTTCATAAAAGTTACGCTGCATTCCAATACGCCAGAAAGTAATCACTCTTTCAGCAACGATCTCACCGACCTTCACCTTACTTTCAGGTATTTTTGAAGTAAGGTTAATATCCCGGTAAAATAAGGGGTACTGGACCACGAAACCTTCATCAGCACGGTTATAATCAAGTCTGAGTTTACCGGCAATACGTGAGAATAGGGAAGAGGCAAATTTCACAGAAACACCAGTATATAACTTACCGGCAACCTTTTCCAGAAAAATATCAACATCATAATTCCAGAGCTTTATCCCGGACATTACGTTCCAGCCCCAATCTGAATCCAGAGGAACGTTATCGGTTTCATGATCTCTGACCACCAGTCTGCCGCATCTTGCTTCCAGAGTAAACCAGTCATTTTCATATTGCAGGTATAGATAACTCTCTAAAAGGCGAGCGAGAAAGGAATTTTTGCCATCCAGATACAAGGTATTATGAAATCCCAAAACATCCTGATGAATATAATCCACGGTATTCATAACACCTTTATATCCAGCTTCTTCATTAGAACTCCTGATGTCGGACATCCCCACCACCTGATCCATCCTGCCGATTAAACCATACCAGGGAAAACGCAGATATCTCATCTTACCCAGCCGGATAGATGCCGCCCATTTGTTTTCTGCTGAGGCAGCAAATCCTGAAAACTCCAGGTTCAACTCGTCTATTATCGGTTTTAGTGAGTAATATTCAGGTTTTCTGTGATTAATGAATACCATCTGATTAATTTGATCATTGCCCCGGAATACTCCATTTATTCTGAATCCAGGCCGCAGGTAATATAAACTGCGGAATTGCAGATTACGCAGATAAAGATGATCATCCCAGAAATGCAATCCTGCAGAAAATTCCAGATGTCCGCTATAAGGCTTGGGACAGGGCAGCCAGACATTAACTGCCTGTAAATTGAGCTTTGATATAATTAAAATAAAAAATATGAGATAATGCATGATTAATCAGAAATGTTTTTGATCAACTCTTTGATTTTTTTCAGATTTTTTGGCAGTGCCTGTGAGTTTTCTTTAAGCATGTTCTGCGCATTCATTCCCATTGCGTTACGCAGTTGCTTGTCTTTTGCCAGTTTTATTATCATATCCGGAAGTTCTTCCTGGTCACAGATAATGATCCCATCCTTATCACGTAAAAGCTGCACGGAATTCTGGCAGGAAGAATGATATTTCCCCATGATGATCGGGATTCCGTAAAAGGCAGCTTCCAGGGGATTATGTCCTCCAAAATCGATAAAGCTGCCTCCGATCAAAGCCAGGTCTGCCAATGCGTATAACTCAGGTAATAATCCCATTTTATTGATGAGCAGCAGCTCCTTTCCCTGCGGGATATCTTCTTCACTAAAAACTGCCGGTTCCCAGAGACGGTATAAATCTGTAATTTCTTTTACCCGTTTAAGATGTCTGGGGGCAATCACAATCTTTAAATCCGGAATTCCAGATTTTAAAACAGGATATGTTTTCAGCAGCATCTCCTCTTCACCAGGTCTGGAACTGCCAAATACAATAATAAAATCAGAATCCCTAAAGCCCCATTTTTTTCTTAAAGAAGCTCTGGAATATTGTGGTAGATAAAGAGCCAGTTTCAAATTTCCGGTATTATCCACTTTTTGGAATCCGGCTTTCAAGAACCGCTCTGCATCTAGTTCCGATTGCGCATTTACCTGTGTTACATACTTGAAAAAATGTTTCCAGAAGAACATCGTACTCATGTAGGAATCAAAACCTTTCTGAGTTAATCGGGCATTTACCAGTAATACCGGAATTTTCTTTCTGCCAGTCTGAAAAAGAATCTGGGGCCATAGTTCCGTTTCCATTATAACCAGAAGGTCGGGATTTATCTGGTTCAGAAATGTTTTCACAGGAACCGGAAAATCCAGCGGGAGATATGTAACAAAAATTCTGTCCGAAATCTTTTCTGCCGCATCCTGCCCTGTTTGAGTTACGGTGGTCAATACTATTTTAGTTTCAGGATAATCATCCGCAACTCCCATTATCAGTGCTTTTAAAGCGTTTACTTCACCTACGGAAGCCGCATGAAACCAGATTGATTCTGGCAGAGACGGAATTCTAACACCAAGTCTGCTTAACTGTTTTTTTGCCAGTACTCTTATTATCATAAAGGGATAAACAATAATTTCAAGCAGGAAGAGTAGAATGTGATAAAGAAAGATTATCATTTTTCTATAATTCCTAGAATAATATCATCGTCAATTTTCACAACTTGAATTTTCACGACGTCTGCCAGTTTGATAGCCTGTGCTTTTTGTGTACCCAGCAGTAATTCCTGAAACTCATGATATTCGTAATGATCATCTTTTAATGAAGATATCGGAACGACTCCAATTACCGGGTATCGATCCAGTTCCACCAGAATTATATTTGATTTAATTCCCACAATTACGCCGGCAAATTCTTCACCAAGATGTTTCTTCATAAAGAGCAGTTTGTTTTTCTGATCAATTTCCCGTTCACAATTATCGGCAAGGTTTTCTCTTTCCGTGGCAATTTCAGCATATTCCTTGAGTTTAACTCCTGAAAATCCTGATTTATCCTTCTCTGAATAAGTTTGATTTATTACTCCTTTGATCTGGTGATGCACTATCAGGTCGCAAAGCCGTCTTATCGGTGAAGTGAAATGTGTATAATACTCCATTGCCAGTCCAAAATGCCCTTTATTAAATGTATCATAGCGTGCTCTTTTCAGATGGCGAAGAATTATCCGGTCAAAAACACGATGTCTAGCTTCAGTTTCCAGTGAATTTAAAGCTTTCTGGAAAGCATGATTTAACGTTGTTATGATTTCAAAATCAAATTTATGCACATTTGCCAGCCGTTTCATATCTTCAATGCTATCGGCATCCGGCGCTTCATGAATGCGGAATAGCGTGGGATATTTACTCAACTGCCTGGCTATGTATTCATTAGCGGTCAGCATGAAATTCTCGATCAATTGATGGGACTCTGTCTCTCGCGATCTTTGCAGGTCAATCACCATTCCTTCATCATTAAATATATATTCGGTTTCAGGCAGATCAAGACTCAGGTAACCACGTTCAATCCTTTTCACCTGCATTTTCCGTGATAATTCCCGCATTACCAGAAGGTGGTTTTGCGCTTCAGAATCAAGTAATACGTCTTTTTCCGCAAACAGTTCATCAACTTCTTCGTAGTTTAACCGTACATTTGAATTTATAATTGATTCCACTGCATACTGCTTCTGAATGGTGCCGTCAGCCGTAAGCTCAGTTATTACCGAAACCGTTAACTTATCCTCTTCCGGTCGCAAAGAGCACAGTCCGTTGGAAATAAGTTCCGGCAACATGGGTATGACTTTACGAGGAAAATAGAAACTGTTCCCTCGCTTGGCAGCTTCAGCAAACAACGCTGTTCCTGGCTTTACATAATGCGCCACATCTGCAATATGCACGTAAAGAAGATAGCCCGTTTCCGTTTTTTCCAGCGAGATGGCATCATCGTAATCACGAGCTGAGGCTGGATCTATGGTTAGAGTATAAATACTTCTGAAATCATTTCGCTTCGCAGTTTCTTTCTCCGAGATTTCGTCATCCAGTGTATCGAGTTCCTTAAGTACTTCTTCCGGAAATATCAGCGGCAGATCATTCTGACGGATTACTGACATTATCTCCACATCCGGGTCACCAGGCTGCCCTAATACCTCTATAATAATACCTGCTGGTAATTTATATTCTTCCGGATTGCCCCAGTTAGTGATCCTGCACACCACTTTTTCGCCACGTTTTGCTGTTCCAATGTCATTTACCTGAAATTCGGTATGGATCAGTGAACTGTCCGGAATAAGGAAATATTTTCCCTGATTTTGCTCCAGAGTACCTACTACTTCTTCCCTTGCTCTTTCTTTGATACCGGTTATATAGCCATGCAGATAATCCCTGCCTTCGAATTTTATGGCTACTGTCACCGTATCGCCATGATAAGCATTCATCACATCTTCACGGGAAATATAAATATCCCTGCCTTCCTGGATAACAAAGGCAAATGACCGGTTACGTGCCAAAGGTCGTGCATCAAATTTACCTGTGAACTCCTGCGATGGGGTAGAGGTGCTGCTGGAATAACGCTTGTTTTTACCATTGATACGTCGCTGTTTCTTCATCTTTAGCAAGGTATCTTCCAGATCGCGCCGTTTATGCTTCTTTAATCCCATTGCCCTGGCAATATCTCCGCTTTTAAAATCATACCCGGCATTTTCTCGCAGATACTTCTCAATCCAGGCTGCTAATTTGTTGTCATACATTAATACTCCTTCCCTGCCTTTTCTGATAGCAGGCGGAATAATTCCTCTTTTTCGGCTCTTGTTTTACTGAATCGCAGTGATTGCCCGCGAAAACCATCCAAGCGCCGCGGCCGATGAAATGTGCTTAATAACACGCCTTTCTTGTCAGCATACCAGCAATGAAACTGCGACCATTCCTTTTCAACTTTAATGATCGCATAATGGATCAGTAATTTATCTTCATATATTTCATAAGTGGTTGGAATGAACCAGGTTATAAGACTCCCAATAAAAAACAGCATGCCCAGGTAAAAATATAATGGCGCTTCCCAGCTTATTACTGTAGTTTTGAACAATATTATGGAAATCAAAAGCATAAATATAATTAAAATTACAGATGTCAGCGGAAAATCAAGAAGTGGGTGAGATGTCCACCTCAATAAAGGTTTCTCTTCCATTTGTTCATTTCCTTTTTTTTAGTATATTTGGCACTTAAACCACATTCTGCACTAATTCCCTGCATTTCTCGATTTCTTCCTTGATCAGTAAAATATCATCAAATATCTCATTTTCATTAAACTTTGAGCCAATTGTATTTATCTCGCGGTGCATTTCCTGCAGAATGAAATTTAAGGTTTTGCCTTTATCACCATCCTGAGTAAGAGTTGAGATGAACTTATCAGTATGATGATATAGTCTTACGATTTCTTCATTTATATCAGCTTTTTCCACATAAATAGCTAATTCCAGCGCCAGACGGTTTAAATCTTCCTCTGTAAGCTTTTGGCTGTATAAATTCTGAGCTGATTCCTGTAATCTTATATTAATCCTCTCCTTATAGCCTGGATAAAATTCCTGTATATTTTTGAGAGAATTTAATACTCTTGCTGCTGAATCACGTAGAAATATCAACATGGAATTACCTTCCTTCAATGATGAGAGTTGATGTTCCTCAATACATTCAGCAACGACACCAAGAATCCTGCTTTGCAGGGTTTCATTCCCGCTGATATCGTCACTCTGAAATATTATTTCTTCATTTCCCAGAAATAAGGAGAGTGGTATCTCATCTTTGCTGCCTGCCAGTTCTTTGATGCGTGAATAAATTTTATTGTAAGAATGAAACTTCTGCTCATTGACCATTAACCCGGTAGATTCATAAGATACAAAATCCAACTTGCCGCTTATCTTTCCTCGATTGATTTTTGTTTTTATCAAATTGCTGATTTCCAGCTCCAGAAATGATAATTCACGAGGTAAAGTAAGCCTTATCTCTAAAAAACGGCTGTTTACCGATTTTAACTCTAATTCAATATGATAATCATCTCCATCATAAACGGATTTACCGAAACCGGTCATACTCTTCATATTTTGACCTCCTGAATTTAAAAAACTTTTACCTCTCATTTAGTCAATGGTTTTGAAATCACTCACCTGCTTTAACAGGATATTTTAAGATAAAAAACCTCTTTTACCAGCAAATCCAGAATTTTTTGATATTACTATACTGATCCCCTCAAGATATTCGTCTCTGCCCCATATCAGTCTACAATTACAATAACCCCATAATATACATTATGTAAACTTAGGTAAGGAGAGTTAATGCACACCCTGCCAATACATTGTTATCTTGATACTGAAGTATTTCGTGAACCGTTTTTCTCATAAAATATTTATTGTGAAAAACAAGAAAAAAACAGCCCCCCATGACTCATCTTATGGCTATAAGCAACCGGCAAAGCCAAAACTTTTGAAATGTACTCCGGTAACTGTATTCTGGAAATGGAGTGAGGGGAAATTAATCTTAGATGTTTTAGTAGTTTTGCTTGTGTCCTCCGTACGAGATACGCCAACAGTGCCAGTGGTGACTGTTCAGTGTAACTCTTTATATAATTAGCAAAATTCTTAAAATGAAGATGAAATGTGCACATCTGCTACGCTTTAGGCAGGATTATCGTAATTGACAAAACTAAATTTCCTGAGATAGTTTAGGGAATGTTAATTAGTCCGTAGGACTTATCTATTTGTAGAATATA
>JAIPGO010000138.1 GCA_021736135.1 Candidatus Cloacimonadota bacterium
GAGTTTAAAGAAGGTGGTAATTGCGGTGAGGCAACACCTGTTCCCATCCCGAACACAGTAGTTAAGTTCACCTGCGCCGATGGTACTGATTGGGTGACTGATTGGAAGAGTAGGACGCCGCCTTCTTTAAACTCTCGTTTTTTTTATATCTAATATTCAGAAAGATTCGGGAAGAGAAATAGTATTATTCATCAAATATATAAAAACAATTATGATCGTTGTAGTGACAAATCTTGAGATTAAATTAATGTTATCCTGTTATCAGAAGAGGAAGCTTAATGTGGAAAATCGGGTAATGAACCTTAAATATAAAAAGATGCACTACTGATTAAAAATCGAGAGGAAGCCTATCCACCATAAATTCACTTGACAAATAGCGACACAGCTTACGATTGATAT
This sequence comes from Candidatus Cloacimonadota bacterium, assembly GCA_021736135.1. GTDB lineage: Bacteria > Cloacimonadota > Cloacimonadia > Cloacimonadales > TCS61 > JAIPGO01. The sequence goes on from JAIPGO010000138.1 coordinate 400, forward strand.
TATACAAAAATAATAGAGGTATTATGGCGAAGAAAAAGAAGAAAATCATACGAAGAAGAGGTCAGATTCAAGGATATATAGAAGCGATACTCTTTGCCTTTGTAGTAGCATTTCCAATTAAAGCATATATATTTCAAAATTTTATGATACCGTCATCTTCCATGGAGAGCACTCTATTGATCGGGGATTACCTGGTAGGCAACCGGTTAAAATATTTTTTTACGGAACCTAAGCGTGGGGATATCGTGATGTTTTATAATCCTGAGGATCCTGAATACCCGCAACCTCCAGAGGATTATTTACGTTTATTGGGACCAATTTATTGGGATAAGGGCAAGAATTTTTTTAAATGGCATCAGAAATTGTATTTCGTGAAGCGTGTAATAGGATTACCAGGTGATAAAATAGAAGTCAAAGACAAGCATGTGTTTATAAATGATGAAGAATATAAATGTGGATTAGAGCAATATGTAGATCCTGGTGGGAATGAAAACAGGCAAATAAGATGGAACAACCATGGCAAGGTAAATGACATCAATTATGGAGAATATGACGGTAAAATGCGCGCGTATCGGGACAATTTTGGTCCAGTAACGGTACCGGAAGGGAATTATTTTGTAATGGGCGATAATCGAGATCTGAGTTCAGACAGCCGTTACTGGGGATTCCTTGAGCGCGAAGCAATCACAGGATCGCCATTATTAATATTCTTCAGTTATGGACAGGATCCGATAAAAAACATACGCTACTACAATCAGCCCCGACCTAAAGAGATACGCTGGGGACGTTTTTTTAAAATATTAGATTGACAGACTTAAAAAAAGAGCAGACAGAAGCGAGTCATCTTTATATTCATTATCCGTTTTGCGTAAGTAAATGCGGTTACTGCAGTTTTTTCAGTAAGGAAAGGGAAGGCATCGAGGCTGATGAAAATTTTAAAACCTTATTAAGAGAGCTGAGTTATTACAGGGAAAACTACAATCTGCAATTAAAGACAATCTATTTGGGTGGCGGTACACCTTCCTTGATACCGCTGAAGCAATTAGCAGTGATTCTATCAGATTTGCCGGTTTCACAGGATGCGGAAATAACCATAGAAGTAAATCCAGGCGACGTGACAAAGGAGAAAGTGATGAACTGGCAGAAGCTGGGAGTGAACCGCATCAGCATGGGATGCCAAAGCATGATAGATGCTGAACTGGAATTCCTGGGCAGAAGACATCGCAGATGCGAAATAATAGAAGCAGTTGAGATAATAAAATCTCTGGGCATCAATAACCTATCTCTGGATCTGATCTACGGTCTGCCCAATCAAAGCTGGCAGAATGTTAAACACTCTTTGCAGCAGCTTGTTTCATTGCAGCCAGAGCATATATCCACCTATTGTCTCAGTCTTGAAGAAGGCTGTAAACTATTTGACTGGAAGAACAGATTGCCGGAAGATGAAATGACAAGTGATATGTATTTCAGTCTCATTGAGTATCTGGAAGAACATGGTTTCAAGCAATATGAGCTCAGCAGTTTCAGTAAACCGGGTAAGATTTCCCGGCACAATCTTGCCTATTGGCAGCAGCAGTATTATCTGGGATGTGGACCTTCTGCAGCCGGCTATTTGCCTGGATTCCGCTACAAGAATCCATCTAATCTGCCCGATTGGGAAAAGGCAGTACAGCAAAGTAGATATTTTGAGGAAAGAGATGTAATCACCGGTGAAATTGAGGAGAAGGAATATATAATGCTGGCTTTGCGTTTAACGGAAGGGATTGATCTGGAATATTTTCGGAAAAAGTTTAAAGTCGATTTTCGGGAAAAATACAGTAAAGAACTTGCAGGATACGTGGCACGCAGACTTATGGTTTATGATGATAAACGAGCGTGGCTCTGCCGGGCAGGTTATTTTATCAGTAATGAGATATTGTGTGATTTTATTTAGGAAGTGAAAAAAATGAAAGCAAAGTACATAATGATAATACTGCTGCTGATCGGCAGCATATTATTAAGGGCAGAAATACTGATCCCGATGGATAATACGCAAAGCAATCATCTGAAAGCTTATGGTATCGCCTTTGCGGCTCTGCAGCAGGAGTATCAGGTAAAGTGGTTACTCAATTACCGGGGTGGTTCCTGGCTGTGTCCCGATTCCTATGATATTCAGAGCCTCTGCAATATTCGGGGAGTTACTTTTGAAAACGTGAGTACACCGGAAGTAGTAAACATAATGACAGAAATAGAAAGCGCTAACATGGATGCGGTAATTCTGGAAAAAGAACCCAAAATCGCCGTATATGTCCCTCCTACCAATGAACCCTGGGATGATGCTGTTACTCTGGCACTCACTTATGCCCAGATTGATTATGATACCGTCTGGGATGAGGATGTTCTAACCGGAAAGCTGGATGAATTTGACTGGCTGCATTTGCATCACGAAGATTTCACCGGACAATATGGCAAGTTTTATGCCAGTTACCGGAATGCACCCTGGTATGTGAACGATGTGAAGATGAATGAAAATATGGCCGCCCGGCTGGGTTATGCGAAGGTCTGGCAGATGAAACATGCAGTTACTGGAAAAATCAAGGATTTTGTGGAAAAAGGAGGATTTCTTTTTGCCATGTGCGCAGCATGTGACAGTTTTGATGAAGCATTAGCAGTGGGAAATGTAGACGTTGTTGATCAGGTTTTTGACGGTGATGGACTGGACCCGAACTATCAAAGCAAGCTTGATTTCAATAAATGTTTAGCTTTCCAGAACTTCAAGCTGATCACAAATCCATATCAATATGAGTTTTCCAGCATTGATGCCAGTGACTATGCTCAAGTGCGGGGAGCAGAACAGGATTATTTCCAGCTCTTTGATTTTTCAGCTAAATATGATCCGGTACCAACAATGCTCACCCAGTGCCATACGAATACAGTAAATGGTTTTCTGGGGCAGACGACTTCATTTCATAAGGAATATGTGAAGAAAAGTGTGATAATACTGGGAGAAGTGCCAAATGCCGAGGAAGTGAAATATCTGCACGGAAATTATGGCAAAGGAACCTTCACTTTTTATGGTGGTCATGATCCCGAAGATTACCAGCATAGAATTGGTGATCCGGAGACGGTACTTGATCTGCATCGAAATTCTCCAGGTTATCGGTTGATATTGAATAATATACTATTTCCTGCTGCAGAGAAGAAAAAATTGAAAACTTAAAAAGTGCTGGACATCTGTCAGGCTGAAATGATTTTGTCTTATACTTAATTAAAGAGTAAATATATTGGAGTGTGGAATGGAAAAAGATTTGGAAATCCGTGAAGAAGAAATGCCAAAGGCAGAAACCGAAACTATCGAACAAAAGATCGAGACGGCAGAAGTCGTTGTAGAAGAAACAGAAGTAATTGAGGAAGAGGAACCTGTAATTGAAGAAGAAGAATTAGATACAGACCCCGGTTTTGAAGAAATGCTGGAAGAATCATTATCAGGCATAACTGATTACCAGATAGGAGATAAGGTGTCAGGAGAAGTTATCAATATAACTGATTCTCTGATTTTTATAACCCTTGGCGGTAAACGGGATGCTTATGCGGAAAAAAGTGAGTTTGCTGATAAAAACGGCAAACTGGAACTCAAAGTTGGCGATAAACTGGAAGGTTATATATCCAAATATTCTGACACAGAGACCTGTATTTCTCCCAGTCTGATAGGTGTTAATCTGCAGATTCTCCGGGAGGCTTATGAGCAGAAAATTCCAGTTTCAGGTAAGATACTCAGTATGATAAAAGGTGGTTTTCTGGTAGATATTTCCGGGATCAGAGGTTTTTGTCCTATGAGTCAGGTCAGCAACAAGATGGTTCCTGATTATAAAGTATATTTAAGTAACAATTATGATTTCCGGGTGATAGATTTTACCGAGAAAGGAAAGAATATTGTCGTAAGCCGTCGTGCGCTTCTGGAAGAAAAGGAGCAGGAGCAGCGTTCGCTAACCCTGTCCAAAATCCAGCTTGACGACATTGTAAAAGGCAAAGTAGTTCGTCTCACTAATTTTGGTGCATTTATTGATATTGGTGGCGTGGAAGGTCTGCTTCATATTTCGGAATTTTCACACACGCGAGTGGAATCACCCTCAGATATGGTTTCCATAGGCGATGAAGTGGAAGTGAAGATCATCCGCATGAAGGGTGACAAAGTATCGCTGAGTTTCAAGGCATTATCTCCTGATCCGACGGATTTAGTTCTGGCAGAACTTCAGGAAGGAGATGTAATAAAATGTCGTGTATTACGCAATCTTCCCTTCGGTTCCTTTGTTGAGATCAAACCTGGAGTAGAAGGTCTTATTCCGATATCAGAAATGGACAGAAATCGTCGTGTTGTGAATGCCAATGATATTCTTAAACCTGGAGACTATGTGGAAGTTCAGGTCTTAAAGGTAAAACTGGAAGAGCGCAAAGTATCACTTTCCTTAAAAGCATTACAGCCGGATCCGTGGGAAAGTATTAAAAATGAGGTGGAAGTAGGCGAAGTGATCACCGGTAGAATTGAGAATGTGGCTAATTTCGGAACATTTATTCGGTTGAAAGAAGGGATTACCGGATTGCTGCCCAACAGCAAAATGAAGATAGCCGGGCTTACATTCACTAAAGAGAATATTGGTGAAGAATTTATGGTGAGAGTTTCACGTATAGATCCTGATAATCGACGCATATCATTAGAACCCACCGATATGCCGGAACAGGAACCCAGACCCGCTCGAGGTGAAAGAGACAATAATAGAGATAAAGACAGAGATGGCGACTGGCGTCAATATAAACAGGAAAAGAAAAACGAAGTGGATGAAGATAATCCCTTTAGCGCTTTATAAATAGAAAGTAATTAAGTATATTATAGGTCACCTGATATTGGGTGACCTTTTTTTTAGAAATTATCCAGAGTATCTTCGACGAGTTTCAGATATTCCTTTCTTATTTTATTTCCCACATAAGGTACGGCAGCCAGGAACAGCCTATTCACCTGGAAACCGCAGAATTCATAAATGCCTTTATCTATAGTGTTATTCAATATAGTTTTAATGCCTATTATTTCCATTATTTCATCAGAATTTCCGGTAGAATTGATCAAAAGCACTGGTTTTCCGGCAAATAGTCCAACCGGATGTCCATCAGTGTATTTATAAGCAAATCCGGCGATTAATATGCGATCTATATAACCTTTCATCATTGCCGGCATGCTAAACCACCAGATGGGATGAATAATAATCACTTTATCAGCCCAGGAGATATATTCCTGTTCAATTAAGATATCCGCAGGGATCTCTTTTTCTGTGAATGAAGTAAGATCTTCAGCACTAAGCAGAGGGTTGAAGTTTTCTTTATAAAGATCTCGCACTTTAACTTCATGTTCCCGGGCAGAGAGGCTGGCTGATATCTGCTCCAGAATTGCATGATTAAAACTGTCTTCCCGAGGATGGGCATATATGATCAGATATTTCAATCAATCTCCTTTTTCAATCTTTCACAACAGGTAAACCTGAATCTATCCAGGATTTTATGCCATTTTTCAGATCAGAGATGTTCTTAAAGCCCAGTTTCTGCATCAATTGCAAGGTTACTCCCGTACGGCGACCTGTGCGGCAGTAAATGAGATATTCCACATCTTTAGGAAGTTCATTGAGCAGATCAGCAAAATTCGGGGCATAGAAATCTATCTGACTTGCTCCTTCGAGGTGTCCGGCATTGAATTCATCAACAGTGCGGACATCCAGGATCACAAATTCCAGTTCAGATTGCTCCAGTTCAAGGATGCGGTTCTGGAATTCCTCAACATCAAGGCGTGCATAGGTTATTTCCTGAGAGTTCAGTCTGGCTGTCAGCGTCGTGCTGATTACAAGCAGCAAAATTACTTTTATGATCATTTTAACTCCAGCTATTATTTTTAATATAAGTTACTGATAATTTCCGAAAATCCAAATCCTATACTCTGCCTGCTTCTCCGAGTGAATGCACGCTAAGTAAATGCATTAAGCTTATTCGCAAGGTTTTGACTAAGTATTCTACCAAAAATTGTAAGAATATTATTGATACTATTTACATTAGTGCCAAATGTCCCCATAAGATTGCTAAAATCATCAAGAAAGAAGAGAGAAAGGAAATATTTCCCTCTTCCTTCTTTTTTCTTGTGCATTCTTATTTTCGATTCCACACTTTTTCCTGTCAAC
>JAIPGO010000030.1 GCA_021736135.1 Candidatus Cloacimonadota bacterium
ACATTTATCATTTTGAATGCAAATTATCGAAATTGACAAAACGATCTAATTCTATTACAAGCAAAGGATATTATTTTAGTCCGTAGGACTTATCTATTTGTAGAATATAATGTTGCCAGCTCTCGCACCCCCACTCCGGTGACCGGCTCCGCCGGTCGCCGGGGTGGGGGCTACGTGATGATCTCATTTCTACAATTGGATATCCCCTACAGGGGAAAAAATAATCAAAGGCAATATCCGCTTCATAATGCCTATTTATGGCATTGACTTATACCATATTTGTTGAAAAATGTTAACATGTGCACTATTATTGTTTATATCACATATAAGTTATTGAAAGGGGGTGTCTGATGTTGAACAGTCTCGGGAGGATGCCAGTATTTATTTTGTTTTTTTACTTGACAGATAATTTTAGATTTTCATATCAAATCATTATTCAATGATAGTTGAATTTTATGTCATTTAATTACAAAGGGGGCAAAATGGAAAAGAAATTTACTTTTATCGTGCTATTACTTGTTAGTGTTATGTGTTTTGCAGAAATCAGTTTTGAACAGCAGTTTTCGATTCCCATAGAATGGGAAGGCTGTTTTAAAACAAGCATGTGGATGGATAATATTGATAATGATGAACAGGATGAACTTTATGTTTCTTATTGTGGCTGGGAAGAGGACTGCTGGTATCTGGTGAAATATAGTCTTCAGGGTGACACCTTAGACGTTTTTGCCATAGAATTAGATAATGAAGAAGGTAACTGGGAAACTTTTTCCGGCTGCACTTTCTATAAAACAGAAGATACCAGTTACTTAGTTACTGTTTATGACCAGTGTGACTGGAGTTCCAGGAATTGTAGATTGAAAGTCTATGATTTTAATACCATGACCTTGCTGGATACTTTTACCAGTGTGATCAGTGGTGGCGCGATGAGTGATGATTATTTTATGACAAAATATATCAAACTGGTTGATTATAATGAAACAGAATACCTATACGTCGGTCTGGAAACCCAGTATAATATGGCCGGAGCAAGCGGATGGGATTCGTTTACTTATAAATTTATCTTTGATGAGGGTTCATTAAGCTATTTAGAAGAATTGCCAGATTGTGGACGTGACCTGATACAGCCGAATGGTGCGGATTTTATGCTTAGTATTGGTAAAGAAGGTTACTACTGGAGTGGATCAGGCACACATAACAACTATATTTTGAATAGGATTAGTTATAATACACCGGCAGGGTTGGAAGAGATCATCAACGTTTATGAAGATGATCAGCTTTATCTGAATTATCTAACCATGAATGACGAGTATTACCAGGATTATGGACCGGTGATCTGGGAATCTTTAAATAATCTGTATTATGGCTATAGTCCGGATCTGACGGAAATACTCTGGCAACAACCTCCGGCAATAGATTACAGTTATTTCATGATATATACTTCTACCTGTATAAATACTAACCTGGGTGATAATTATTTACTGACATTTTATACTGATCATAATATTAAAAAAGCCGAAGTTAGAAACAGGATGACCGGTTACATCAATCTGACAGAAGGTGTTGATTTCATTCCTTCTCAGATCAGTCGTGGTTCCACGGGTGAGTTATTTTTCTTTAATGAATATGAGAACTTGATTGAGGTCTATACTCTGGCAGAGGAAATCCAGGTTAGCAGAGACGAATGTGAAATTGAGCATATAACATATAATTTGAGTAATTATCCCAATCCATTTAATCCAACCACAACGATTTCTTTCAATCTGGCGGAAGAAAGCGAGATCGAGTTAGCCGTTTTCAATCTGAAAGGGCAGAAAATAGTGACCTTAGCAGATGGAAATTATAAAATGGGCGTACATGAAATAATCTGGAATGGGGAAAATGAGAGTGGGAAAATAATGGCTTCAGGAGTTTACTTTTACCGTCTGCGGGTGAATGATAAAGCTGAAATGAAAAGGCTGCTGATGTTGAAATGACAGGCAGGCGGCGAAGTAATTGATTAATGATTAATAATTGGCTTCGCAGTGATAAGTGAAAAGAAATCAGAGAGTTAAATATGAGAAGCACAGGAGAGTGGAAATAAAGCGATTGAGGAGGGGAATGGAGAGCGATACCGGGAAATTGTGAAGAAATCGTGATCGGTAATCAGTGATCAGTGTCGGAGTTAAAATTGAGGGAGGGACTGATAGAGGGATTGAAGGAGTGAAAGAGTGGTTACCTTTTCGATTATTAGTTTATCTGTGTGATAGGATTTCGAACATTATAATTTATAAGCTGGTATTGGCAGGTTCTAGATATTGCTCAATGTTGGTGTTTTTTTTCTAACACACTAGATAAAAAAGAAAAAATTCTTGACTGAAAATATTTTTGTATAAGCTTTTACTTAAATAGTATTTCAGGAGTTAAATTGATAGCAAACTGTGATTATATCGGAATGGAGGGAATACAGCTTGAGCCATGGAAATCATTTCAACGAATTCACATAAAAGAAACGACACATCCGGAAAGAAAAAATAAATCGAAAAAATACACGTTTAATAAAAAAAATTAAAAGGGAAGGAAGAAATTATGAGAAGAAACTTATTTTTAATGATTTTCATTTTGATCAACCTGTCATTATCAGGACGCTGGATAGAAGTAAATCCTGCCCAGCAGCCAGAGCTGATTGAATGTGATCAGCAATCGCGCAGTGCCTCAGAAGTAACTTTTACTCTGGATGGTTATGATTTTGAAGAAAAAGAATATCAAGGTGAAAAATACCTGGTTTTAAGCCATTCTGAGGCAGGTAAAATGATGGAAACCGGTATGCCTGATGTTCCGGTTTTTACTAAAGGCTTGATCATTCCCGATGAGGGAACACCGATATTGGAAGTTATTGGATATGATATGATAGAAATAACTGACGTTCTGGTATATCCGCAGGAAGAGATGCAGCTAGATAGTGATGAACCGGGACGTGATTATTTTGCCATTGATGAGGATTTTTACCAAAGCCGCAGTCTTTACCCTTCAATGGTTGCATTTGCGGGAGAACCCGTTCTTATGCGTGATTTTAGGCTTGTTCCCGTAACATTCTGTCCTTTCCAGTATAATCCGGCAAGTCGAAGTCTTACAGTGTATAGTAATATCCAGGTGCAGGTAACAGTTGAAGGTAGTGGTGGAGTTAATTCGCGAGTATCAACTCCACGAAAGCTTTCCCGTGCTTTTGAGCCATTATATAGAGCTAATACCATCAATTATGAGCAAATGCGGGAACGTGATGAATATCAGAGACCCAGTATTCTTTTTATTTGCGATGATGACGATGATGTATTAGATAATCTTGCCTATCTGGTGGAATGGAAACGTCAGAAAGGTTTTGAAGTAACTGTAGCCACAAATTCAGAAACAGGGACAACAACCACATCAATAAAAAACTACATTCAGGATGCTTATGATGATTGGGAGAACCCGCCTGAATATGTGAATATAATTGGTGATGGCAGTGGAACCTACTCAATACCGACCTGGTACAATAATGGCGAAGGAGATCATCCCTACAGTCAGTTAGACGGAACAGATATATTGGCTGATGTATTTATGGGCAGAATGACATTTTCGACTGAATCAGTATTACAAACCGTATTATTCAAAGCTATGACATACGAGAAAACACCTTATATGGCTGATACAGACTGGTATACGCATGCAGTATTAACCGGAGACCAGACGACTTCCTCGGGGTATTCCTGCGTTACAGTATGCAAGGCAGCCAAGGAGATGATGCTTATTCATCCGGACGGGTTCTGGGGAGATAACAATTTTACGGAAATATATGTGGGTCCATTTCCAGCTCAAATGAATGGAGGAATAAATCAGGGTGCATCTTATTTTGGTTATCGCGGTTATTTAGGTATGTCCGGCTGGAATTACGGCAGTACCAATAATGGATATATGATGCCTTTTGCGTGTATCCCGACCTGCAGCTCCAACAACTGGGAGAGCGGAACGGGCAGAGCAGAAGGTTTCTACCTGATGGGATCAACGACTTTACCAAACGGCGGCATCGGAGCAGTGGGAACAACTAACTCCGGGACACACACGCCCTTTAATAATGCATTTGCTTATGGAGTCTGGGGCGGTATTTTCCGTGATGAATTATATACTATGGGAGGTGCTGTTACTGAGGGGAAAAACTGGATATATTATTCCTTCCCACAGAATCCGAGTGGTTACGTAACCTATTTCTCACATTGGAATACTTTGATGGGAGACGGTAGTCTGGAATTATGGACGGGAGTGCCTCAACCGATGACGGTTTTATGTGAAGAAGTGATACCAAGCGGAGCAAACTATTATGAAGTAGCAGTATTGGATTCCATAGGACTGCTTGCTGAAGGCGCCTGGGTAACCTTATACGAAGATGACGGTGATTTTGTGGCTTCAGATTTTTGCAATTCATCCGGAACAGTGATCCTTGATCTGGAAGGAGCCTCCGATGGAGAATATACGCTTACTGTAACCAGACATAATCATATTCCAAATATTCAGACTATAACGATTGAACAGGTTGACCAGTATGTTGATTACAGTGATGTTATTTATGATGATGCCACCGGAAATAACAACGGAATAGTCAATCCAGGAGAAAGCATTGAAGTGCTTTTAACTTTGGAGAATATGGGCACAATCGGTGTTACCGAAGTAAACGGCGTTATAGAAAGCAATAATGACCAGGTAACTGTGATCACTTCAGAAGTAGATTTTGGTGATATTCCGGCAGGCGGAACAGTGACATCAGCTATCGGATTTGAGCTGGAGTTTGCCGCAGCAATTCAAGGTGGCGTTGAAATTAGAACAGAGTTGGAGTTTTCTGATAACTCCGGGAATACCTGGACAACCTGGCTTTACATCCCGGTTGAGGGACCCAGCCTTTACGCCAGCGGATATAACGTATCCGGCGGCGGAGTGGTCAATCCAGGCGAGACAGAGGATATTTACTTCACGTTATCTAACATTGGAGATCTTCAGGCAGCGTCTGTGGAAGGCATTCTGATCTGCAATAACAGAAGGATCACCATAGTGGACAGCGTAGGGGATTTTGGAACAATTACAGCTGGTGGTTCCGGTAATAACTCCAACAACCGCTTTACGATCACGGCAAGTGAGGCAATTTTGCCGGGAACTTATATAACGTTTATTATCCATCTGAGCAATGCGGATGGTTATGACGGTTATACAACTTACAGAATTCCCATTGGAGCACCAGGATTAACGGATCCATATGGTCCTGATGAGTATGGTTACTGGTGTTACGATGATGGGGATACTGATTATGATAAATGCCCCGAATATGACTGGGTTGAAATAGACCCGGGCTATGGCGGAGACGGATCTACCCTAACCTGGGAGACTGGCCCCGGAACGGGATTAGGCGCAGGTACTGGTAAATGTTCTAATATTGAATTTCCGGCAGGATTCTCCTTTGTCTTCTACGGAGAAGAATATGATGAGCTCTGTATCTGTTCTAACGGCTGGATAGCCCCAGGATACCACGAAACTGCCGGTTTTATGAATTATCCCATACCCGGACCGCAGGGTCCCAGTCCGATGATTGCGGTATTCTGGGATGACCTTTCGGTGAGCAGCGGTAACGTTTACCGATACTATGATGACGATCTGCATTATTACGTGGTGCAGTGGTCAAGAATAACAAATGGAGATACGGGAGCAGGAGAAACCTTCCAGGTGATATTATATGATCCTATTTATTATCCGACGACAACAGGAGACAGCGAGATAAAGATGCAGTACCTGGATGTTACCAATAATAATATGGGATCATATCCCAGTAATCATGGTCAATATGCTACGGTTGGTCTGGAAAATGAAGATTCACTTATTGGTCTGCAATATACTTTCAATAATACTTATCCAACAGCCTGTAAGCAACTGACAGATGGCTTGGCAATTTTGTTCACTCCTCCGCCGATACCACCGGATGGGCCTTTCCTCAGCGTAGATAGTTTCACGGCTTTTTCCGGAGATGATTATTTCATCGAATCTGGTGAAACTGCTATGATCTCACTCGTTCTGGAAAACATGGGAGCTGAAACTGCCCATAATATTGAAGTTGAAATATCTATAACTGATCCTTATGTGACTGTTATAGATAATTCCACAACTTATCCGGAAATACCTGCCAATGGATTTGGAATTCTGGAAAATGGATTTACGATTGAGATTTCAGAGAACGTTCCAGATTTCTATATTTTCTATATGGAAACAATCATAAGTTGTGATGAAGATAGCTGGAATTGGATGCTGCCCTTCACTGCCTACTGGGAAAACACATTTGAGGTTGATCAGGATAGTATTTATTATGAAATGCTGTTGCTGGAAACAGGCAGTCACCAATTTGATCTGACCAATAGCGGTGACCTCCCTGTCAATTTCTATATTAGAACAGATGAAACAACACAACGAGGCAGAGATGTTGGTGGTTCCCTGATCGAGATTGACACGGATTCTTTCACTCCCGGGGAAGAAACGACCTGGACTTTCACAGTTTATAATGCTTCCATTGATAGTGAATGGCTGACTGATGTCTGGGTGGATTTTCCGCTGGGAGTAACAGTTGTTGATGCTGAAGATGTAGTAGGCGGTTCCGGTGGAAATATGGTCTGGGATGGAACAACCGGAGCCGGCCAGCGGATTAACTGGCATGGAGAAACTGCAAATGGCTGGGGTGTGATCCACGATGGTGAAATTGGACATTGGGAAGTTGATGTGCAGCTCAGTACGGAATTTGCGGGTGATATGACTATCGGCTGGGAAATAGGCGGCGACGGTTACGGTGAAGAACCTCATAATATTACCGGAGAACTGTATCTTCTTTATCCCCTCAGATGGATAAACCTGGATACTTCCTCTGGAACCCTGGGTGCCGGAGAGTCACAAACTATCACTGTCAATTTCGATTCCAACGATATTGAAGAAGGAATTCATACCGGAGACATAGTAATTACCTGTGACAGCTGGGATACAAAGATCATTAACGTGGTTCTGAACGTGATTGTAGTTGGTGATGACGAAGAATCTCTGCCGGAGGCAGTGAGATTGTCCGGTAATTATCCTAATCCGTTCAATCCGGAAACTAAGATCAATTTTCAGCTCCCTGATGCTATGAAAGTTAATCTGCGGGTTTATAACAGTAAGGGTCAAGAGGTTCGCCAGCTTGCTGATAATTATTTCCCGGCAGGATCACACTCCCTGCTCTGGAATGGAAAAGATAACGCTGGTGTCACTGTAGGCAGTGGAATATATTTCTACACATTAAAAACAGATAACGAAGTACTAACCCATAAAATGGTTCTAATCAAGTAAAAGATTTTATGCGGGGGAGGAGACTTCGTCAATTGAAAATTGAAGAAAGAGAGATTGAGTGAGGGACTGATAAACAGATAGATGTAACGACAAAGCGAGGCTGAAAAGAAGCGACATCGGGGAAATACGAATAAAATTTCGTATAATCCGTGAAGCTCGGTGTGATCTGTGGCAAAATCTTCTGCTCGTTATGTTTGCTGCTAAGATTGAATTTAGAATGTCACTCTTTGCAACAGGTTTTCTTCTACCCAGCCACCGATGCCGTTGGGGAGTTTAATGAGGAGCCAGTTATCATTGGCATCTTCAACACGGCAGGTCATTCCTTCATGTATGGTGAAAACTCTTGTATATTCTTCTCCGGGGCCACTGTAGCCAATAGCTGTAGCAGCAATGATCACGGCATCTTTAGTATCATGGAAGCTGGTGTATTTGAGATATGATACGGTAGCAGAGCAGGTTAGCAGAATGAGGACGAGAAAGATGAGGAAAACCGGCAGCGATTTATCACGCTGACGAAAGAGTGTATTCATAATGATGAGCAACAGAATGAGCAATGCAAAGAGGATGATGTCTAATAGGGCAACAGAGTTCAAATCAAAGGAATTATAAAGTTTGGTCAGGAGTTTTTCCAGTGCGCTAGGTTCTTCCTGATCAATTTTATCACGGGTGAGAGTAAGAGCAAAATCACGGTTCTTCCTGGCAGCAGCGTGATCCGGTTTCATCTTCAGGCATTTTTCATAATAGAGAATGGAAAGTCCCAGTGAACCCTGACGGAAATAGCAATTGGCGATGTTGTAATAGAGATTGGCATTGATAATGCCATTATTATCAACGATGAGGAATTTTTCAAGGGCAGTATCGTAATCCTTATTCTGGTAAGCCTGAATTGCCTCATTATTGATCTGGTCAAGAGACATTTCAAGGGCATTTAACCAGCCAAAGCTGAATAGGGCAACAAGTATAATAAGCAGTGATTTCTTCATCAGTTTTTCCTCTTGAGCTTGAATCTGGTAAGTTCGGTGATGATATGTTTCAATTTATCAAAATCCTGATTAATATTCTCCGCAGAAAATCCGCCTGGCATAAAGCGTGCTTCATTACAGCGCAGGAAAAGAGCCTGGATTTGCGCAATAAGTTCAGCAGGCATACTATAAGCGGCAGCAATATTTATAATTTCTTCACTGCGGCTGCCTTTGGCAATTTTCAGTTTATCCGTGAGATAGTTTGACATTCCGCTCTGGGCGGCAGCATAAAAATCTTTGTTACTGGTTTTCTGGTATTCAGTAGCCAGCTTCAGATATTTTTTCAGGATACGGGCAGCTTTTTTCTGACGCTGGTAATCGAAATCGGCAGCCAGGGAATCATGCCGCTTTTGCAGCATCAGCGTAAAGGGGAAAGTAATAAAGAGCAAAAGTATCAGCAGCCAGTAATACAGGGAATCAAACCACAATTGCAGACTGGAGAGTTTATGATTGATAATGAAGCCTATATCTGAACCTTCCAGATGCACCGCAGATTGAGATGTGGAACCGGCAATAATAATCTTATCACCTTCGGTTACATCCAATTGATAAGTGGAAGTTCTCAAGGTCCGGTATTTCTTCTGTTTATAATCAAAATAACTGAACGAGAGCGGCGGTACAGAAAAAGAACCTGGTTCCTGTGCAATTACCAGATAGCGGATAGTTTTGGAACCGGATATTTTATCGGAATTGACCTGAGTGGAAATTTCCGGATCCAGGAAACGCAAGTGGTTTATTTCTGACAGACGGCCTAATTCCAGATTATTAAAATTGCCCTGCCCGGTTAAAGTAACCGACCAGGTGAAAGAATCACCGACTTTCAGTTTCGATTCACTAATACTGGAATCCATGCTGAAACTGCCAACTGCTCCGTTGAAATTATCCGGGGCTCCTTCCGGCAAAGGTTTCACCTTAAACTTGAGGGATTTGCTTTTAATCGTATAGGTTTTAGATGATCCGAAATCAAAGAAACTGCGTGATTCCGTTCTGATATCAACATTCATTGCCAGTGGTTCGACAGTGATATCACCGGTTTGGGAAGGGAATATCGTAACTTTCTTCAGCACCATGGAATTGAATATTTGCCCATTTCTATTTGATCTTGTAAAATTAATCTTATTAGGAGTAAACACATCCTCTTTCCAGAATCCGGTATAAGCCGGTTCATTTTGAAAAGATAATGACGTCACCTGATATTTGGAATAGAGTGTGTAATTGACTGTAACTGGCTCATTCTGGTAAGGTTGCTGGTTTGAGACCTGGACGTCTATAAAGAGATTATCTGCCAGGGTTTCGCTGCCGGAGGTAGATGAAGAGGTGCCTGGATTACTGGTTGCCGGTGCCGGTTCATTACTTCCTGGAACAACATTGATCATAATTGACCGTGTTTTATATTGCTGTTTCTTATACTTGATGGTGATGGAGGGAATAGATATTCTACCGGTTTTCTGAGGGAGAAGAGTATAGATATATTTCTTTGTGACAGAAGACTGAAAGCTGCCATTAACGAGAGTATAACTGGAAGAAGAAGAGGTGGAAACACCGGAGTTTGTGAAACCATCAATTTCGGGAAGGCTGGGAGTTCCAATCTTATCCGCGCTGGAACCAGTTACTTCAATAGTATATTGCAGAGCATCCTGCACACCGATAGTTGTGCGGTCTGCATATGCATCCACTTCCAGCTCTGCTGCCTGAAGCAAAAAAGAACAGGACATAAACAGGAAAAAGAGCAAGTATTTCATAATTTCTACCAGTATCTGCCAGACTTGGCTTTTTGGGCAGTCTGTTTTTCTTTTTCTTTTTTCATATCTTCTTTTTCTTTAGCAAGCAGAGCTTTCAACATTTGTTCTGCTTCTTCTTTATCTTTTGCTTCCTTCATCTGTTGCTGCTGTTGTTCTTTTTTTTGTTCTTCAGATTGTTGCTGCTGTTGTTGTTCCTCTTTTTTTTCATCATTGTTTTCATCAGATTTTTGTTGTTGCTGCTGTTGTTGATCATCCTTTTTATCTTTGTCTTGATCTTGATCTTGATTCTGGTTCTGTTGTTGTTGCTGCTGTTGCTGTTTTTGCAGATAGCGGGCTGCTAGTTCGTAGTTATATCTGGCATCTGGATTCAAAGGATCCTGCTGCAGAGCTTTCTTATAATATTCAAGGGCATTCTTATAATTCTGCTGCTGAAAATTCACATTTCCCATATTATGATATAAAGGAGAAAGATCTTTGAAATCCTTATCCCGCAACGCCATTTTATATTCAGCAGCAGCCTCATCTAGTTTCTGCTGTTTATAGAGGGCATTACCCAGATTATAATGTAATTCACCATCCTGGGGATATTTGATGGCATTATCCTGATATTTTTCAGCAGCCTCATCGAGCTGGTTCTTTTTCAGTTCAGAATTAGCCTGATTGTTTTTGATCACCTTATCATAAGTAAGGAATTCCGCCTGTAAGGGAAGAAACAGGAGGAACAGAAGAATTACAGATAAATAGCGCATATAACCTCCGGTTACAAAGCTCTTTGAAAGGGTCTGGCAAGAGTTACCGTTATCACTGCTTCCAGTAGAAGCAGAATTAGAGCTGCGATAACGAAATAATGATATTGATCCTTATATCTGGTAAACTGTCTGGAGTCAAATTTCTTTTTTTCCATAGTTTTGATATCAGTCAATATCTGGAATATTTCCGACTGCTGCGGTGTGATGGGGAAGAAGCGACCGCGAGTTTCCTGAGCAATTTTAGTGAGAATATTCACATCGAGTTTGGAAAAGATGATATTACCCTGGTCATCTTTGGCATAAACAGTATTACCGGATTCGTCTTTAATGGGAATCGTGCTGCCTTCCGGTGAACCTATACCCAGTGAATAAATAATTGCGCCCTGTTTTCGGATCTCAGTAGCGATATCAATGGCGTTTTCTTCCAGGTCTTCACCATCGGAAACCAGGATGATGATCTTATGTTTATCTTCTTTATCAAAAACAACGAGTGAGGTTTGCAGTGCTTTACCGATATCTGTTCCATAAACCGGCACTGTTTCCGTATCCAGCAGATTCAGGAAAAGTCTTGCTGCACCATAATCATCCGTTAACGGGCATTGCACAAAACTGCGACCGGCAAAGGCGACAATGGCAATACGGTCACCCTGAAGCTGGTCAATAAATAGTGATATCTGATCTTTCGCCCGGTCGATACGGCTGGGTTCAATATCTGTGGCAGCCATACTTTTGGATACATCCATGCAGATCACGATATCCACCCCTTCCTTCTTAATGATTTGCACTTCTCTATCCCATTGAGGTCTTGCCAGAGCGATGATGAGAAACATCATAGCCAGAAGCAGAAAGATATTTTTCAGATCAAAACGGAAGTGGGAGAATTTCTGATAATAAAAATCATAGAAGCGGTCATCGCCAAACTTGTGGAATGCCTTCCGGCGAATCCGCGCAGTAAAGGCAATTAGAATAAATCCTGCCGGTAATATAAGTAGTAAGAATAAGGCGTTTGGATTTCCCCAGTGCATAATGTGCTCCTATGGTAATTGTTTGATGATGAAGAAGCGCAGCAGCAGTTCCAGCAGCAGCATGGTTACAGCAAAAAGCAGCCAAAGCGGAAACAGCTCTTCATATTCATAATAGTTTTTAACGTTGATCTCGGTTTTTTCCATATTATCTATATAATTCATGATTTCGATGAGTTCTTCAGTATTTTTTGCCTGACGCGCTTTTTGCGTTCCGCAGGCTTCGGCAATACTGTTCAACATATCAAGATCAATCTCAATATTGACCTTGCGATAACCGTTTCCATAGGGATAATCCACCAGGCCTTTTCTTCCAACACCGATAGCATAAACTTTGATACCCAGTGTTTTTGCCAGATTAGCCGCGGTGAGCGGATCTATTTCACCGGCATTATTCCGTCCGTCTGTGATCAGGATAATGACCTTTGATTTAGCCTGGGAATCTTTTAAGCGTGCTACGGCAGTAGCTAAACCCATTCCAATCGCAGTTCCCTGTCCCTCCTCATCGATAGCTGTTTTATCCAGAATGGCCATCAGCATATTGTAATCAAGCGTAAGCGGGCATATCGTAAATGCATGGTCAGAGAATACAATCACGCCCATACGGTCATTCACACGCTTTTCGATGAATTCTTTAGCAACTTTCTTCGCTGCTTCCAGACGGTTTACCGGTTGAAAATCAACTGCCTTCATACTGCCGGATACGTCAATGGCAAGGATTATATCTATCCCCTGTCCTTTCACTTCCTGCTGTTTATGCGCCAGACGCGGACGTGCCAGGACAATGAATAAAGAGGCTATAAGTAGAGTCCGCATAATAACGGGCAGAAAACGCAGCCAGGAACTATAACCGCCAATTTTTCGGAGCAGCCGCGTACGGTTATGAATGAACCTTACGCGATGCCGGTCTTTATAGAATATCTCCCAGATCAGATACGGAATTACGATCAGTATTCCCCAGAGGTATAAAGGCTTAAAATACTCAAGCATCCTGAACCTCCGTTGATCTTACTGCAAAGGATTTCAAGTAAGCATCCAGCCAGGAGAGAAATTCGCGTGCAGTTGTGCTGTCCGGTATATGTTTGGCAAATTTAACTTTATCCGCTTCCTGCAAGAGATTGAGGATATCACCTTTTTCCCTGGGATTAGGAACCAGCAGATACATTCTGATCTCACTGGTAGTCATTTCCAGAGCATTTATGAGATAGTGCAATTCAATAAAATAGCGCAGGACAATGGAAAGCTGGAAATAGTATTCCACATAATTACCGCTCTGCAGCAAGGCCTCAAAATCGATACCGGTAAGCATTTCCAGTGCTTTAATATAGGCAGGTCTGCTATCTTTGACAATTTTGACCGGTTCTTCACTTTCCGGTCTGCGAAGAAGCTTCCGCAGCAGGATTATCAGCGCAGTAAGGACGATAATCCCGAAAACAGGTATGAAATAATCCCAGAAATTGAAATTCAGTTTCAAGGGTTTGGCAATATCACGAATTGCCTGGGCAGAATCCGACAGTACTGATTGAACTATAACTACGAATTCTCTTGTTTTCAGAATTTCGGAACCATTATCTTTTTTAACCAGAAATTCCAGCGAAGGGAATGTATATTCTCCTGTATCAAAGGACTGAAATGTAAGAGTCAGGCTGGTTTTTCTAATTCCTTCTTCCACCGTATCAGACTGTTCCGGTTCTTTCATGAGAAAGAAAACATCAAGACTGTCATATTGAGGTGAAAATATGCTGTCTTCGGGAGCAGTTTCCAGATTTATATGAATTTTAAAAGGGGTTCCCACAAAAACGTTAGCAGGTTTTTCCAGTTGCTGGTCCAGTTTCTGGGCAGCCAGAAACAGAGGTAACAGCATTATGACAAAGATGATTACTTTCTTCATATCAATGTCGCCTTTTCCGGGAACGGAATAGTTCCATCAGCTTTTTAATATAGGTTTCATCGGTAGTAAAGGTGCGGGATTCCACTTTCATTTTCTTTAATTTTTCTGCAAACAGCTCATTTTCCTGTTCTATTTCTTTGAGGAAAGCTTCCTTTTTCTTTTTGCTGCCCAGGAAACTGTAGTTTTTTCCGGTTTCGGGATCAGTTAAATGATAAATCCCCTCATCCGGTATGATTATATCGGACTGGTCAAAAACCCGTAAGGCAATTACGTCATGTTTCCCAGCCAGGATTTTCAGACTATCTTCATAGCCTTCATCCATAAAATCTGAAATTATAAAGATAATGGAGCGTTTCTGCATGATGTGGTAAGTATATTCAATGGCGCTTTTCAGGTCTGTTTTAAGACCGGCCGGTTCATGGAAAAGTACGTCTCGAATTAAGCGTAAAGCGCTTTTTTTACCCTTGCGCGGAGGTGAATATTTCTCAATCCGATCAGAAAAAAGGATCAAACCCACTTTATCATTGTTGGAAAGAGCTGAAAATGACAATATTGCACACAGCTCCGTGATATATTCAGATTTCTGACTACCACGGGTACCTACGGCATTGGAAGCACTCACATCAATGAGAAAGATCACGTTCAGTTCACGGGTTTCTTCGAATTTCTTGATGTAGGGATGCCCCATACGGGCAGAAACATTCCAGTCTATCTGCCGGAAACTGTCTCCTGACTGATATTCTCTTACTTCCGAAAATTCCAGACCCTGCCCTTTGAACATGCTGTGATATTCACCGGAAAACATCTCAGTGACGAGGTTGCGGGTGGTGATCTCTATTTTACGGATTTTTGCTATTATTTCAGCAACATCCATGTTTTAGGGCACCTCGATTTCATCAAAGAGACGGTTGACAATATCTTCCTGAGTGACCTGTTCCGCTTCCGCTTCGTAAGTTAATATCACTCTATGTCTCAGTATATCCTTTCCAATAGCTTTAATATCATCGGGGATCACATAACCTCTGTGTTCCAGAAAAGCATGTGCTTTTGCCGCCTGCGCCAGATAGATAGTGGCTCTTGGAGAAGCGCCGCAGTCTATCATATAATCAAGGTCTTTTATCTTGTATTTAGCCGGTTCTCTGGTCGCAAAAACCAGGTCAAGGATGTATTCCTTGATCTTGTCTTCCATATAAATTTCTTTCACAAGCTGGCGCAGTTCCAGGATGTCTGCAGGAGTCATTAATCTGCTTAATAATATTTCTTCTCCTTTAACCATACGGTCAAGGATCAATCTTTCTTCATCACGGCTGGGATAGCCTACTATCAGCTTGAGCATAAAACGGTCAACCTGGGCTTCCGGTAAAGGGTAAGTGCCTTCCTGTTCCAGCGGATTCTGAGTCGCCATAACCAGAAATGGTTTAGGTAGAGGATATGTGGTGTCACCGATGGTAACCTGACGTTCCTGCATCGATTCCAGCAAGGCGGATTGCACTTTGGCAGGTGCCCGGTTGATCTCATCTGCCAGGATGAAATTGGCAAATACGGGACCTTTCTTTGCTATGAATTCCGCTGTCTTCTGATTGTATATCAATGTTCCCATTAAATCTGCCGGCAATAAATCCGGCGTAAACTGGATGCGGTTGAAACTGGCATTGATAGTTCTGGCAATAGTGCTTACAGCAAGTGTTTTCGCTAATCCCGGCACACCTTCCAGAAGAATATGTCCGTCTGCCAGCAGACCTACCAGCAGACGACTGATCATATATTTCTGCCCTACGATCACCTTGCTGATTTCGGTTATAACATCATCGATTACGGGACTTTTTTCCATTACTTTCTGATTAATCTGCTCTATCGTCATTTATCCTCCAATTCTGTTTATGATTTCTAACGGGAATTCTTCTATGAGGTTACACATGTAATCTCTAAAAATAATTTTTATTGTATTACCCTTGATCTCAATAACACAATATGATGCCTTATAACCACGGTCGGTCTCATTTTTTAAGTGTCCCGGATTTATATATATATTCTGCTCTTTTTTAAATAATTCCCGTTGATGGGTATGCCCGAATAATATTATATTCCCTTTTACAGGAATCCGTTTTATATCCATGTAGGCATGCACGCAGGAAATTTTTATCTTTTCCACCTTAAAAGTCTGGTAGAATGGTACCTGCTGCGAGTAATAACCGGGATGAAATACCCCCGGAACTCGAATTATAACTTTACCGTCCGTCAGATCATTATTATACTCAATATCTTCATAAAAATCCCCCAGATGCACTATGTGAGTTAATTCTTTTTCTTTCTGCATAACGCTGCGCATCAGTCGCTGATTACCATGAGTATCTGAAATGACCAGAACTTTCTGCATTACTTCGGCTATTTCTTGCTCTTCTTTTTCATGGAAGTAGGGGCGGATATACCCATAAGTTCAAGAGATATTCCGAGAATATTCTTTATACAGGAAATTAAAAATATCCGGCAGCGTGAAATATCTTCATAGCGTGGATTTATTATTTTATGGGCATTATAATACTTGTGGAACATACCTGCCAGTTCTAGAGTATATGAAGCCAGCCGGTGAGGTTCGCGTTTATCAGCAATGAGGATTAATACATCGGTAAAAGAAAGCATTTTCTTGATAAGCTTGATTTCTTCTTTCTTATCCAGTTTCTTTAATGACTTCAAATCAAAATTATCCAGTGACATCTTTGCTTTCTTAGCCTTTACCATAACCGAACAGATACGGGCATGGGCATATTGAATATAATAAACCGGGTTTTCGGCAGAAGCTTTTTTTGCCAGAGAAAAATCAAAGTTAAGATGTGAATTAGGTTTACGATCAAGAAAGAAATAGCGCGCCGCATCTTTGCCTACATCATCTATGAGTTCCTGCATGGTAACTATTCGCCCGGTTCGTTTGGACATTTTCACCATCTCTCCGTTACTCAGCAGATTTATATGCTGCAGAAAAACGATTTCCAGTTTATCTTTGTCATAATTCAAGGCTTCCAGAGCTGCCATCAGACGTGGCACATAACCATGATGATCCGGTCCCAGAACATCGATAATAATATCAAAACCACGCTGGTACTTGGTTAGATGATAGGCGATATCAGGAACGATGTAAGTTATGGTGCCATCAGCCCTCATGAGTACGCGGTCTTTTTCATCGCCGAATTTAGTTGATTCAAACCAGATGGCATCATCTTTTTCGTATGTTACATTCGCTTCCGATAGATAACTGAGTACTTCCTCGATAGAGCCTTCCTGACGCAGTTTCTGTTCGCTCATCCAGTTCTCAAAATCAACTCCAAAATTATCCAGACTGCTTACCTGCATATTGTGTATTTCGTCCAGAGCGAAATTCTTCATTCGTTCCAGGCGGTCTTTTTCTGAATAATGCAGAAGTTTTGAACCATCAATTGCGTTTAAATGTGCGGCAATATCCTTGATATACTCGCCATTATACGCTTCTGCCGGAAATTCTCTGATTTTTTCCCCATGCAACTCACGGTAGCGTAATTCTACTGATTCCGCCAGTATGTCAACCTGATTTCCAGCATCATTTACATAGTATTCCCGAAAAGGCTCAAATCCGATGTATTGCATCACTCTGAAAAGTGTATCGCCATATGCAGATGCACGGGCTGACACTACGTTCAGGGGACCTGTGGGATTTGCAGAAACGAATTCCAGAATAACTTTCTTCTTTTCGCCATAAGTACTGGTTCCATAATCAGAATACATCAGAACCGGCATCAACTGGTGAAAAACATAATTGCTCATTGTGAAGTTAATAAATCCCGCTCCTGCTATTTCCACAGATTTATAATCTCTTTTTCGGGAAAAGGCAGCTGCGATTTTCTCTGCCAGGTCAATAGGTCTCATCTTATTCAGTTTGCAGGTTACCATGGCAATATTAGTCGAGAAATCCCCATGTTCGGGATTTTTTGGCTCTTCCACCGTATAACGGTCATTGAAAATAAAACCGAGAGTCTTCATTACCTGTTCGATATCAGCACGAATTTTATCTCTCAACATTTCTTACTCCTCTCCTCCGTTAAGATCGGTTTCACTATTCTGTTGAGTCTGCTGGCGTAATTTCAGGGATGCATCCCAGAGTTTTTCAATATCATAGTAGGCCCGCGTTGATTCATCAAAAATATGAACGATGACGTTCCCCATATCTATTAAAATCCAGGTGCCTTGAGTATATCCTTCTTTTCCCATAATATAGATGCCGTTTTCTCTGGCATGTCCCAGAATGTTATCTGCTATGGCGCGATTATGCAATTCTCCACTTCCTTCGCATACAAGAATGGCATCAGTGTAATCAGATTTCCCTTCAACTACGTAACTGCGGACATTTTCTGCTTTCTTCTCTTCTGCCCACTCTGTAATTCTGGCAATTTGTTCCTTCAATGAAATCTCCATAATACCTCTATTTTTTAAAATAATTTATATAATCTTTGCCCAGTATAAGTTCGAATTCGGTTAACGAATTTTCCTTATGGGCTATAATAAATTCTTTGATCCCGGTTACTTTTTGCAAATACGCAAGTTTAGCAGCCTGGTTTTCAGATTCCTGTCTTACAACGATCTGCGTCTTCTGGTGAATACAGTTCGGATTATCCGTATTTCCCCAGGTCATAGCGTTAACTCCCTGGTCAAGAAGCTGTTTTGACACTTCCTGAGCTATATTGGCAATCCCGCAGCCATTTAAAACCACAATATATATTTCCGGTTTTGGCAGATCATTTGCTTCCTGCTGCGGCTGCTTATAAGGATAAAATATATAAATAAGCATTATCAACAGCGCCAGCACAAAAAAGAGCTGCATTCCATTCTGGGACTTACCCGGATTCTCTGTCAGATTTTTTTTAGTCATCGCTCTTGTCAAACTGTTCCTGTAAACGCTTAAATGCCTGTTCAAATTTCTCCGGTATTACCCGCGTCCCGGCTATGGCGGTCATAAAATTCAAGTCTCCTTCCCAGCGTGGCACAATATGCATGTGCAGATGCTGTTCGATTCCGGCGCCCCCTGCTTTTCCCAGGTTCATACCGAGATTCATACCGTCAGGTTGATAGGCTGTTTCCAAAACTTTTACTGTCCGCTGGACAAGTTCGAATAAGTCTCTGCTTTCCTCAGCACTCAATTCATCTAATTTACTTACATGACGCAACGGGACCACCAGCAGATGACCATTGTTATAGGGATACATATTCATGATCACAAAACTGTGTCTGGTTCGATGAATAACCAGGTGCCGGCTGTCTTGCGCTGTATCTTCCGGCAGACAGAATATGCAGCGTTTTTCCTTTTCACCTATTATATATTGCAATCTCCAGGGTGAATATAAAATATCATTCATATTCTCAGCCTCTTCCTAATTCTCAACTTCGTTAATAAAATGCTTTTCCAGTTCTTCTAACTGCTCCAGAGAATTCACGCCTGTTGCTTCCGTAAAATCATCCAGAATTACCGATGCTATGTGGTTCCCTTTTTTACGCAGGATTTCCAGAGTATCTGTAAGATAATACTCTTTCTGTTTGTTATCATTTGTCAGCTCTTCAAGGCTTTCCCGCAGACTGCCGGAATTAAAACAGTATATACCGGTATTGATTTCTTTGATCTTATGTTCTTTTGGGCTGGCATCTTTAAATTCCACGATCCTTAAAAATTCCCCTGCTTCATTTCGCACTATTCTACCGTATTGCGCAGCGTCTGATATTACTGCCGTCAATACTGTGCAGGCAGCCTGTTCTTTAAGGTGCACTTCCTGCATTTGCTGCAGAGTATGCACTTTTAACATTGGAACATCACCATAGAGTATGAAAACAATGCCTTCAAAATCCTTTAGTGCTTCCCGGCAGACCATAACGGCATGCCCTGTTCCCATCTGGGGTTCCTGCACGGCATATTCAATATTAGCCTGGTTCCCGATTTCGGCTTTTACCTGCTCTCTTTTATATCCCACCACCACAATAATCTTTTCACTGTTGATCTGGTTTGCCGTTTCGATTACCCGGTTGATCATCGCTTTACCGGAGAGCTTAAACACGACTTTGGGCAGATCGCTTTTCATACGGGTTCCTTTACCCGCTGCCAGAATTACAGTAGCTGTTCTCAATTTTTTCCCCCGCATAACGTTTTATATAATTCATTGACTGTCTTTTTTAATATGGGATGCAGCAGTTCAGGATTCAGTTCATCTAATGACTCCAGAACAAAATGTCGGTTATGAAGATCAGGATGTGGGATTATCAATTCTTCCCTATTTATGATCTCATCACCCCAGAACAGGATGTCAATATCAAGAGTGCGTGCTCCCCATTTCTCGTTTCTCTGCCGTCCAGCGCTCTTTTCTATCTCCCGGATTAAGGTCAGCATGGCAAGAGGGGAGAGGCTTGTTTCCAGTTCCAGCACCTGGTTCAGAAATTCCGGCTGATCCGTATTTCCATAAGGAGCTGTTTTGATTATTCTGCTTTCCCGTAAAATTGTCAGATTACCGTTATTAGGCAGTGCCATTCTGGCTAAGTTCAGAAATTCTTCCCGGTTTCCCAGATTTGATCCGAGTCCCAGATATACTAACATCTGCTCCTGTCCATTACTATTTCTGCTGAATCAAGAGAGCCGCTTATTGCCACGGAAGGTTTCCTGATCGAAATCTCGGCATGTAATACTTCGGGAAACTGCTTGAAAAGTTCATTTAATACCTGATTGGCACAATTCTCCATCAAATGATAGGAATGTGTTTCCATTACATTCCTGATCAGTTCAAATACCTGCGTATAGTCAACTGTATCTTCCAGTTTCCTTATTTCCTGGTCATGAACAGGATCTGTCTCCAGAATTATATCCACATTATAACGCTGACCCAGCTTACGTTCTTCGGCATGAGTGCCATGATAACCATAAAATACCATATTGTTCAGCTTGATTTTCATTCTCAATCCTCTTCCGAAAGCTTTTCCACTATTTCAAATCTTATCCGCTTACCCCAGCTTTTATCCAGAATATAAATCACCAGTCCGCTTACTCCCAAAGATAATATTGAGCTCAAAATGGAAATATTCTCGGTGGCAGACAGCAGGAAACGCGGTATTAAATAAAATATCAGCATTATAAAAACCGGCAGAAGAAAAATGATGATTCCTGAGGTGATGCGTAATGCGGGTGAGATAAACAGTTTCACATAATCTCCCTTTTCCAGCTTTAGATCACTGGTTATCCAGTGAGTCGCCGGCTCTTCACCTTTATGGCATAGTCCATGTGCTGCACAGCTTTCACAGCTTTCACTGCGTGGTATTGCCACCAGTACCTGCTTATTTCTCACTTCTTTCACGATGGCAATATCTTCAATTATTTCCATTATTAAGCCTTTGTTTTTTTTATTATTTCTGTAGTGGAATAACCGGCGTAATAATTCAGGCTGATCACTTTACCTTTTCGGGCAAGCACAATGTCACTGCCTACAATTTCCTCCGGCTGCCAGTCTCCGCCTTTTACCAGGATATCCGGCTGGAGTGCTTTAATCAATTCATAAGGTGTATCTTCTTCAAATATGGTCACAAAATCCACCATCTGCAAGGCTGAAAGAACCACTGCCCGGTCATTCTCCGAATTCACAGGTCGCGAGTTTCCTTTAATTCTTTTCACGGAAGCATCACTGTTTAAGCCGATTACCAGCACATCACCCAGTTCTCGGGCTTCCTGCAGGTAAAGCACATGCCCTTTATGCAGAATGTCAAAACAGCCGTTAGTAAAGACGACTTTCTTGCCTTCTTTTTGCTGTTTACGGCAGATTAGCTGCAATTCTTCCCGGTTATGTATTTTATCTTTCATCTATGATAACTGAAATCACATTCTTTATAGATAATTTTACGTCTTATATTTTCTTCAATTTCGACCGGATATTTTCCACTGAAACAGGCAAAACAGTATTTTTCCGGAAAAGCAACTGTTCTGCCAAGCATTTCCTGACTCATATACATCAAACTATCTACTCCCAGAAAATCTACTATCTCACGATAATCCTTCTGAAATGCTATAAGCTCGTCCTGGCTGGGCGTATCAATACCATAAAAACATGAATACTGCACTGCTGGTGATCCTATACGTAAATGAATCTCTGTTGCACCTTTCGATTTGATCAATTTAACTATTTTCCGCAGCGTGGTGCCGCGGACAATGGAATCATCTATCAGGATTACTTTCTTACCCGTGAAAAAATTGGAGAGGGGATTAAACTTGTGATATACGCTTTCATCACGCACAGTTTGATCAGGCTGGATAAATGTTCTCCCCACGTAATGGTTCCTGATCAGTCCCATTTCATAAGGTATCCCGCTTTTTTCTGCATATCCCAGGGCAATAAAATTTGCCGAATCCGGCACAGGTACTACTACATCTGCTTTAACGTCATCAGCCAAAGCAAGCTCTGCCCCGATGCGTTTGCGTACGTCATAAACGTTTTCACCATATTCAAAGCTGTCGGGACGGGCAAAATATATGTGCTCAAAAATACAGTGTTTTTCACTGTCACCCTCACGCATTTCTCTGGCGTTGTTCTCATATATCTGTAATCCCTGCTTATTGATCCTGATGATCTCTGCCGGTTTCACTTCTCTTTTCCATTTCACTCCCAGAAGATCAAGAGCACAACTTTCACTGGCTGCCACATAACTGCCGTCTGAAACTTCTGCTACACTCAAAGGACGGATGCCATAAGGATCACGGAAGATATATAGTTCATCCCGGTTCATAAAAACTGTGGAATAGGCACCCTTGATCTCAGCCATTAATTCCCGGATAGCGGCTATGGTTGTTTTATGTTCATATACGATCTTATAGACGATGTATCTTATGAGCAATTCTCCGTCATTATTGCTGTGAAAGAAGACTCCCTTTTCCTGAAGTTTTTCTTTCACAGAATTATAATTAGTGATATCTCCGTTGCTTGCCAGGGCAAAAACCGGACCAAACAATGTCTCTACCACGTGAGGCTGTGAATTATATTCACTCGAACTGCCACAGGTAGGATAGCGAACATGACCTATGGCGACTCTGCCTTTTAAACCCTCGAGCACTTCATTGCTGAATACTTCCTTGACCAGTCCCATCTGTTTGCAAAGCTTGATATATGAACCATTAGAAGCAGCGATTCCGCAGCTTTCCTGTCCCCGGTGCTGCTCTGCAAATAAACCCAGAGCTGCTATCTCTGCTGCCCGGTCGCTGCCAAATACTCCGATTATCCCGCACATATTTCCTCTTTATTTCTTCTTAAAAGATATTTTGTTCTCATTTCCCTGCAGCAACCTTTGGATATTACTCTTATGACGGATGATAATGAATCCTGCCACCAGGGTTACTACTGCCAGTGAAGGCAAATTAGTAAAATTATTCCTGATTGCCACAACCAGCATGTAGCTGAAAAGGAAAAATGCTGCTGTTATCGATCCTAATGATACATAACGTGTAATGCTGACTATAATGATAAAAAGCAGGAGTGCCAGAAGACAGGGTATTGGTAGTAAATCTATAAATACACCTGCAGATGTGGCGACACCTTTTCCGCCTTTAAATCTTAAAAATATGGTAAAGATATGACCTGCAATTGCGGCTACTGCCACTAGCACAAGTTGCCATTCAATGCCGGAACCCAGCAGCATCCTGCCAATTTCCACTGCCAGTAATCCCTTGCCCATATCCAGCAGCAGAGTAATGATGCCGGTTTTTGTCCCTAATACCCGCAAGGCATTTGTAGCTCCCACGTTGCCGCTGCCATGCTCCCTCAGGTCTATTCCTCGTAGCTTGCCAAATATGAAGCTGAATGGAATACTGCCGATCAAGTAAGCAATCATCAGACTGATAATAAAATATAACCAGTTCATTTATTTACTTCCTCTCAGACTCTTCGCCGCTTCTGCCACGGAAATGCATCCTGAAAGATACTCCTTCCAGATCAAAGGTTGCCCGTAACTGGTTCTCTATAAATTTCTGATAATGCTTGGTTATCAGTTTTTCATCATTACAAAAGAATACAAAAGTTGGAGGATTTACTTCCGTTTGCGTGCAGTAATATATTTTTGTATGTTTTCCGGAAGAATGCGCCGGAGCAAAACGTTGAGTCGTTGTTGACAGAAATTTATTCAATTCTGCCGTGGATATCCTTTTCTTACTGTTTGTTTTTATCTTGATCACTCTTTCCAGTATATGTGATACTCGTTGACCGGTCAAAGCAGATACAAACATGACCGGGGCATAAGATAGAAACGGCATTTCATAGCGTATCTCTTTGACGAATTCCCCAAATGTTTTGTTATCTTTCTCGATCAGATCCCATTTATTCACGAGCAGCATCACATCACGTTTATGACGTTCTGCAAAAGAGGCAATCTTCAATTCCTGAGTAGATACCTTTTCCTGAGCATCAAGAACAAGTATCACCATATTCGATTCGTGTATGGCTTCTATAGTCCGCATAGAACTGAAATAATCCACACCATATTTGATCTTCGTCTTGCGACGTAAGCCGGCTGTATCCACAAATATGAAATCTTCTCCATGATAGCGCAGCGTCTGATCAAGTGAATCTCGCGTGGTGCCTGGTATATCTGTGACTATATTAGCTTCTTCTCCTAATAACCGGTTGATCAATGAGGATTTCCCCACATTAGGCTTGCCCACTATGGCAATCTTGATCTGATCCCGGGGAACCTCAACATCTTCTTCTTTTACAGGATTCAGAAGTGGTACCAGTTCATCAAGAAAATTTCCGCAATTACGCCCATGGGCTGCTGCTATACCAATCGGTTCTCCAAAACCAAGCTGCATAAATTCATACAATTCCAGCTCATCTTTTTCATTATCTACTTTGTTAACCACCAGCATCACTTTTTCCCGATGTAAAGATAATATCCTGCTTATTTCCAGATCAATATCGGTTATTCCTGTTTTCAGATCTAACAGAAATATGATCTGATCTGCCTGCTCGATGGCAACTTCTGCCTGCAGCCTCACTGCCATATCCATTTTATCATCCGAGCGTTGTACTATACCACCCGTATCTACTAAGGTAAAATATATGCCGTTCCATTCGGCAGCCTGATATTTACGGTCACGTGTGATCCCTTCTTCAAAATCCACTATGGCGCTCCGTTCACGGCATATCCGGTTAAATAATGTAGATTTACCTACATTCGGACGCCCTACTATTGCTACGATACTTTTTCTCATTATTTCCTGTGACCTTATTTATTTTATTTCCACTTTTCCCCAAAAAATACCTTATATTCAATATCTTCACCAACTTGCATAAATTTCTAAACCCTCCTGAATGTCAAACGAAAACGTGAGATTCTGCAAAACATAAAACTTTCCCTCAAACCACTTCTCCCTAAAGTCGGTTAAGTCTGCTAAGTCCGCTATGTCCGCTGCCTCCCAAACCCAAACCAGAACCTGGCGAAAGTTCTTCAGACCTTCGCAATCCTGAATAATTATCAATCATCAATTATCAATTATCAATTGAATAGCTGCTCTGACCTGAAATATTTCTTGACAAGAGATAACGATTCTGGACTGTAAAAAAGTAATAAAGAACAGAGTTTTAAGGGAATCAGTATGAACTGGAAAAAAGGCATCATATATTTTCTGACTGGATTAAGTTTATTGATAATATTTGCATGTGCACGCACAATCACTTTTTCACACGAAATGCGGACCCGCATAAATCTACTGAATGATGACCTGAAGAAGGTGCAATTTTATGTTTCGGAGAAAATTATCATCCAGCGGGAATTTGTGAACTGGAAAACGGAGATCAATACGGAGCATGATCTGCGGCAGATAGGTAACCACTATCTGGAAACCGTGGTTATCAATACCAATACTCCCGGTATTGTGGTTGAGGCAACTGACGATGAGCTGCATGTCAGCTTTGAACCTGATCCCAATTTCTACCTGGTTTTCTGCCGTAACTGCAGTGAGAAAAAAACCGATTCCGATTTATATTCTCTGCTCTCCTGGAAAGTGAAAGGTAAAGATGTGGAAAGAATTGAGAATACCGTACTCTTTGACAATGTTTCCGATAATGCCAAACTATATTTCACGGATTATGGGAATCAGGATTTTTATATTGCTAATAACAGTCATGGTGCTTATCTGAAACTGAAAGATAAAGTTGTTGAGAATTTTAAAAGAACCAAAAGAGTATTGCCCGGTATAACTATCCCCAATGATTAATCAAGCCGGAACCGGTTGACAATCATTCTTACCGAGTCGTATAGATAAACTTTATCACCCTCAAGCGTCCAGGCATCTGCCAGCCAGACATCTGCCGGTAATTTATATATCTTTTCCAGTTCACCTTTCTGAGTATAATAACCCAGAAAACCTTCATAATTGATCTTTGTCTGAGTAGTATCTGCCATACTGTGATCGTTGGCAGTTCCCAGCAGCAAAAAACCATCCTGCCAGGCGCAGGGTTTGCCATATAAAGTATTAGGCATTGAAAAGGGAAGAGGTTCCACGCGATTGCGTTTTTTTTTCCCATTACGGTTAAAAATAACAACTTCGTCCCTGCCACTGAAACTGAGAACGAAACCCCAGTCCGTTGCACACCAGGAATAGTATTTTTCTAATATGGACTTGAAGTTCTCCTTCTCAAAAAAACGTCCCAGGTCAACTACTTGCGCAAGTTCATTGTTATCTATCACATATATGCCGGCTTCCGGAATTCCGGGAAACAGGTCTGCATAAAGTTCACCACTGTTATTTGATAATCTCCAGGGGTATATTTGGGTAATTTCTCCTAAGAATTCACCATAAGGTGAAATAATCTGAATCCGGTCATTACTATAATCTGATACTGCCAGATTACCGTTACCATCTGCACAAATGCTCATCGCTTTGCTGAATTCAACTGGTTGACTGCCTAAACCGCCAAACTTCCTATCCGGAGTGAGTGATGCGGCATCAAAAACATAGATTATGCCGGAAGTCTGGTCCAACACATAGAGTTCATTTTCCATTACCATAAGATCAATTGGAAAACTCAGGGAATACCCTTTTCCGGTACCGGAAAGCTGTGTGTCAGGAATTAGAGAATACTGTTCCTGGGCAAACACGGATAGTGTGACATTAAGAAAGATGAGGATTATAAACCAGCGCACTAAAAAAGTCCTTCCATAATATCTTCTATATCAATATTGATCAATATCTCACTGATGGGAACTTTTTCCAGTTGCTTTTTTACCTGTTCCGGTTCATGCTTACAGTTTTCCAGAGCTCTTTCCAGAATATCAATATCCCCGCAGGCAAAGAAATCACCCTGTAACTCACATTTACGGATCATTCCATTATCAACTATTAGATTAAATTCCAGACTGCCGCCTTTGCTGCGTATTGTTTTTGTAAAGTTATACTGGGGAGATTTGCCGAAATTCCATTCCCAGGTGTCATATTTTTCAGTGACTTTATTATTAATAGCAAGCATATCGGCTGCACTGAATTCATAATAAGTGGAATCAGGATAATGACCGGTTATGAACTGCACCAGTCCTTTCTCGAAATCAACCACACTCAAAGTTTTTGCCAGATGTTCACTGATATTCGTTACGCGACTCTGGATGGATTTTACAGCTTTATCCTTAAATTTTAAGGGACTCGCCTGCAAAGCTTGCGAAAGATCACTCAAGCGTGCTTGAAAGAGAAGTGTGCCGTGCTGCAATACCTTTTCTGCTGTTACCAGTCTGGCATTGCCGCTGAATTTCCTGCCGTCTATCAAGAGATCGTTTCTTCCTTCCAGATAAGCATTTACATTAAGTGACTTCAAGTATCTTATGATGGGCTCCGTATAGCGGATAAAGCTGCGTTCCTCTTCTTCCTGGCGCTGACAGATAAAGGAGAAATTCAGGTTGCCCAGGTCATGAAAAACTGCTCCACCGCCGGTTAAACGGCGGACTACTTTTATCTTATTTTTCTGCACATAATCCAGATTGAGTTGGGACATAGTGTTTTGATATCTGCCCACAATGATGGAAGGTTCGTTTATATAGAGCATAAACACGTCTTCAGAGAAATTTTCCAGGATATATTCTTCGGAAGCAATATTAAAATAGGGATTGCTCTCAGGCGATTTAACTATCAGCATATTTACCCGTTAACCTTCTCTGCAATTGCCTTTACGATGGAATCTGCATCAAGTCCAAAGCAGGCATATACGTCAGAGCTGCGCCCGGAGATGGGATAATCGCGCACTCCGAATGCCATAAAATCCACGGAGAGCTTCTCATTTACAAGCTCTGCCTGAAGGCAGGCTGCCAAACCTGTTGCCGGATTATGATCTTCGTAAGTGAATATCCTGCCGGTGGCTGCTGCCTGATGCAGCATTTCCTTATCAAGTTCCTGGGGACAGCTTATATTCCAGACCTGAATAGCAATGCCCTGTTCCTTTAAAATATCGGCAGCTTTCACAGCATCCGGTGTAAGCGTTCCCATAACCAGTAATGCTCCTTGACTGCCGGAGCGCAGTTTATCGGCTTTTCCATATTCAAACACATATTCTTCATCATAAAATATCTTACCGTTTTCAGTACGGATAATATCCAGTTTTGATCTTCCCATTGGTACAAGGAAATTCCCCTCTCTGCCAGCCACCCAACGGGTTATCAGGTCCGTTTGATTCGGATCACCCGGTATGATACACTTGAAATGGAACATATTACGCGCCTGCCCCAGATAATCTACACACTGATGTGTTTTACCGTCTTCACCCACATCAATACCCACATGAGTAAGCATCACTTTCAGATTAGTCCGGTTAATATCATTCAATCTCTGCTGATTATAGGTTTCATCAATTCCGAATACGCCAAAATCACTGAAAAAAGTCTGAAATCCGCATTTTGATAAGGCTCCGGCACAAACTGCCGTGTGATGTTCCATAATTCCTGACTGAATAAAATTCTGCGGGGCAGTTTTGGCGAACCGGGCAGTTTTCACACTGCCTGCCAGGTCACAGTCAAATACGGCTATCGGCAAAAAATCTTCACCGGCATTCAATTCAGCTATTTCTGCCAGGGCATTACCCCAGGCGCTACGGTTATCAGTTTTTGCTTCATATACTTTATGCTTACCTGTACTGAGGGGATAGGTTTTGATTTCGTCTTGCTGCCAGGTTATTTTTGGCTTACTGAGCTGTGCCCTTGCCTGTCTGTATTTTTCCAGATCATCTTTTATGCCCAGTTCCTGCAGGGCATTTATGAGATCAATTCCATTTTCCTGCTGATAGGGGAGAGCCTGTCCATGCCATTTTTCGTCATTTTCCATAAAGCTCACACCCTTGCCCATAACCGTATGTGCGAGGATGAGTACTGGTGCAGAAATTGTTTTTGCTTCTCTAATTGCTTCAATGATCTGAACAAAATCATGGCCGTCAATATCCAGCACTACCCACCCGTCAGCTTCATATTCAGCTCGAATGTTCTGGGGCATTACCATATTACATTTTCCGGAAATCTGCAGTCCGTTAAAATCACAAAAACCGGTTAAATGATGCAGCCCGAATTTCACTGCAAAACGCCGTGCTTCGCTGAGCTGACCTTTCTGCTGCTCACCGTCTCCCATCAGAACGTAAACCTGGCTGGGGATCCCCTTGATCTTATTCGCCAGCGCAAAACCACAACCGGCAGATAAACCTTGTCCCAGATTGCCGCTTGCCCATTCGATGCCTGGAACATCCGGTTCCACGTGCCCTTCAAAGATACTTCCGGCAAACCGAAAACCGGCTATCGCCTCTGCTAGATCAAAATAACCGTTTATCGCCAAAGCTGAGTAAGCTGCCGGGGATACATGCCCGTGAGATATGACAATCCGGTCGCGATGGGGTAGAAGTGGATTTTGGGGATCATGGTTGATCTCGCTGTAAAGACTTAACAGTAGATCAATAGTTGACATCGAACCACCAGGATGTCCACTGCCTGCCAGGGTCGTCATTTTCAATATTGCACCACGGGCTACTATGCTTTGTTCCTGCAGTTTTTGCGACTTGCCGGTTTTCTCTATATTCATTATATCTCCATTACTGATTGATTATCTGTTCCGCCTGCTCTTTTTCATCTTCAAATGTATATCTGCCGATAAGGTTAAAGCCATTCTCCTTATCTATAACCTTAGGATAAGTAATACGCAGGCAGTCAATTTTATCTTCACTGAAAGTGAACTCATCTATTAACTGACCCACCTGATTAACACTGAAATAGTAATTTTTACTGGCTGTGCGGATGTATCTCATCTGATCCTCTGAAAAAGACTCACTTCTGATCTGACTTATGAGATTATTGAATGAGCCATTATCCATAGGTTCGTTTACAACTACCTGTTTAACCGGTGGAGCAGCCTGCTGAGTTACTACCGGTTCTTCTTCTTTAGGTACGCCAAAATCGCCAAAATTCATATTGATATTTACACTTTGAGCTGTTTCGTTCTGGGTAGATACCTGAGTGGTTACTTCTTCCTGCACTGACTCTTTTCCTAAAAGTGCCTTGATCTCTTCCACGAGCTTGACGGCATCTTTATAATCACTCTTGTCCAGTTTCTTCAAATAACTATACTGCAAAACGTTAAGATTTTCCATGATCTGCTCGATCCGCTCATCATTAGTGAGTTTGGAATTGCTAGTATCACTCACCTGCACACTGCTGGAAAATCCAAACTGAGCAGATGTGTTTTGTGCCCATATCATTGACACTGTTACAATTAGGAATAATATAAAATACTTTTTCATCATACCCTCTCTTAAAATATTTCCCGTCAAATCTCCTGATATTAACCAGATGTCAAGGTATACTTTTGGATTAAATTGAACATGTCAATTTATAGAAAATGAAGTTTTCTATATTCCCGAAATCCGAAACTCGAGATCGAACGAAGAGAAGATTTTCTCAGCTACGGATTTCACGGATTTACACGGATAAGGGGGAGAATAATTGAAAATGTAAAATTGGATACGTCTGCTGACGAATTAATTATTTATTAAGTTTTTTCATCTCAGATAAATAATTAACTACTTACAATTAACTACTTAAAATTAACTACTAACTATTATATTATGACTGGAATTTTATAGAACAAGTGTAATAATGTATTGCTGTAAGTTAAAATAAGAAATCTTACATCTAAGACAAGCCATTAGAGATGCGAATAAGAGGGTACCGGGAAACAGGAAAGGATGATATTTAATTATATATTATAGAGATAGATAGATTTTGCCGGAAATTAGAGATAAATGAAAGTGAAAATAAGTTACGAGATTCAAATTCTGCGGAAAGAGGAGGAACGTTTGTATTTTATCATTAGCCGTTAATCGTAAAGAGTTAAGAATAATTAAGAACGCCGAGTCCCAACTCGGTACTTATTATCAATAATCTGTGAGTCGTAAGAGAAAGAGAAGATTTTTTAACTTTTAACTACTTACTGCGAAGCCCAGAGAATCCTTTTACATTTTACATTATTTAATATCCTACAAGCTCCATGCTTACTTTTTCTCAAGCTTGACCCCTTCATCAAACCATGCATGCGGTTTTCTGCAATCGGCTTTCCGACAAAGTTCGGTCCAAGCTTTCATTGGTTCATCAACCGACCTGCTTAAGAGATCGTCCAGACCTAATATTTAACTATTTCATTCTTCTCATCAAGCTATCTACTGGAAATTCATCAATATACCCCACACAAAATTGCAATATCAATGAAGCATCATAAGCCTCAACCATTCCATTACCATCAACATCAGCAACCTCAATCCGCCATTCCTCCCAGGGCAAAGTTGTACCCTCCGGCTCCATTAAACAAAAATACTGCAATACAAGAGAAGCATCTAGAGCATCAACTACGAGGTTATTATCCGGATCACCATAAGGATACCCTCCTGTTATAATTTCTGACATCTGACTTGCATTACCATGACAATCATAAGCGCAAACGCATAATTCTCCCATTATTCCAACTATGCAGATCTCTGGTTCAATGCAGTTATTCAATAAATCATCATCTCGAAAAACACTGAAATATTCAAAATCACTATCAATTGGTTCACTCCAAAGAAGATATCCATTTTCAAATCGAAGCTCTGTTGGCACTATTGGAGCCAGATTATCTACTGAGTAACCTTGCTCAATAGCACTCACCCAGTTGCCTTCTTCCATAGCTGCTATAATTCTGAAATTTATCAAACCATTATTAGCAGCGGTGGAATCATAAAGTGTATGTGCAATTACATTATATTCTTCCGCTCCATAACCATAAATCGAGTTAACTCCTGTCCACTCGTTATCAGTCTCTATTTCTATAGTGTAACCTTCTGCTGTTCGCAAAGTGTCTGTATCATAAAAACTTCTGGTAAAATTGACATTTACCCAGCCACCCTGGTCTTCAGGTATATCCGTTATCGCCAGAATAACCGGCTCTACTAATTCCACTGTTATTGTTTCAGTATCTATAGCTGTATTAAATTGACCATATACAGTTAAAACAGCTTCATAAATTCCGGCACCGTCATATGTATGAAAAGGATTTTCCTCTACACTGATATCTCCATCTCCAAAATCCCAAAGCAAAGAATCTATTGTACCAACAGAATGATTTATAAAAGTTACAGGATAAGGTGAACATCCATAATTACCGGATACATCAAAAGATGCTATTACTTCTTCCGGTTCTATTACTTCAATGTAATCTTCTTTAGTTTCTGTATCTGTTCCATAAGGTCCATAAATTGTCAGAGATATTGTATATATCCCTGAATTTTGATATTCATAAGCAGGATTTATCTCTGTACTAAATCCTCCATCCCCAAATTCCCAGAATAAACTATCTACTTCACCAGATGACATATTGATAAAATCAACTACTAAAGGCATTACTCCCAACAATGGTGTTGCAGAAAATTCAGCATCTGGCGGAATCTGTAACTCTAAAACTGTGATATAATCCGTCTTGGTCATTAAGTCGGTTCCGCCAGGTCCAGTAGCGGCTAAGCTTACACTGTAAGTTCCGGGAAAGGGATATATTTTAACAGGGTTAGGCAAAGAAGATGTTCCTCCATCTCCAAAAAACCAGTGGTATTCAGTTACAGGTCCCGTTATATCCTGAGTAAATTGCACCACAAGTGGAGCTGAACCTTCTACTGGTTCCCCCGTAAAATCATTAATAACAGGAGCTAGAGAACCCTGGTCAAAATAGAAAGCACCAATATCGGCAATAGTTCCATCAGGATCAGTATAGAGCGAATCAGGATCACCGGCATCAATACAAGGTGAATCCTCTGTAATAGTGAAATCTAGATTTCCAGGATCTTCAAACATTGGGTCCATAAACAGATTACAATAAGTATCACAGGAATCTCCATTAGTATTTACAGCTACGATTTCCCCAAATGCTAGTGGCATTTCATTACCAGAACCATAACCGTTATAATTGTTTAACCAGAATATATTGTATTCCAGTGCAGATGTTACATTTTCAAGAAAAAGACTTATTTCATTAACATTAAAAATATTATTCCTGATCCTCAGGTGGGAATCATAATTGCAGGAGATTCCTCTAGTATTATCACTGATCGTGTTATTTCTAATGGTAGAGGAAGAACCATCGCAGGAGATTCCAATAAAACTATTATTGATCGTGTTATTGCTGATAGATGGGGAAGAAGAATGGCCTTTGAATCCCCGATAGTTGTAACTGATTTTATTGATGTTAATGACTGGGTTAGACCAAAGGCAGTAGATTCCATCGCTATTATTACTGATCGTGTTATTGCTGATGGTCGGAGTAGAATAATCGCATTGGATTCCATCATCACTATTATAACTGATCGTGTTATTGTCTATGATAGGGGAAGAAGAAGAATAGCAAGCAATGCCGTCATTATTATTATTATTGATAGTGTTATTGCTGATGTTCGGGGAAGAATGATCGCAGTGGATTCCAATAGTATTATTGCTAATCGAGTTATTAGTAATAGTAGGGTAAGAATGAAAACAGAAGATTCCACGATTATTATTACTGAGAGCATTATTGCTGATGGTCGGGGAAGAGTAATCGCAATAGATTCCAGTATCACTACTATCTAAGATCAGGCAATTATTGATAGCTGGATATGAACAATTACAATAAATTCCCCTATTTGCATATTCGATAATTGAATAGGATATTACGCTGTTATCATCAGAATCGTTTTCAAATATAATACTATTCCAGTCATTAGGATTTAATGTTGGCTGCCCGGAAGTAAACCGGATACTGTCAGTTTCAGTTCCGATTGCAACCAGTTTTCCATAAATTGTGAAAGAACCATGATCCATAAATTTAACAGTTACACCAGGTTCGATTGTGAGTGAATCTCCATTACTTATAGAGATATCACCCATTACATTATAAGTATATCCTGCCAGCCAAACCCCGTTTTGTGACCCGGTTATTTCAATCCCCAATGCCAGGAGTGTTACCACTTCCAGTGTAGTATCGACAAAAAATTCAATTTCTCCTGGTATTGCACTAGTCTGCCAGCCTTCAAGTGAATATTGGACATTGTAAATACCTTCATTAAGACCCATCAGAAATGAGCCGTCTGCATTTGTGTAAGTACTATCAGTATTTGCAGAAGCACTGGCAGCAGTGAAAAGAATTTTAATCCCTTCATGATTTTCTTCTCCATCCAGGTAACAAAAGCCGTCAATTGCTGCAAAACGAGTATCAGCAAACACCGATTGTGAACCAACTAATAATAGTGTCAAAATGATAAAGTAAATAATTTCTCTCTTTTTCATTTTCTTTTCCCTCCTGAATTTATTCTTTATTTTCCCTATTTTATTTTATATATAATTAATTCTGTTTATTATGAAGATCATAAAGATAATTTTCTGGTATTTAAATTTATTATATTTAGCAAAATCATGATCACAAGATGCATCAGAACTAATTTCACTATCGTTTTACAACTTATAGAAAAATAATATTTCCTATTCAATCTTGTCAAATATAATTAAGATTAATTTAACATCCCCCGAAATTTTTAAATATCTCTCCTATTGTTGAGTTTCATTTCCCTGAAAGGGATATATTCGTATAGCGTAAGGTTGGCTCGGTACTCCGAGACTACCTTATGAATGATGCATTTCCTCCCACCCCATCGGCGCGCAGCGCCGATGGGGTGGGGGAGGGGCTCATTTTTTACATAAGGTAGCACCTTCTGTGCAACCTAACGCTATACAAATATATCCCGTACCGGGAATTATAAGAGATAAATCCTAAATATTACTCTATTAAATAACAAGTTAACCCATAGGATGAATAATTAAAACGTGGGGATGCCTGTTTATCTCTCTCTCGAAAAATACAAGTGATTTCGTCTCCGAAATCCGATACTCGAAACTTGATATTCGTGAAAAGAATTGATTAACGACACACGAAGTGAAGCTTAATTTTCAATTTTCAATTTTCAATTAAAAAAAGGGGCTTCCGCCCCCTTTTTTTAAGCTGCCACTATCGGATTATTCAAAGTAGCCAGATCAAGACCGCAGGTTGGCAGTCCTGCTGCAATGATCAGGTTACCCACGTTAGGTGCTGCGGTACCCAGAAGGTCACCGGCTTCACCACCGAAATTATCAACGGTTAAGGTCTTAAGATCAAAGCTCGATGCCTCACCGGCGGCAAAGCATCCTTTAATAAAAAGATTGAAATCACTAAGATCTCGAATCTCATTATGACCGGGCTGCTGCGTTTCATTCCAGGCATCTGCATATAGCTGCATATCTGCCTGGAAACTGGCATCTGCATCAGGCCACGTCGTGGTTACTGCACGACATTCATTTCCGAACTCTACTTGATGGTCAGTGAAACTTTGCGGGTAAACATATATCCGCATGTACGTTAATCCGAACTTGTTCTTGTAAGGCATTGCTACATGTCCTTGCGTATAGCCGGAATAGTACTGGTACAGTAAGCTTGGTTTGGCGAACATTTTTTCCTCCAGGTTATTGCCCCAAAAATGACTTCGTGCACTAAAATCATTTTGATGACATTTTAGCTTCATTACATCTTACCGAAAGTCGGTACCTGCTTCCGGTGTTAACGAAGCCGGATCAATAGCAATTTTATAGTCAAAAATATGTCAAGTACTATATTTAATAATGATTTAAGCCTTCATATAAATTCATAAGAATTCATATAAATTCATAATATTTCATAGAAAAAAGTTTTTAAAAAAAGTGAGACTTCACTTCGTTCAGCGTGAGTAGTGAGAAGTGAGAAGTGAGAAGTGAAGATTGTAACCACGAATAACACTAATCTTCACGAATAATCTTCTATTGTCTTTTTATTACAAATCACGAATCACTAATCACGCTGAACGAAGTGAAGCCCCTTTTACATTCTTGACTCATGAAATGCGAAGCATATTTCACTGGGTTTACATTTCCTTCTCACGACTCACGACTTACGATTCTTAACCATTAACGATTAACGACTAACAACTAACGATTAACGACTAACGATTAACGACTAACGATTAACAACTAACCATTAACGACTAACGATTAACGACTAACAACTAACGATTAACTTCCAAAATGTTATTGACAAACTTTGCATATACAACATATTATTGTTTCGCGTTAAATATAGCACTGCCATAAGTGTTAATTTGCATTGCGAGGGGTTTGTTTTTCATATTTATCAGAATTAATTTAGAGGATGGTGCAAAATGGAGCGCAATGCATTTTTGACAGTTGGTGAAGCAGTGAAAATTCTGCACGTCACCAGAAGAACAATATATAAATATTGTTTTTCCGGACGACTGGAAAGCACAAAACCAGCAGGAAAAATCTACATCACCCTGGAAAGCGTTTTAAGATTCCTAACCGAACAAACAACAGAGAAATGATCACACTTGTGTAAAATGAGGGGCAAAGGAATGCTTATGGGAATTGATATTGATTCGTGATTCGAGACTCGTGACTTGTGATTCGATAATTTCACAATTTTCGCCTCTTCGCCTCTTCGCCTCTTCTCTTCTTTCTCCCTTTCGATTTGTCAATCCTCCAACAATCTAACCTTCCAACCCTC
This sequence comes from Candidatus Cloacimonadota bacterium, assembly GCA_021736135.1. Lineage (GTDB taxonomy): Bacteria > Cloacimonadota > Cloacimonadia > Cloacimonadales > TCS61 > JAIPGO01. The sequence goes on from JAIPGO010000030.1 coordinate 36,920, forward strand.
CAACCCTCTGGTTTTTAAACGACTAACGATTCACGATTCACGCTGAACAAAGTGAGGACATTTTCGCACTTTCGTGTCTTCGTGCCCTCGTGATTTCGTCTCCCGTCTCCCGTCTCCCGGTTTTGTATTTCATTTTACTTTTTACATTTTACATTACTTCAACTCCCGCCGAACGCAGTGAGGCAATCATACCTCCGAAAATGGCGAATCAGCATCATTATATCCAAAGGGATCAACGAAATGGTCTCTTGTATTTCTGGTTAATGCCCGCGCCCTGTTTTTATGAATGTTATCTAATTCACTAAGATAATGCCAGTTGGGTATATCTATCCTGAAATCATTCAAAATTGTGTCCAGATTAAGATGCATCTGTTTTGGTATCTTCCAGGCTGTTTTAGAAACACGATATACTAAGGAAAGCAATTCTTTTTCTGAGAGCGGCTCATGAATTTGTAAAATATCATTAAGCGTAGGAGGAGTAGTTATATGTGCATAATCATAATGGCAATAACGGCTGGTATAAGTTAAAAGTAATCTGTCCCAGGTCAAAAATATCTGTGCCCTGTTATTCTGCAGAGAATTATATTTTAGATATGTCAGCAGATTTATATCATTAA
>JAIPGO010000031.1 GCA_021736135.1 Candidatus Cloacimonadota bacterium
CCAGGAAATATATGATCTACTGAATATCACTGTTAAAACAGATCGAAAAATAACTAAAAATACTATTCAAAAGTAGTGCCCAAATTGAAAATTCGATCATTATATACCAATAACTTAGCTACGTTTTGTCGAAAGATGGACTAGGATCTCGGTTCTCGGGTCTTGAATATAGGACGTATAGGACTTATAGGACTAATATTTAAGAGCCGAGTTGGGACGCGGCAATTAATCTCGAATCACGAGTTACGGATTTCGACTCACGACTCACAGCTCACGACTCACGCTGAACGAAGTGAAGTCTCATTTTCGCAATTTCACATCTTCGCAATTTCTCCTCCCATTCACGGGTAATTCCGGGATCATTCCTGCCACGTAGCGAAGGATCAGGGCGGCATCGTATGCTTCCAGACAGTTATTCAGATCAACGTCAGCAATGATGGACTGCCAGGGCTGCCATTCGCCCTCATATAATCCTACAATGTATTGCAGCAGCAGAGCGCAGTCATAGGCATCAACGCTGCCGTTATCATCTATGTCCCCGAACAGATGATCAAAAATATAGTTTGGTAATGAGGGTGTGGGATTATCCATAAAATACCAGTTAAACCCTGCATCGGGATATCTGCCATACGAAATATCAGGGAGTTGAGCAGCAAAGATTACGCTATCGATCACTGAATATCCATCATTCCGGGTCATAAAAATTTCTTCACCGTCGGCAGAAAGTTTGAAATCTAGGTGCAAAACTCCCTGTTCACAATCGCTGTCTGCCCATAATATCAGGTAATCTCCTGCATTAAGGAGTGTTTGCGGATTTCCAGCGGGTATCTGCCATTTGGTAAGTTCGGTTTGATCATCAGAGAAATACAGTCCACCAATATCGACCACCTCATTTCCATAATTATAGATCTCTATCCAGTCATCAAATTCACCGGCATTATCCATCATAAAGGTCTCGTTATCAGCCATAAATTCATTGATCACGAGCGTTATCGGTGGGGGAGGGGAATCAGGTTCAAAATGAGCTGTCAAGGTCAAGGGTCCGGTAAGTAAAATATTCAGTGAATCCCCGGCTTCCGGCAATTCATCCCAGCCGCTGAAGATATAGCCGTTATCAGGAACTGCTTCGATGCGGATTGGGATATTAGTAAAATTATTACCGGCATAGCTCGTGCCGATCATTTCCACATTATTGATCAATATCCGGCCTTCATCGGGATCTGCATTGGTAATATTTACTCCGGTAAAATTATATATCCAGTTGAATTTGTTTATGATGTGACCTATCACGTAATCACCCCGCAGAGTGGCATAATCGCGCATCACATCAACATTATCATGCCATTGCTCGATGGTGGCAAAACTGTTATCCTGATGATATGTGTCAGTATCTCCCCAGATTTCAATATGTCGTTCAATTGCCGGTTCCAGTACTGATTCCATTTCATCAATGATCCCGATCACCCGGTCAGGGGCAAAGGTGGTGTTAATATGCGTCATCATGCGCTGGGCAAATTCATTTACAAAACCCTCATTTTCCAGCAGGCGGCGAATGATCAAAGTTGACCAGGGCGGATTATGGTTTGTGCCATTGGGAGCACTCACATATTCGAGTGTATTCAGCCAGGGCTGTCCGGCGTTATATTGACTAAGACCAAATCCGAAATCCAGGTCAAAGATCAGCCACCGCCATTTTCCCTCAGGTGTGCGCTCACGCCAGTATTTCAGATTATGCCCGGGCCAGTCTGAGTTACCTACATATACCTGCGTCAGCATATAGTTAATATATTCATTCACGTCGATCTTTGAGCAGACATATGCGTAGTTTTGAGGAGCTGCCAGACTATTATTTTCCAGATAGCTATAAAAATCGTTCCAGTTCAGCATATCTCCGGCAAGTATTTCGTCCTGCATTGCTATCATATCAAATTCATCATCTTCCGGTATCAGCCCATAATTATCTCTTACCCAGTGTTCATCTGCCTTCTCACGCATGTTGAGAATGCCCCAATATTGACCATTAATAAATACTTCTGTCGGCTGATAGGCCAGAAAGTCTATATCCATCCTGTCATGCACAATGTTTTGCATCATAGCATCACGCAGAAGAGTATATTCCCAGTCGTTGCCGCTGTTCCGCAAATTCAATCTGCGAAAACTATCCACTTCTTTCCAGTCGAATAATTCATGATCGAAATCGTCATCGCCATATTTATCTTTGCCATATACAGCCATTGAGCGTTGAGGTACTTTCCGGGGACCTCCGCCTGATATTTTCAGTCCTGCTCTCTGATTGATTATTTGCTCTGCATCATCGAAGATCTCGATATTGACGGGTCTTTCCCAGTCCTGATAAAAATTTGCCGTTTCCCAGATCACTCCATCATAGCCATTTCCCAGAGGATAGATCCCAATCTCATCATCCCAGTAATATTCCGGATTCAGTGAAATTGACACGGATCTTAAATTCTGGGTTTCTGCAATGAAATATGTAGCACTGCCAACTTCACCCGGCAATAATCCGGCTTCAATTGCCCGTGCTCGTATCACACAGGTTGAGTCGATCTGGATAGGTGCCGTATATTGCAGACTTGTACTCCAGGGGTAACTGCCGTCAATTGTGTAAAAAATATCTGCCGGTTCATCACTACTGATAGTAAGTTGTATTGCTCCCGGGTAATATCCTGCTGCCAGGTTAAAGTTGACATTACAACTGAATTCCTGAGAAAAGCTGCTGCTGCCGGTATTTTCTGCTCCGGGACTCGGTTCACCCCAATATCTCCAGCCAAAGATAAATCTTCCCATAGAAATATCTGAGGCGATCTCGTCATAAATCACCTGGTCGATCAGGTTTCCCTCGCTGTCGGACAGTCCTATTTCTTCACCATTTTGTGATAAGGCGAAATTTGTATGATCGCCCTCATCATATTCGTCTGCCCAGAATAGATAATATCCCAGAGCGGGGATCGTTGTCCCTGGCGGGATCATCCATTTTGTCGGCTGCATCAGATCATCAGTCAAATACATTCCCCCGATCTCCACAGCGGTTGCATTATTATTATATAGCTCGATCCAGTCGCAAAAATCCTTATGATCAGGATCAAGGCATATCTCCGCATTGGAAACGGCGAACTCATTGATAATTATATTGTCATTGACCGGCAGCTCTGTAACGGTCGCCCATAATCGCGGTTGTGCACATACCCACCTTACCGCCTGATAATCCGGTGAAACCGGCGGTATCTGTTCACTGCCGGGACCAAAGAACAGGTTTGATATTATTTCTCCATCAGTTCCCAAAGGACCGGAAAGCCACAAACGATTATGATCATTATTGGCAAATAATTGCTCTCCATCCACATCCTTGCACACAATATCAAGCCCGATGCTGTTTTCCCAGTTCGCCATATTGCCATTCATCAGGGTTGCGATATCCCACCACGTATTTATCCAGTAACCTTCTTCCCAGATTCCCGTCGAACTGCCCCAGTTAATTTGATCTCCTTCAATTGTATTTCCTATCGTATAATTAGCAGAAATTGTATTTCCTGTATGCCAGATATTAGTTTGGGCAGTTTCACCATTTGCCGCAGGGAGCGTAGTCCATTCTCCATTATGAACAACGCCACCGATAAACAGTCTTGCTTCATCCGGATTATCCTGCATCCATTGTGCCCAGCTTGTTTCCTGCGTCCATCCTTCGGCAGTCCAGTCCTCTTCACTAACCAGCCCCGGCTGATAATCCACATTGCAGTTATTTCCGTCAATTCGATACTGGATAAAATCACTGCGGTCCATCCTGCCGCCTGTGCCCTGATCGCCTATCACTTCATCCCAGACGCGCACGCCGATATATATCTTCTCTGCATCCTTCATTGTATAGATCATATATGGGTTAGCAGGATAATCAGTTTCGCCCTGGTAAAAATATCCGGCAGCATTATCCAGATGCAGACTTCCTGCTTCTGTATTACCTTCCCAGGTTTCCGGATCAAATTCCACTAAATAACCACTGACACCCCAAAGTTCGGGATTTTGAAGAAGTTCCGGTGTCCCGTTATTCCAGTAAAGATGCGGTTGATTGTTATAAAGCCCTCCATAAAGAAAACAGCTCAAAATAATGAATAAAAATAATATTATAGTCCTCATAAACACCCCCTGATTCTGTGTAAGGCAAATCTCACATTTCATAGAATTATTGTCAAATGAATAGGGGAGAGCGTGAGTCGTGAGTCGTGAGTCGAAAACCGAAACTCGAGACACGAAAACACGACTGCAGGACTTCAGGACTTCAGGACTACTCGACGGAAGGACAGAAGGACTAAATGACGAGCGACAAATCTATGATCGCCCATTCTCATCTTCGCAATTCCGTCTCACGACTCACAACTCACGACTCACGACTCACTTCTCACTTCTCACTATTCACCAATTATTTGACAACTTCACAGCAATTTAAATATTATTGCCTGCAAGATATTCACATTAAAAGCGGAGGATATTGTGAAAAAAATAATGCTGCTTATGTTGCTGACTTTTACCTGTTTTGCCGGGACTGCGGAATTTCAGAATGAAATTGAGGAGTTAACACTTGAGAAAGTTGCCGGAGATTACTTTTATGATTATGATGTTCTCAAAACCGTGATCCCGGACGGGAAAGGCGTTAATTATGCTTTCGCTAAAAATTCCGGTGATCTTGTCCTGCTTAATAACAATAATATCAGCTATTTTCTTCATTACCTGGATATTGAAAGTAATATACTCTGGACAAAGGATTTTAAGAATGATGAATATAAATGGGAAATCCAGATCTCAGAGGATGGAGCTACAATTCTTCTGAAAATACTGAATCTGGATAAATTTGGCTATTTTTCCCGCAGTATTCTCTATGACCGTGATGGCACAGAACTTTTCGATATACAGATTGACGATTATGAACTAATTCTGGCTCCTTCCGGAAAATATCTCGCACCCAGACCTCTTACGGGTTACCTCAATGAAGCATATCTCTATAACCGCAAAGGTAAAATATTTTACCCGCTTCTTTCCAGAAATCTAATTATGACTGATATTGCATATCATTTCTAGGATACAGATAAAGTGCTGTTCATAATCAGTAGGTCGGGATCGAATAATAAACTCCTGATCTGCTTTAGCTTAATCGATAATAGCTGCTTCAAGATATGGGAAAAAAACCTTGAGCTACCCAGCTCCCAAAATATTTCATCTTCAGATATCATGATAACAGATAAATGGCTGGGGTTGAACCTTTCCAACAGGATCATTTTTCTTGATTCGATTAATGGTGCAATTATTAATGAAATGAAGACCGAAAACAGCATCTGGTGTCTTACTTCCAAGGAAAATATTATCGTTAAAACCGGTGGCTCTCTCTATAATTATTCTCTGCTTAATACCGGAATTTTCAGACAGGAAGAATTGATTGATTATTTTCCCTATTATAACCTGGATGAATGCCTGGTATTAGAAGACAATTATTTTGTTACTTTAAAATATTCCTATCGTTCTATGAATTACATTGATCAATATCGATCGTTGTTGATCTCCCAAAGCACCCGCTTTCAAATCCAGGAAGTTTTAAACTGGTTTTCCTCAGAAGATTCTGACTATATCGTTGCCGTTAGACTCTGGAAAGAGGATCTGGAAGATGAGCCTTACGACCCTCAAAATTATTCGAAGGTCACCATTTTCACTCTAAACCATGAATAGTGAATAGACAGTAAGAAGAAAGACCAGGAGGCTGAATAGGGGAGAAACTGGTAATATGTGACTTATGACTCACGATTCACGTCTTCCGATATTCATTTGACAACTTTACACCAATTTAAATAATATTACCTCAAACAGAGTTACAAAGAAAGCGGAGGATACAGTGAAAAAATTAATGATACTCTTACTACTGATTTTGACTTGTTTTGCCGGTGTTTCTAAAGTTCAGAATAAAATTGCTGACTTAACTCTTACGGAAGTTGCTGGAGAATACCTGTATGAGTATGACGTTCTCAAAACCGTGATCCCGGAAGGAAAATGTATCAGTTATGCTTTCGCTAAAAACTCCGGTGATCTTGTCCTGCTCAATAACAATAATATCAGCTATTTTCTTCATTATCTGGATATTGAAGGTAATATTCTTTGGACTAAGGAATTTAAAAATGATGATTTTACCTTGAAACTCGAAATCTCGGAGAACGGAGCTACTATTCTGCTGAAAAAAATTAATTATGACAGGCTTGATTATTTTTCACGCAATATACTTTATGATCGAGACGGTACAGAACTATTCGATCTGCGGATAGATGAGCAAGAACTTATTTTGTCTCCTTCGGGTAACTATCTGGTGCCCAAACCTCTTACAGGTGAGCTTAGGGATGCGTATTTCTATGACCGTAAGGGTGATAGCTTTTACCCTTTGCTGACTAAGAATAACATAATTACCAAAATCGCCTATCATTTCTGCGAATCGGATAAGGTGATACTCATCAGCAAGTTAGCCGGATCAAAAAGTCAATTGCTTACCTGTTACCAGCTAATTGATAGAAGTTGTGTGGAATTGTGGGAAAACAGCTATAATCCCCTGACACCTTTGGATATATTCAATTCCAGTATCTTAACTAACGGCAACTGGACAGGTTTGACATTATCCGGCAACATTATTATCTTTAATTCTGAGAATGGCGAAATCATCAGTGAATTAACGGACTTTGGCAGTGATTGGTTCCTTACTTCCGAGGGGAATATCATTCTCATAAAAGATAGCGTACTTTATAGTTATACTTTGATGAATACCGGCACATTCCGCAGAAATGAAATAATTGATTCTTTTCCCTATTCTAACTTCGTAGGATGTCTGGAATTGGATGATATATACTTTGTCAATATAAGAAGCTCGTTCCGTTATATGCGTTACGCCAAACGTTACCTTACGGAACTGCTAGCAAATGGCAGTAGATATAAGATCGAGGAAGTTTTCTACCGTGCAGTTACTGCTAATTCCGACTATATAGTTGCCATCAAACTCTGGAATGAATATGAGGAAGACCTGCCATACGACCCTCAAAATTATTCGAAGGTCACTATTTTTAAGAAAAGGTAAACCGGAAGTTAATTAGCTATGAATAAATTATTTTTCCTGTTATTTCTCACAATATTTCTATTTTCAGCAGCTAAAATTGCAGCAGATTTCAACTATCTCACGCCGCCGGAAGTAACCGGAAAATATTGCCCTGATTATGAAGTAGTTGCCGAAAACTATATTTCTGGGGAACTTTACAATTATTCCTTCAATTTTGCCGAAAACTCCGGTGAAATGGTGCTGCTGACCAGCAATGAGGATAATTTCAACCTGCATTACCTGAATAGAGATGGCTCTATCCGCTGGAAAAAAGAACTTCCCCTGGAAGAAATTCAATATGAGCCGGAAATATCGGCAGACGGTTCTATTGTTCTCCTGCGGAAAAGGAATGTGAAAGCAGTTGATCCGGATAGCGCTTTCTATTTTTTTGATGAAATGCGAATACCGATTTATCATGAGGAATGCCGTAATTTTGTTTATGATCGCGAAGGTAATCTGCTGCTGGATAAACAGTTTGATTCTCAGATACTTATGCTGCCTCCTTTGGGGAATTTTCTCCTTCTGCGTTCCAGGAAATACCATAATGAACCGAATCTTTCTTACCTTGATCTTGATGGCACTCAGCATGATATTCCGCTTCCCGATCAGTATAATTTCAAAAGGCTTGATTACCAGTTCGTCTGTGAAGATAAATTGCTGCTCAGCCTGTCCAAATCAAAGGATAGTGGGAAAATTCTGGTATTTTACCAGTACCGGAATAGTGAATTCCAGCGCTTATGGTTAAGAGAATTTCGCGAACTGAAATATCCCTTTGTAATACCCAATATAATCAGCACGGAACAATGGACAGGTATATGCCTGGATAAAGATAGCTTCCTCTTTCTCGATAATAAAAATGGCGAAACTTTCTTGGAGATCAAGGAACAACTTCAGAGCTGGATATCGAATAAAGATGGCTACCTGCTTACACTTAATATAGATAAGAACGAATGCTACAGCTATACCGGCGATCATGAATTCCTGGAGACTATTACCTTACCAGGTGGGCATATTCCTTATTATTACAGTTTCACAGAAAGACCGGAAGCTTTTTATTTAGGCGTATATTCCAGGCAACTTTACGATAAAAAACCAAATATGATCATTTATGCAGATGATGGCATTTTTGCCACCCAGGGAAAGCTATATTTTCTAAAAACCGACGAAGGCGAATTTATCTCTACCGTTATCCTGAAAGAAGGTTTCCACTGCACTCTTTACCGGAAAAAGTGAGTAGTGAGACGTGATTCTAAACTATGGAGACTGGAGCTATAAACGACTATGAATGAGATCAAGATCAGAAATATGAAAAAAAGCGATTGCAAAATGATTTCTGCTGCCTTCGTCGCTCAGGGCTGGAATAAATCGGAAAGAATTTACCGCGAATATTTTACAGAACAGCAATTTGGTGACAGAGATGTATTCATCGCCGAATATGAAGGTGAATTTGCCGGCTACGTAACCATTAAATGGGAAACGGAGTATGACTATTTCCGCGAAAACAATATCCCCGAAATAAAAGACCTGAACACCCTCATAAAATTCAGGAACAAAGGCATAGCCACTCATCTCATGGATGTTGCCGAAGCCCGTATCAAAGAAAAAGACTACTCAATCGCCGGCATCGGAGTCGGACTCTATTCCGATTACGGAATTGCCCAGAAAATGTACATCGATCGCGGCTACAATTTCGATACAAGAGGTTTAATGTACAACGGAGAACAAGTTCCACCCGGCACTCAAACCATCGCTGACGATAACCTGACCCTCTTTCTTTTGAAGAAAGTGAGACGTGAGACGTGAGACGTGGAAGGTCACGGCTTTTAATATGGGACTTATAGGACTTATGTGACTTATATTGAAGAACTGAGCCAGGGTTCGGGGTTCCGTCGCAGCTTCTCAGTTTCTTATTTCCGGGATTCGGCGTTCCCACTAATCACGGATTTCGCTTCTTCTCACTATTCACCGATCACCTTATTTCCGGGTATTTGGATTAATTTATATTATTTCAGACTTTCTATCAGAAGCTATTATACTACCCCGGAAAAAACATCAATCTTTGAAGATGAAGAGCGCTCCAGTGTTTTTACCGTTATTGATCTCGGTGAAAAAAGTTTCATCCATTTCGAGTTCAAAGGTTTGGGAATTGGCGTACTGAGCGGTAATTTCTACTGAATTATCGTCTGATATTTTAATTTTAGCGTAATTATAGATGAAACCGGCATAATTGATCAGTTTGGTTTGGGAAAAGACCACGAATGCTTTGGGATTGCCGATGGACATGGGGGCAAAATATTCCCAGACATCCACGGGCATACCGCCGATAGCGTCAGGTGGTGTGATTTCTTCATTATCCGAGATGAGAATGCAATTTCCATATTCGATGACAATGCTTACTTCTTGGCCGGCTCGAAGCGCTTTCATTAATTTATCAAAATTCTTGATACGACTGGCAGAGAGCAGGATTCCCAGCATCAGAATCAGAGCAGTTACGAGGATTTTTTTCATTTAATTCTCCTTCAAGCAGTTATTCGCAATTTAGTTCAATGAGAAATTCCACGCCATTTCCGGTATTTCTGGCGCTTAATTTCCCGTGGAAATGTTCTTCAACAATTCTTTTAGATATGAATAAACCCAGACCAGTACCGTTAGAAGAGCTTTTAGTAGTGAAATAGGGGTCGAAAATATTTTCCATTAAATTATCGGAAATGCCGCCGGCAGTGTCATTAATATAGATTTGGCAGGTATCATCCAAACGGGAATGAGTTATCTTCACCTGCCGTTCAGATGGGGGAATATCCCGTTCCAGAAAAGCGTCACGGGCATTATTTAAGATATTGAGAAGAACCTGGGCAAGTTCGTTAGACCGTCCATTTATGGCGCAATTAGAATCAATATTGAGCGTTAGATCAATATCGTTTCTTTTAAAGCTCAGGTCAACAAAACGGAGAGTCTGGCGAATGATATCAGAGATTTGAAAAAGAGATTTCTCCTGTTGAGGGACAAAGAAATTGCGAAAATCGTTAATAGTTTCTGACATATATTTGATTTGCTGCATAACGGTTTCAGTACAGTTTTTTAAACTGTCATCAGTAAGTTCACCATAATTATATGAATCTTCCAGGTTTTGCACAATCACCCCGATGGCATTAAGCGGTTGTTTCCATTGATGAGCGATGAATCCAATCATTTCACCCATAGCAGCCTGCCGTGACTGGGCAGAGATGAGGATATCCTTTTTTCTCAGCTCCATAATACTATCCTGAACTCTGGCTTCGAGATTATCTTTGAGTTTTTTTTAATTCCTCACAGGCAGCAACGAGTTCAACATTTTTCAGGCGGAATATTTCCGCTTCCTTTTGTTTTTTTTCCACATCATATTTTGTCTGCAATTCCGCAAACCTGTTTAAACTTTTTTCGTTGAATATCTCTTCTTTTAAGGTGGAATAATTCTGTTGGTAGTGGAAGGCATTTTGAAAATCCTGCCGGGATTCAGCCAGAGTTGCCAGGGTGAGGTAAATTTCAGCAGCACCATCTTTATCCTTAATTTCGAGAGCGAGAGCGAGTCCCTTTTCGAGAGAAGATTGCGCTTCCTGGAAGTTTTTCAATTCGAAATGGATTTTTCCCAGAATGGCAAGAGAATTCAAGATGCCGGATTTATTGCCAATATCTTCATTGATCTGCAGAGCCTGAGTAGCATGATCAAGGGCATTATTATATTCCTGTAATCCGCTGTAAATTTCGGCAATACTGGTGAGAGAACTTGCCATACTGCTGCGCTCGCCGAGATTTGTTTTTAATGCCAGGGCTTTTCTAAGATATTCTAATGCCAGATCCGGCTGGTTCATATACTGGTGAACGATTCCAATATTATTCAAGGAATATGCAATTCCCAGTTTATAATCAAGTTTCTGACGGATCTGCAAAGCCTGCTGGTGATATGACATTGCTTCCGGGTATTTTTTTAACATAGTATATAGACTGCCAATATTATTTAGAGTATCAGACTTAGCTCTTTCATCATCAACCTGCTCATATTTTTCTAAGGATTGCAGGTAATAATGAAGAGCATCATCATGATGCCCCCAGCGGCTATAAACGTTCCCGATGTTATTAAAAGTATGAGCAACGCCTTTATCGAGTTTCAGGTCTTCATAAATTTCCATAGCTTTCCGGGTATGAGTAAGTGCCTGACCGAAATTACCCTGATTTTCATGCATAATACCCAGATTGTTACTGATATTGGCAAGGGAGTGTTTATCACCGGTTTGGCTGTAGATTTCAACCGCCTGCAGAAGATGATCCTGAGCAATCTGAAACTCGCAGAGATGCAGATAATTATAGCCCACGCGTTCCAGACCTTTGGCGTAAAATGTCTTATCTCCTGTTTCTTTACAGACCTGAAGCAGTTCTTGATGATAAGTGAGAGCTGTGGCATGATCTTCCATATTCATATATATCTGACCAATAGATGCCAGGGAATAGAGCACTGCCATTGTATCCTTCAGTGACTTTTTTAGAGCCAGAGAAGTAAGCAGGTAAGGTAGAGCTTTCTCCTGCTGCTGCTGGCTTTGAAGCACCGCAGCCAGATTATCAAGGGCAGCAATTTTTAAAACATTATCAGCAAGTTCGCCGGAAATTGCATAGGCGTTTTCAGCATATGACTGGCTTTTATCAGGAAACTCTGCAAGACAAAGCCTGGAAAGTTCCAGAGTAAGTTCCAGCCTGGCAGCCTTTTCATCAGCGTTTATAAGAGCCAGCTTATTTTCCAGAGTAATAATTTTATCCATAATCCCTCGTAAACATTCTGGAAAAAGGGTGATTATTTTGCAACATTTTTGACAGAAATTATAAAAATTTATATTTCAAGTCGGAATTTAGCACCTCGCGTAGTATTGCTAACAGTAATTTTACCATTCATTCTTTCTTCAATGATTGTTTTGCACATGAAAAGCCCCAGCCCGGTGCCGTTTTCACTGCTTTTCGTCGAGAAATAGGATTCGAAAATGCGAGGTAATATTTCAGCGGGGATACCACCGGCATTATCTTTGAACGTAATAACGGATTTACCATTTTCCTTGAATAATCTGATTGTAACCTCTTTATCCTGCTGGTCTGGCACTTCAGCGAAGGCTTCCCGGGAATTATTCAGCAGATTAAGAATGACCTGAGAAAACTCGTTGGGCAGGCCTTCTCCGCTACAATCCTCTGCCAGTTCAAGGTTTATCCGAATGTTGTTATTTATGAAACTACGTTCCACGAACCTGATTGTTTGAGGGATAACTTCATTCAGGCTGAAGAAAGTTTTCTCACTTAAAGGTTTGAAGAAATTCCTGAAATCATTAATTGTCTGTGACATAAGAGTTATCTGATTGCAGATATCAGTAACATTCCGATGCAGAGATTCTTCGTTAAGTTCATTATATTTAAAGGCATCTTCCAGATTTTGAGCGATGATGTTGATGATGTTTAAAGGCTGTCGCCATTGATGCGCAATGAAACCGATCATTTGCCCCATTGTTGCCTGTCGTGACTGGGCGATCATCAGGGAATCCTTTTTGCGCAATTCTGCAATGCCGGTTTCTACTCTTTGTTCCAGATTTTCGTTTAAGAGTTTCAGCTTTTCAAGTGCGTCAGCTAATTCTTCATTTTTCTGGCGGAAAATTTCTGTTTCCTTTTCCATCTGTTCGATTTCGAATTTTATTTTCAGTTCAGCGATTTTGCTGATACTGTTCTCATTAAAAATTTCCACCTCTACAGAATGATACTTTTCGCAGTAGGTGAGGGCCTGTTTATAGTTATGGCATTGTAATTCAAGCTGATAGAGATCATTATAATTATTCTTGATCATCTCTTTATTACCTATCTCCAGCACCAGTGGAAGGCTTTTTTTAAAATACTTTCTGGCACTTCTGAAATCGTATTTTAACTGAAAATACTCTCCCTTCAGCATATAGGTTGTAGCAATACCATCCTTATTTCCCAGATCCATATAATTCTGTAATGATTTCCGAATGTATTCGAGAGCTTTATCCGGTTCATTTGTTTGTATATAAATACTGGCTATATTGCTCATCGAGTTAGCAGCGCCCTTCAAGTCATTGATCTCTGTTTTCAGCGTCGTTGATTCCAGGAAATATTGCAACGCCAGTTCTAAATCATTCTCATGCTTATAAATTAATCCGATATTGTTCAGGGAATGGGCAATGCCCATTTTGTCAGCTATTTCTGTTCTGATTGCCAGTGCTTTCAGATGATATCTTTTGGCATCATCCTGACTGTTTAATGACTCATATAGAAGTGCAATATTGTTCAATATCTTTGCTTCAGCTTCTTTATCAGAAAAAACAGGTGACATTGCCAGAGCCTGGAGAAAGTATTCCAGAGCTTTCTGATAATCACAAAGATCTGCATAAATATTTCCAATATTATTTGTTGCCTGAAATATCTCATTACGGTAACAGGAATCAGTAGAAGACTTTACATCTTTTGCTCCTGTCAGCTCTATTAATTTCAAAAAGCTCTCCAGAGAATTTTTGTTTTCACATAATGCCCAATATACATTCCCTAAAAGATTTAACGCATTGATTTCAGAATCCTGATCCCGGAGTTCCTGCGCCAGAAGATGGTATTTCTGAAAATATTCCAGTGACATTTTATAATTTTTCAGATTCCAGTAATCTATGCCCAGAGACTTATAAACAGTTAATACTGAATTATCTTCCTGGAGTGAATGGCAGATTTTCAAAAGCTGTAGATGGGATTTTATGGCGTCTTCATATAATTTCTGTTTCTGCTGTAGAATTCCCAGTCTGGTTAAAGCCTGCTTTTGCAGCTCCAGGCTGGCTAATAACCGAGCGGTTTCCAGTGCCTGCTGTGCAAATTCAGCAGCTTTGGAAAGATCAGTCTTTTCCCAGTGAAGCGATTGCTCAAGTTGTTCCGCAAATAACTTTTCTGGCTGGTCTATGAAAGTGACCTTTTCCATTATGATAGATTTAATATCTTTCTTTTTCATCCTTTTTTAACTCCAATAGCCTGGAAGAAAATTACATTAAGACAATTTAGAAAACATTTATTTCAGGGCAATATATTTATTAAAAAATCATCTTTTAGCAGACGTTTTTCTTGATATTATTCAGTTTATTTTTTGATATGAATACAAAATTCACTTTTAGGAGTAAAGATGAGCTGAGTATATATTAAAAACTGCAGAACGGCAGGAGCAGATCATCTATGCCGCTCTGCAGATATTGTCATAGCAGGGAATGAAGGAATTGACGCTGCAGAAGATAGCTCAGCCGATGGGGATAGCGACTTCTGCTTTTTATCTTCATTTCTGTAACAAAGAGCTTATTGTTGAAAGGCATATCGAATTTCTGAGCTGTGAATTAGTAGTCAGCTGGTTTTTTTACTTCTGAGATACTGGCATATTATCCTGTTTATAAAAAACAGACTGCTCAAAATATGAAACAATTGCAGGATGCTGTCTGCCAGCTATTTTCTGAAGCCAGGTCAGATAAACAAATTCGCAGCGAACTTGATCCTGAAAATCTTTCCGAACTATTTATGGGTATCCATCTGCAGTCTGTGGTCAGTTACCAGTCAGCAGGTGGAGGTTTTGAACTGCGCACCAGGATATTACAAAATTGGGAACTATTAAAAAGTCTGATCACAATAAAATAAAGGAGAAAAACATGGATTATCATTTTCGTGAAATGGCTGCAGCCGATGGAGTTGCCATAATCGGTATTTTGAATTATTATGCTGAAAATGGTTTTGAGGCATATTTCGAGAAGCGGCTGCCGGATTCCGCTTTCAGTCTGCTGATGCAGCAGCGCGGTAATTTTCCGGCACTCTCAGTTCTGAATGAACTGGGAGAGGTTATTGGTTTCGGATGGTTAAAAGCATATAAATCCATCTCGGGTTTTCGATATACGGCAGAGGTCAGTTATTTTCTGGTTCCGGAGGTGACGGGCAAAGGTATTGGGGCTCAGATCCTGGATTTTCTGGAAAGAGAAGCAGGGAAAATGGGAATAACATCTATCATCGCCAGTGTTTCTTCCTTGAATGAGGGAAGTATTGCCTTTCATAAAAAACATGGTTTTGAAGAACGGGGGCGGCTTCTCCGCGTGTTATGCAAAAAAGACAGAATTTTTGATGAGGTGATCCTGCAAAAACAGATTTGATATTTATTATACCCTGACTCGGATAAACTGAGAACAGAAGAAAAGATTGTTAACCGCGGAAAGCGCTGAGGAAGAAATGAATGAAGCTGATGTGTGCGTGAGACATTGCAGATGGTCGCAGGTTTCAGCCTGGTGGCTTGTTCTTGAGAAAACTGCGTTTTCTACAAATTAACACGGTTAATTTACTCCAAAGGTTTTAGGTTAATATCCTGCTAAAGAATGTAAGAATATTATTGTTACACCTGTACATATTCAGGAAGTTATGAGGAACTTAACAGCATTTTTGAACTGTTTATCAACTGTGGATGGTAAAAATATCTTAAACTTTTAATATATATTAAGATAAGCTCAATTTTGCTATTAAATCATGTCGCTTTTAGGTTACGAGTATCACCTTATTGGGTCTCGTATGGGTTTAATCTATGTCATATTCTGTTGACATCAGATCAGCAAACAGGATTATAACGACTGTTCTAATTATTACAGTATTGAATCTCAGAAATGCAAAATTGACTACTTTAACTTTGCAGAGATAGATTCGATATTCAATAGTCCGTTGGACTTATCTATTTGTAGAATACATTATTCCCCCTTCTCTCCAGTGACCGTCTCCGTGTCGGTGGAGAGAAGGCGATGGTAAAAGTCTATTTCTAAAACTAAATATCCCCTACAGGGAAAAAGAAATCGCGACAAGAGACAACGTAATAAATGTTTATAAATATTACAACAGACCTGATGTGCAATTGTGAAGAAAACATTCAAGGCACAATATCTTTTATATTATAAAATATATCTGGAATTTGGACATTTTAAGTATTCTCTCATAAGCCCATTATTTAGTCACTTCAGTGACTTCTATAAATATATTAATATATTACTAGTTATTTAAACTGTATTTTATTGTGGATTCTGAGAACTGACTGAAGTCACTTTCTGTCAATAAAAATCATATAAGCCTCCATCTGAAGATGATGGCTAATGAGAGAGCTATCACTATATATTGCAATAAATTAGTGTCGTTGAATACCATCTTATGTTCATCAGAACATCTAATATGTCCAAACTCCAGTTATATTATTAAATATATGTCATTGAAAATGAGTACATGATATAAGGCAGTTTCCCATTTAAACCTGTAGTGTAAAGAATATATCTGGCATTCCTCCCGAAATTATCTATAATAATCATTATAACATATTATCTGGTTATGATATAGTAATGGATTTAAATGGGAATCGATATTTTCAATTTAGAGAACAGATATCTCAGCTAAGTCAGACGTTCACCAGTGCGCAGCATGGGGAATGAATGACGACCTCAATCTCAAAAAAATCTGCTATAACAAGCGTGTTCATTCCCCAAGTTGCGCTCTGGTTAACGTCCACTTAACCGGAATACACTTTTTTGAATTTAAAAAGATAATGAAATTCAGAAAAAAAAGGGGGATGCCAGGTTAAGAATATTTCCATTGACAGCTTGAGTGATGAAATAAAGTTGAAAGGTTCAGAAAAGTATTAGGAGATAGTAACTTGGGTCAAAAAGATAAAGTGGATCAAAAGCATATCAGGAATTTTTGCATCATAGCGCACATAGATCATGGCAAGTCAACCCTGGCAGACCGCATGCTGGAATTCACGCAGGTGGTAACCGGGGCAAAGATGGTAAATCAGATACTTGATAATATGGATCTGGAGCGCGAGCGGGGGATAACAATCAAATCGCATGCAATCAGGATACCTTATAGTTATCGGGGAGAGAAATATATTTTTAATTTGATCGATACTCCCGGGCACGTTGATTTTTCTTATGAAGTTTCGCGCAGTTTATCTTCCTGTGAAGGTGCATTGCTGCTGGTGGATGCGGCGCAGGGCATAGAAGCTCAGACGATGAGTAATATGTATCTGGCGCTGGAGAACAATCTGGATATTCTGCCGGTGATCAATAAAATCGACCTGCCGAAAGCAGACGTGGATGGAACCTCGCATGAAATTGAAGAAACCCTGGGAGTGATAGCAGAGGACATATTCAAAGTAAGTGCCAAGTGTGGTGACGGCGTGACGGAATTATTAGACGGGATCGTGGAAAAAGTGCCTTCGCCAAAAGGCAGTATGGATGCGCCATTAAAAGCATTGATCTTTGACTCTTTTTTTGATTCTTACCGCGGAGTGATCGTGCTGGTACGCATGATGGACGGAGAGCTAAAAAAGGGTGATCAGATCAAGCTGTTTTCCACCGGAAAGGATTTTCGTGTGGAGGAGATCGGCTATCTGGGTTTAACCTTTGAACCGCAGTCTGGCTTGAGTGCCGGGGAAGTTGGTTATATTATCGGCGGAGTCAAGGAAGTGGCGGATGCGCGGGTGGGAGATACGATTACTACGCTGAAGAATCCCTGTATAGAGGCTTTAGCAGGATTTCAGGAACCGAAACCTATGGTATATTCCGGCATATTTCCCATGGATAAAGAAGATTATGCAGATCTGCGGGACAGTATTGGCAAACTAAAGTTAAATGATGCATCTTTGACATTTGAACCGGAAAGTTCGCTGGCATTGGGCTTTGGTTTTCGCTGCGGATTTTTAGGAATGCTGCATCTGGAGATTTTTAAAGAACGCCTTTACCGGGAATTTGGGGTGCAGATTCTAGCCACAACACCGAGTGTGCGCTTTAATGTGCATTTATCAAATGGAACTTCGCGGGTAATATATAATCCCATAGATCTTCCCGATCCGGTTGTTATTAATTATATAGAAGAGCCAATAATGGCAGTGGAGATCATTGTTCCCTCAGAATTTGTGGGCAACATCATGAAATTATGCCAGGAACGCCGCGGCGAGCAGCAGGATCTGCAGTATATTGATGAAAAGCGGGTGGCAATTGATTATGAAATGCCCCTGATCGAGATTATCTTTGATTTTTATGATAAACTGAAATCGGTCAGCAAAGGTTATGCTTCCCTGGATTACCAGTTTAAAAAATTCCGCAGGTCGCAGGTGGTTAAAGTGGATATTCTTATCAACGGTGACAAAGTGGATGCCATGAGTTTTATCTGTCACGAAAGCAAAGCCTATAACTGGGGAAAAAGCGTTACCGAAAAACTGCAGGAAGTAATTCCACGTCAGCAATATAAAGTAGCGTTGCAGGCGAGTATCGGATCAAAGGTTATTGCCCGCAGCACGATCAATCCCGCTCGAAAGGATGTAACAGCCAAATGCTACGGAGGAGATATCACCCGCAAGCGCAAATTACTGGAAAAACAGAAAGAAGGAAAGAAGCGCATGAAGGAAATTGGTCATGTACAGGTGCCTCAGGAAGCATTTCTGGAAGTATTGAAAGCGGATAGGGATTAAAAAATTGTGAGAAGTGAAACGTGAGAAGTGAGAAGGGAAGATTTTTTGGTTGATGTTGGAATAAATAATGCTTTATAATAAAAAAAAAAGAAATATAGTTGGAGGCTTGATATAATGAAAAGGTTAGTATTTTTATTAATCGTTTCACTGATACTGGTATTATTCACCGGTTGTGCACAGGCTAATGATCCTGAAGAGAATGGTGATACCGTATATCTGAATCTGGTTGCTACTTATGAGACGGAAGCTTACGTTGAAGAATTTGACGTGACGGATGATTACATATATATAGCTGAAGATATGGCAGGATTCTCAATCTGGGAACAGGCATCAGGGAATATGCTTGCTCGTTATGATTCGACTCTGGTTGGCAATATGAGACTGATCAAGGTTTTAGAAGAGAGTAATCTTCTCGTTGTATTTAACAAATATGGCGGCACTTACGGCGGGACATTGTTTTTTGACATCACTGCCAGGGATAATCCTCAATATCTCATGTCTATTCCCGGCAATAATGCAGAATTGAGCTGTCTACAAGTCTGGTCTATAAACGCTGACCGCTTTCGTTTCAGTTGGGTAAATTTAGGAAGTCAGTATTATACAGGGGAATTTGTGAGAATACCTAATTCCTTGTATTGGGCGCAGGACGGGCTAACATTTGAAGAAAAGCTTTTCGGATTTAATATGGCAGGTTTTGATGAAGACCTGACAAACGAGCGGTTATATTGTGCCTCCGAAGAGCTGGGAATGAAGATTGTGGACAGAGCCGATTTTAGTATAGTAAACAATATTTCGACAATTGGTCAGACAATTGCTGTCAAGGTTGTTGACAATGTTGCATATCTTGGTAACAGGGAAGAGGGTATTCAATTGCTTGATATCAGCGATGAATTGAATCCGGTGGAAATATTTAACTATGATACTACAGGTCTGGCATCTGATATTGCTGTAAGCCCTGAATTAAACGTTTTTGCCCTAGCTTCGACGAGTGGGGGCATATATCTTTTCCGGGGACCGGATGGCGTTATTGAAAGACTGCAGCGGATAGATGACAGCGAGATAGGCTACACTTATAAAGTTAAGATTCACGGAAATTATCTTTATGCAGGAACCCGTTATGGGATTTATAAATTTGAAATTATTAATTTAAGATAAAAGAAGGAGATTTGTAATGAGAAGATTATTTTTACTGGTATTATTGGCAACATTTGCGCTATCCTGGAGTCAAGTTGAATGGCTGGAAGACGGTATTCCGGTACGCCAGGGTGTTAATATTGAATGGTTTCGCAGCGCTATATCCTTAGAGGATGGCGGTTGTGTTTTTACGTGGAGCGATACGCGTCTTGGTGATCGTGATGTTTTTGCCCAGAGAGTAGATAGCGATGGCAACATGTTATGGGGAGTAGAAGCTGCGATGGTAAATGGCGAGATCAATCGTCAGGAAGACATAGTTGTGATCAACGGAAATGATGATGAGACGATTTATGCCTGGGTGGAATTCCGGCATGAAGATGCAGGTGATATTTATGCCCAGAAACTTGATGGTAACGGCAATATTATGTGGGCTTCTGAGGGAGTACCCTTATGTCTGGTTGAAGATATACAAATATCAATTAACATTGTAAGTGATGCTTCTGGCGGAGCTTACATTATCTGGCTTGATGACCGCAATCCTGGTGGCTCTGATATTTATGGTACGCATATTTTAAGTGACGGCAGCATTGCAGAAGGCTGGGATACTGACGGCAATGCGATAATTGCCATGGATGGCAATCAAACCGGTCATACTTTCTGGGAAGACGGTGCTGGTGGAGCTATAGTAGTATGGACGGATACCCGTAATGCTTCCAACCAGGATTTATATATGCAGCGGATAAGCTGGGATGGTACCTTGCTCTGGGATACAAATGGCACCTTGTTATGTGGTGCACCCCAGATACAGGAATCAGCAAAAATCAGTCCCGACGGTACAGGAAACTTCATAGTAACCTGGTGGGATAAGCGTAATGAAAACGATGGTGATATATATGCAAATCGGATTGATCTTGATGGCAACATTTTGTGGGCAAACGACCTGGTAATATATCAGGGATTCGGTATTCAGCGTAATCCCAGGATCACGGAATCATCAGATACCGGAGCTATAATTACCTGGGAAGATGGTCGTTATGTCTCAGAATTCAAAGACATATTCGTGCAGAAGGTAACAACAAACGGGACGTTATCCTGGGCAACCGCAGGTGAAGTGGTTTGTGTGGAAGTAAATGACCAGTTAAATCCGCGTCTGGTTAGTGATGATAGCGGGGGTTGCTGGATCATCTGGGATGATGGCAGAAATGACGGTCATCCTAATGAAGAGATATATATTCAGCATTTTAATAGCGATGGTGATATTCAATTAGCTGATAATGGTCAGATCATATGTGATGCTTTTGGTGAACAGTTTTCACCTCTGATCAAGAAAGATGGAAATGGACAGATGTATTTATCCTGGGGAGATAACCGTGATGGGTCCACGGGACTTTATGTTCAGTTGATTGATGATGATGGTAATGATCTGCTGATCGATAACGGGCAACTGATCTATTATGGTCTCTGTGGTGATGCGCTTTCAGCCCAGATATTCTGTGATGGAGATAAATCCTTATTGCTTTGGGAAGATACGCGTTTTGCTACAATTGCTACTCAAATTTATATGCAGGTGATGGATGAAAACGGGGATTTTGATCTAATTGAAGACGGAATTGCAATCACGGATACAACAGGAAGCGACCAGGTGAATTTTGACGCAGTGCTTAATGACGCAGGTGCAGCAGTATCCTGGGTGGAATTACGTGGTTTAACC
Source organism: Candidatus Cloacimonadota bacterium (assembly GCA_021736135.1). GTDB lineage: Bacteria > Cloacimonadota > Cloacimonadia > Cloacimonadales > TCS61 > JAIPGO01. The sequence continues at coordinate 21,511 of JAIPGO010000031.1, forward strand.
AATACCGTATATGCCCAGCTTGTGGATATGGAAGGAAATCATCATTGGGGAGATCAGGGACTGCAGCTAAATACTCATGAGTCAGAGCAGTCAGGCGTAAAGGTTTCGGAAGATAATGGTTATTATTATTTTGGCTGGTCAGACCGTTTCGGTTCCTGGCCCGATCCAATAGTCAGCCAGGTTTGTGCCCAGAAAGTTGATGTTAACGGGAATAAGTTATGGGGAGACGAAGGAATATCTGCCGGAAATCCCGATTTGCAGGAAGATGTATTAATGGACGTAGTAGGCAGATATTTTATCTGGAAGCTTGATGACTGGCCGGATGCTCAGATATATGCCAGTTATTTGACGGAAGATGGTGATACATCTCCCGGCTGGCCTGAAAACGGTTTATTAATTTGCGATGCACCACCTTACAGTCAGCAGAATGCTCAAGGTGTCATCACTGATGAAGGTTTACTGGTCGTCTGGGAAGATCTTCGTAATTCAACACCGGAATATGCTAATAATGATCTTTATGGTCAGTTAATTACAGAAAGTGGTGAATTTCTCTGGGAAACCGATGGCGCTCCACTGGTTACTATGGCAAATGATCAGGTGGAATTCAAACTGAAATATTACCAGGATTATATATATCTGATCTGGGGAGATTTCCGTAATGGTACAGATTATGATATCTATATGCAGAAATTTGACCTGGACGGAGTAGAACAGTGGGAAGAAGGCGGGGTGGCAGTGGTTGCCAAACCTCTTGACCAGGCAAATGCAGAGTTTACATTTTACAATGATCATATAGTGGTTTACTGGGATGATGTGGATGGCGAAGCAGGAATGGACCTCTTTATGCAAATGTTCAATCTGGAAGGAGAACTCGTCGGAGGTTATCCACAGAACGGCGAGAATATCTGCCGCGCCATTAAAAACCAGAGCGCTCCCGCGGCTGTCGTTGATGATGACGGGTATTCTTATGTGATCTGGAGTGATTTCCGTTCCAGTGGCAAAACAGATATTTATAATATATATGCCCAGAAACAGAAAAACTATCCGGATACGATTGCGGTTGATGATGAGCTGGATGATCAGGTGATGATCAATATGAATAATTATCCTAATCCTTTCCGCAAAGGAACAGTACTGTCATTTTCTTTACAAAGTGAACAGTTAATAGATGCCAATGTAACCATTTATAATACAAAGGGTCAGAAAGTTCGCGCTTTACCGATCGAGAATAACCGTGTTTATTGGGATGGAAAAGATGATTATGGCAGGCTGACAGCAACCGGCGTTTATATGTATCGCTTGAACAGCAAGTATTTCAAGAGCCAGCCGGCGAAAATGATCAGGATGAAATAGCAGAAGAAATATCTGCACAAAGACATAAGCAGGACAGAAGGTAGAAATGAAAAAAATAATAATATGGGCAGCAATACTGTTAGCTTTGCCGTTGTGGTCTCTTGATCCGGTTTATCACACTAATGAAGAAATATTTGCAGAACTTGATTCTCTGCAGCAGATGTTCCCGGATTATATGCTGGTGCGTGTACTGGGATTTACCGGTACGGATAGTCTGCCGGTATATGCAGTAAAAATATCCGATAATGTTACTGTGGATGAAGATGAACCGGCAGTTCTGTTTTTAGGTCAGTGTCATGCGGAAGAAGTGATGGGCGTGGAGATCAGTATGGCTTTGATCAATGAACTTTTAATGAACGGCGGAAACCCTTATAATGTCTGGAGAAACAACCTGGAGATCTGGATCGTTCCAACCCACAATCCGGAAGGATTGCAGGTGGTTACGGACAGTTGGGATACTACTTATCGCAAGAATAAGACGGATAATAATGGTAACGGTTTATTTGATTTTGTCCCCGGACCTGGTAATGATGACGATGGGGTGGACCTGAACAGAAATTATGATTTCAACTGGGTACATGGTGATACTCTGAATGCTCAGGGCAACGCTGAATTTAATGATTATTACAAAGGACCAGCACCCTGGAGTGAACTGGAGGCACAATATCTCCGTCAGTTATGTGATGAGCAGCATTTCATTTATTCCATTGCCTGGCATTCCTCGCGGACGGGTAACCTTTCTGAGAAGGTGTTTTATCCCTGGAATTGGGAAGAGAACAAACCCTGCCCTGATGAAGAATTCAATGCCGGTATGGCATCTACAGTGGCTCACCTGATTGAGAAGGAAACAGGTGGAGCATATTATGAACCATCTGGAACTTTAAATAGAAATCCTAAAGCACATGACTGGTTTTATAATGAGTATGGCACGCTACAGTTTGAAATTGAAGCAGGAACAGCAAATCTGCAGCCGGGACCTGCGCTTTTACAGGATACGATAAGTCGTTGTATTAATGCACCTCACTATATGATGAACCGGGCACTCGGATATGACAACGTGTCCGGAGCTATGCTTACCGGGCATGTAACGAATGCAGTTACCGGAGAACCACTGGTTGCCGAATATTTAATTGAAGAGAGAAAAGCTCTCTCTTTTACTCCCCGGATGACAGATGAACTTTATGGGCGTTTCTGGTGGCAGTGCTCCCCCAACACATACACCTTGCACCTGCGTCAGAAAGGCTATGCGGATTCTGTTATCACCGTTACGGTTAATGGTACTATGCCTACAACTCGGAATCTTGCCCTTATGCCATTAGCTGAAGCGAATATCAGCGGCAGCATCAATGCCGGTGATGAAGAAGTGAAAATAATCGTTCATCATGACATGGGTGATGAAGAATTCCTGTTTCCGGCTGGAAGTGAGTCATACTCCATCGACTGGTGGGAAGGTCAGGTTGATTTTATCGTAGCAGCAGAAGGTTATACACCAAAATATGTAAATTATGATCTTCAAGCAGGTGAAAATGTGATCAATATTGAGCTGCAGCCGGAAATAGTAATCTTCAATGAAGACTGGTCAGGAGATTTTTCTCAATGGAGCGTGGAAGGTGACTGGTATATTGGCTATGACGAAGACGCTGGAAGAAATTTTGCCAAGGATACTCCTAATGATTTCTATGCTAATGAATCTGAGGTTGTGCTTACCACATCTCATTTCTTCAATCTATTTGGTGGCAGCGAACTGAGCCTGATAGTTGATCAGAAATACCATACAGAACATGAAGAAGATTTCTGCATTGTAGAAATTTCGCTTAATGACGGCAATAACTGGATAGAATTATCCTCAATATCCGGCGTAAATGACTGGGATACAAAATACTATGATCTTTCCAGTTATGCAGATAACTATATGTGGATACGATTTCGCCTGATTACGGATGATACAGTGGATGATCCCGGCTGGTGGCTGGGTAACATCAAACTTGTATCAGCTACAATGGTTGATAATGATGAAGATGAGCTGGTCTCAGTTACAAAACTGCGGCAAAGCTATCCTAATCCCTTTCATTTGAGTGGTGAAAGATCAGGTGAATGCCGCATAGATTTTTCACTGGCAACACCGAGTACTATTTCCCTGAATGTCTATAATGTAAAAGGTCAGTTAATTAAGAAATTGACGGAAGAATTTTACGAACAGGGAGATCATACCCTGTTCTGGAACGGTTTTGGTGCTAATGGGCATCCTGTGGCAAGCGGTGTGTATTTTTATGTACTGAGCACAGGAAGTGCAAAATTCCATCAAAAGATGTTAATAATTAAATAGGAGGAATTGTGAAAAGAATACTGCTATTAACCGTTTTAAGCTTGCTGGTTACCAGCCTGAGTGCCGCGGTTATTTATAATAATAGTAACAGCAGCCTTGATATCTCTGTGATTAATGACGGTGGATTGAGTATAGAAGGGGATGATCTATACCAGGTAATTGCCTTTCCGGCAACTGATGTAAGCCTGGAGATCATAGAAAGTGAAACAGTATTATTCAGCGCTGCGGGAAATGAACTGGAAAGAAGCAGTCAGCTTGCTGAAAGTAGAGTAGAACTGGCTGAAACCATGGTTATGCGGGAAATGGTCATGCATCGCATCAGGATCAGAATGAATGAAAATATTAATGGAAATCAATCTGTGATCGATAATCTGACCCTGCGCTTGACTGCAAACAACGAAATGCTGCATTTTAACGGTGTTTCTCCAGCGTTTTTACCCATCTATGAGAAAATGGCTGATAATTATCAGACTTCGTATCTGCGCAATTTATCCGTGTTGCCATCCAGGATGCTGATCATTTCACATAGTAATCTTAATAATCTCAATTATTTTACAGCCTGGAAAAACGAAAGGGGCATTGCAACTGATGTAGTAATGAAATCAGATATAGGAAATACAACGGCGGCAATCAAGGGTTATATACAGAATGTTTATGAGACGGAAGAGTTCCCGCCTGATTATCTTCTTTTAATAGGAGATGTGAACGGCAATTTCACGCTACCGGCTTATTATCATACTACAGAGAATGACGTTACTGATCATCCCTATACTTTGCTGGCTGGAGATGACTATCTGCCCGAAATGATCGTCGGCAGGATGTCCATCGATCAACAGAGTGGATTTGACACCATCATTTCCAAAGTACTCAGTTATGAAAAAACACCCTATATGACAAATCCGGAGTGGTTTGATAATATTCTGCTGGTCGCAGGAAATTATAGCGATCTACCACCAACACCCACAACCCCTTTAACTACCATGAGATGGCTGCAGGAAAAAGCTGTCGATTATGGGTATGATGGTTATACCGAAGTGTATTACTGGCCTGATGGCGGATATTATGACTACCCCGGAACTTCGGAGATTATTAATGCCATAAATAATGGAGTCGGTGTTGTGGCTTATCGAGGCTGGGGTAATGCCTGGGGCTGGAATTTCCCCTATTTTCATACTCAGAATATTGAAGAATTATCAAATGGAAATTATTTACCTATTATGACTTCAATAGTCTGTAATACAGGAGATTTTGCTAATACCAACGTGGATCCCTGTTTTGGAGAATTATGGCTGACTGCCGGAAATGCATCTTCTTTCAAAGGTGGAGTTGCCTTTGTGGGCCCATCTGATCTACATACAAGTACTCATTATAACAATGCCATCTTTGCCGGATTTTATCAGGGATTGCTGGACGAAGGCATACATTCCTTTGGTTCTGCTGTGTTAAGGGGCAAATGGGAAATTTACCAGAGTTTCCCCAATGACCATGTTTCCGGCGGAGATGTGGAATTCTATTATTATGTCTATAATATTTTAGGTGATCCATCCTTGAATATCTGGACTCGGACTCCGGAAAGTATGAGTTGCGAATTACCTTCTGAAATTAACCTGGGACAGAACTTCCTGGACATTTATGTTCCGGAAATCAATAATGGTATGGTAACTGCACGCAAAGGAGATGAGTTCATTGTCAGTGATTTTGTGAGAGATCACCAGGCATTACTATATTTTGATGCAGAAACGACGGGCACAATTACTGTGACTATAACAGCAGTAAATCACTTGCCCCTGATAATGGAAGTTGATGTGGAGAGAGTTGGAATTGATCCGGAAATTACAGACATTGCTGCTCAAGATGAGATTATTGCCGGTGAAGAAGTAGCAATAGATATAACCTTGATCAATTCAGGAACAGAGAGCTCAGAATTTATAGCTTACCTGGAAGAACAGACCGGAATGGCAAGTATTCAGGAAGAAAGCTTAAATTTCGGAACTTTAGCTGAGGGTGAGAGCTCTACAGCTACCTTCCATATGGATATTAGCGGTTCCTGCCCGGAAGGCAGCGAACTTTCTCTGCTAATGACTTTTTTTGATCTGGATAGTGAAATTAAATTCCCGCTGACAGTAAGTAACCTTGTATTCCAGGTTTCTAATGTAATAGTTAATGATGCCAATGGAGTTCTGGAACCGGGTGAAACCTCACAAATTACCGTTACGGTTGATAATATCAGCAGTATGGGAGCAGAGGGATTAACTGCCAGCATCATTCCGGCAACAACAGCCTTAACGGCAACTATAGCTTCTGCTACTCTGGGTAATGTTACTGCCGGCTCTTCCGGAGACGCTGTTTTTGAACTAAGCGCGGCTCCAGGCAGTTTTGACGGTCGCCAGGCAGCGATATACCTGCAACTGGAAGATAGCACAGGCAGACTCTATGAAACTTCATTTACCATTACAATTGGTATTGTTGATAACACTGATCCCACGGGTCCATGTAGTGCCGGATATTATGCTTATGATAATTTTGATACCGGTTATGAAGAAGCACCGGACTATTTCTGGCAGGAAATAGATCCTGAAGAAGGTGGTAACGGTTCCGTTATTCTAATGACTGATGATCAAACCGAATCTATTCCTTTACCCTTCAATTTTACTTATTTTGATACCGAATATGACAGTATATCCATATGTTCAAACGGTTGGATTTCCTTTGAAACCACCTGGCAGGTATATTTTAAAAACTGGTCAATTCCTGCTGCTTTGGGACCAAAAGCAATGGTCTCTGCATATTGGGATGATCTGCGTGGTTTTAATGGGGGAGTTGAACCTTTAAGGCTTTGCTATTATTATGATGAAACTCAAAATTATTTCATCATTGAATGGAATGATACTTATAACCGTGCAGATGATATGTCTGTTGAAAAATTTCAGATAGTTCTTTATGATCCGGTTGAATTTCCGACTGAAAGCGGAAACGGAGTTATCCAGGTAAATTATCATACGGTAAATAATCCTGATTCAGGTAGTAATTTCTCCACTGTCGGAATTGAAGATTATCATCATATTGATGGCGTGCTTTATACATTCGCAGATCAATATCCGGCATCGGCTACAACCTTACAGAATGGTCTTGCCATTAAATTTACTACCGAAGCACCGGATGATTTCACCGGTAATGATGAAGAAAATCTTGTGACTGGCTTGCCGGTACTTAATAATAATTATCCTAATCCCTTCAATCCGGAAACAACATTCAGTTTTAGTATAACGGAAACAGATGAGGTGGAACTGAAAGTCTATAACATTAAGGGTGAACTGGTTAAAACGGTGGTTAGTGGTAATTTAGCAAAAGGCGATTACAGTTATATATGGCGTGGAGACGATGATCAAGGTCGCAGTGTGGCTAGCGGTGTATATTTCTATCAATTGAAAAATACTCGACTAAGCACTACTAAAAAATGCGTTCTTATGAAATAAAAAATGACAAAGGGGGAGCTTTTCTGCTCCCCCTTTAAAAAAAGGGAATATGTTAGGATTAATAGTTGGATTATTGTTATTAATCGGCTGGGGTGTGCATGAATACTGGGACCATCGCAGGAATCGCAGTAAGATTCCGGAGATAGTTCATATTAACGGCACACGGGGTAAATCGAGTGTAACACGTCTGATTGCTGCCGGTTTACGAGCCGGTGGGAATAAGGTTATGGCAAAAACCACCGGTTCTGCTCCCCGCCTTATATATCCCAGCGGAAGGGAAACTCCTATTGTGCGGCATTTTGGTTCAAACATCAGGGAACAGCTGAAAGTGATCAAGTTTGCTTCCAGAAGAAACATAGATTTCCTCGTGCTGGAATGCATGGCCGTTACTCCCGAATATCAATGGGAAACAGAACATCGCATGGTGCAGTCAACTGTTGGCGTTATTACCAATTCCCGGCTTGATCATCTGGATGTGATGGGTCCGGGATTACGTAATGTAACTCTTTCCATGTGCAATACAATTCCTCATAAGGGAATAGTTTTTACTTCCGAAGACAAAGTGTTTCCATTGATGAAAAAAGTTGCAGATCGCGAACATACCGAATTCCGCTATGTGGACAGCAGTCATATCACAGATGAGGATATGCGGGGATTTAACTGGATTGAGCACAAGGATAACGTTGCCCTGGCGCTGGCAGTTTGTGAGCGTTTCAATATTTCTCGTGAGATAGCTTTACAGGGTATGTATAATTCCATACCCGATATTGGGGCTACAGAAATATTTTTAAATAAGGTAGCAGGCAAGGAACTTTATTTTGCTCATTCCTTTGCCGCTAATGATCCCGATTCAACAATTGTTTTGATCAATTATATTCGCAGTATTTACTCCGATATCACTTCTGTGGCGATTGTATTAAATACTCGTGCTGACCGGATGTATCGCAGTAAACAATTGACGGAAATGCTCGAGAAAGAAGAATTTGACGGCTTGTTCCTGATCGGTGACCAGGAGTTGACGATACATAATTACGCCACAGGTCACGGTATCCCCGCGGAAAAGATTTTTCCCCTGGGCTGGTGTAAAGGCGATGAGCTGGTAAAAGAAATTTGTACTCTGGATGCCGAAAAAATTCTGGTTTTCGGTATTGGAAATATTGGCGGGAATGGTGGTCCCATTGTAGATTATTTCAAAGCGAGGAAATGCTGATGTTTGAAGTTGCAATTGGTTTAGGGGTATTAGTAAGTTTATTTTTCCTGGAAACTTTCGGTACTACGGCTGGAGGAATTGTTGTTGCTGGCTATATTGCCATGTTTCTTCACCAGCCCTGGACGATTCTGGGTTCTCTGGCAATAAGTTTTGCCGTATATCTTATCGTAAAACTACTGGGTAAAGTTATGTTTATCTATGGTCGCCGTCGCATGGTTATATCAATCCTGCTCGGTTTTATTTTTGGCTGGCTGGTGAGAACTTATGGTTTATATACCAGTATTCCCGCCGATTATTCAGTAAATGTTATTGGTTATATTATTCCCGGTCTTATTGCGAATTCGATGGCAAAGCAGGGTATAACCAGAACTGTTACCGTTATGTTCCTTGCTGCTGTGATAGTACGGCTTATGGTCAATATTATCTTCCGCGGCGAGTTAATATCAATATTGTAAGGACTTAATATGTTCATTCCGAGTGCAAAATCAAAAATAAGTTTATTAGCTTTATTAGTAGTAGCTATGCTGCTGTTTGTGTGGGTTAATAATTCCCGTATGTTTCTGAAAGAAAAGGATTACGATAAAAAACTGGAAGCTGCCCTTTTAATGAAAAAAGCTTATGATGCAGTTAAACAGGATCGTTTGGAATGCGGTGCCTATTGTGATCTGGAAAACGATCCCTATCAGAGCGGTGTTATTGGTCCAAAGGAAACGCCGATCACTACTGACCGCGGTTCTCTGGATGGAAAGCTTACCAGTCTGAATCCAAATTATGCCGCTGTGATGGTGTCTCTCATGAAAAGAGCGCATCTTAATAAGGGAGATCGCGTTGCCATCAGCTGCACTGGTTCCTATCCTGCAATTAATCTGGCTGTATATGCTGCTGCCACTGCGCTTGAGCTTAAAGTAGTCCCCATCAGTTCCGTGGGAGCGTCCATGTTCGGAGCCACTGATCCTGATTTTACCTGGCTCGATATGGAGACCCTGCTTTATAATCAGGGAATTTTCCCTTTTAAATCTGTTGCTGCATCCATAGGTGGCGGACGTGATTTAGGAAGAGGCTTAAACCTGCTGGGCAGAAACATGATCGTTGAAGCAATCAAACGAAATAGTACCGAACTGGTTCAGGAAGAAAGTCTGGAAGCTAATATTGAAAAGAAAATGACAATTTATAACAGCAGATTCCCGAAATATGACGCCTACATTAATATCGGTGGTGGATTGTCATCTATAGGCAGTTCGATCAACGGACGTCTTATTTCTGACGGATATCACCGGACTATTAATAATAATAACCTGCCGCGAATTGGTACAATGTTCTTGTTTGCAGAACAGGGTACTCCTATAATTCATCTATCCGATTTTCTTGATCTGGCAAGAAGATTTGAATTGCCGGAAACCCCGGTACCATTACCTGAACCAGGCACAGGTTCAGTTTTTGTGAATGAACGTTACAATGTCACGATTGCTATTATTTCGCTGGTGATCCTGTTAGCTTTGATCTCCATAGTAGTTTTCTTTGATCACAGCCAGATGAAGCTTCGTGATGAAGAGGTTAACCGTCGGGCATGAAAAGCAGACTGAGAGAGAGAATTCTATTCGTTATCTGCTTTGTAATTCTATTCATTGTAATGGTGCAGGCAAACCAGAAGAACAGAATTTATTATCTTTTTAATAATAATACCGGTAAATTATATCGCTATTATCATCTGATGCCAGGAGAAAAATATTCGGGATCTATTGTTGATGCTGATTCACTAATTGTTTACAGTAGATTGATCCTGGATGCAGATATTCCCGCAGCCTATTCTTATCAGTTTTCCACTGGTAACTTTGAGGATATTGTTACCAGGAAAATATCACCCAGCAGTTCTTCACGTGGGGTTTCAGGCTCAAAAGTCTCTGCCTGGAACAGCTATAAATATTTTCCGATGCCGGAAGATAAGAAATTCAATATCATTAATGATTCAGACAGGGAATTACTGGTGAAAGTTACTTTACCTGACCAGAAGACTTACCGCAAAAAAACTGAATTTATTGCTTATCCGCCTGACAGGGCTGCAGATAGCATTCAGCTTTTGAACAAGGATAATGATTATACTTATTACTTGGCGGATAAAGATGGGATTTCAATGCAGCTCGAAGGACCTCTGCTCCTGAAGGTGATCAGCCGGCTTATTGTTAAAGATGTAGAATTCCTCTCTTATAGCTGGGCTGCCTACCTCGACGAAGAGGAAATCCTCACCGTGGATGCTGCTGCTCCATATTCTAAAACCTGCCTTGCCGACAGCTCAAGTATTGTTACCCGCGGTAAAGTAAATATTTTGAAAGTTCCTGCCGGTATCCATACCATAAAAATCATGGATTTAGAACCGGATGAGATCATATACCGCTTTTATCTTAATAAAACTGCCATAGGAAATAAATAATGAAGAGATTTTTTTTTACAATCCTTTTTCTGCTCTTTGCCTTGCTAACTCAGGCAAAGGGAATTAGTTGGGAAAGTGAATTCGACATCGACCTCACTTATAATTCTAATATTCTCAATTACTCTGAAAATGATCGTGATGCCTTTGAAAATAATATTAATCCTGAGAAATTCCTGATCGAATCTCTCGATGATATGATTATGGGTTTTAAGTATAACCTTAAATCGCGATATTACAGTTTCGACGGGCATACTCAGATCATCAATCTCGGCATTAACTATAAAAAATACCTGAATAATGAGATTAAAGATGATATCAATGTGCAGGCAGGAATCAAACAGTATTTCTCTCCAAAACTGATTACATCTCTGAGTTACAGTTTCTATCCGGAAATTTACCTGCGCCAGTACAAAAGCGTAATCGATAATGAATATCATAATTATGAATACGCTAAGAACGGATATTCGGCAGAACTGGAATGGAAGGCTTTAAAAAACCTTGATCTTCGGTTAAATGCGGATTATTCACAGCTTTATTTCAATGAGTGGTTTACAGAGTATGACGCTGACGTTATAACAGCAAACTGTTACCTGATCTGGAAACTCAATCCTCGCCTTACGACTGAATTCCGTTATGCGTTCAGAATTGCAACTGCTGATGCGGAGGAAGCTTATCAGCCTGCTTCTGTTTCTGTGATCAAGGATGGCTCTTTTGACGGCAACATTATTGGCGTTAAACTTAAATTTCGCCGCTTCCTGGCTGATTATACGCTGAATCTGGGATATCGCCTGGAAGATAAATTTTACTCCTCTGGTTTTGAGGGTGATGATTATCACATTGAGCGGGACGATTATATTCACACAGGCTCAATGAGCATCTATGTCCCTCTGGCGAAGAACCTTAATATGGTTCTGCATGCGGAATATGAAGAACGTGAAACCCGCTCCCCATTTACCAATGTGATTCGCGATAAGGAATACAATACCTGGAATAGCGGTATTTCCTTCGCTTATGACCTTAAACACAGATAAAAACTCTCTGCCGGAAGTAATTGACAACTCCTGGCGGGAATTCCTCGGTTTTCATGATGGTTCTCTACTGCTTAGTAAAAGAAATGCTGCCAGTAAAATTGTGGTTGGTGTACCTCATCACGGACCCCGCAGTTACTCACGTATGCTGTGTGACCGTTCTGCAGATGAAAATGCCGGCTACATCGGTTGTTATCTGGCAGAAATACTACCTGCTTCGCTCATCGTGGCTAACCGCTATTTTTTTGATCCCAATAAATCGGAATCTTCCGATTATTTCAAGTTCATTAAAGCCGGCTTGCCAAATCTGCTGATTGAAATTCACGGGCATGGCGCCAGGAACGCAGTCTATGACATTGAAATCTCTTCCGGTCCTGAGGATGAAGATTATGCCAAAGCCTTTTCTCAAAGTCTTTCTCATAAAATGAAAAAGTCTCCTGACCTGAAAAAGTTCTCTATCTCAGGAAATTATAATAAAATATATTTTACTGCTCAATATTCCTGTACGGTTACTGATTCACGCTGGCATACTCTGCATATTGAGCTCCCCCCGGCTTTAAGAAAACAACCGGATTCACCTTATCCACCTGCAGCCGGGTTTCATTTAATGGATATGATTGCTGAATTAATTAATTCTCAGGAATGACCCTGAGCTGATAATAAAAAAAAGCCCCCGTTTTGCGAGGGCTGTTTTTTATTATTTATAATTCTTATTATTCACCGACAGGCGCATTCTGATCTGCTACTGTCATATCTCCACGATCCAGAATGTAACCTTCCGAATAATCGTCATCTGGATGTGGCTGCCACCAGTTGTCAAAAATTCCTTGAGTTCCTGCAAAATATGATTCCAATTCCGGATAGGCAAGTATCACATCAGCCTTCTCACGCGGATATTCCAGTGTTCCTTCCAGCTTCAGTCCCCAGGAAAGTCCATCAACCGTCTTGAATGCCGTGTCAATATAAAGCGGATCAGAGAGGCCAGATAAAGGAGTATTGTCGTCTCCAGTACCAAAAAGACCAAACTGATCAAAATTGCTGGTATAGATATCTCCGGGTAAATGTATCTCATAACCGGGAATACCGTCTAATGTGACATAAGGATTGAACGAATTCAGATTCAAACTGGGACTGACAGGATTAAAGGATATTAACTGCTGATAATCTATCCGTATTTTGATGGATACCGGATCTGTCCACGGCGCTTCATTGAAAGTATTCAACGCTAAAAAAGTGAAGGGCAGAGGCATTACATCATATACATGGTCAAAATACTTGAAAAATAACTGGTGATTGAACGTATCCCAGATCACGTCTGTGCCATAAGCTGCATGCACTTCCTCAGATGTCATTGGCAATTGATTGCCGTCCGCATCATAAGCAGAAAAGGTGATCACATCTCCCAGTGATGTATTCGGTGCAGCATCTGATTCAAACATTACTCTGAATCCATTATTATACGTAGCGCCGGAAGCTATCACTGTTGCCTGCAATTCCACATAACGCAGATAATTGGATTCATAGCGCAGCTTGCCCCAGGTTTCCACTACCATGTCGTTAAAATCATAATCACCCTTATTGGGCCAGTTGTCTTCATACATCAAGGTTATAACTGAATTCGTGCCGGGAACGTACAAAGTGCCGTTTGCCCGTGTATCACGGCTGCCGCCGTTTACTACCAGTGTCTTGTTCACTTCGTTGCCTGTTACAGGTACGCTTATTCTCTCACCATCACATTCCACGAAAACTGAAGAAGATGATTCCGGTAAGGTTATCTTTATATTAACCTTTCCTATCTCATTAGTTACTGCCGTAAATGCCAGGTTGTTTTCTGTCTTGTATAAAGAAATTTCTTTTCCCTGAACAGGGATACCTGCTGCATCCACTGTCGTGATCGTTACTTCCGTCTCACTCGTGAAATCCCAGTCAAAACCGGCAGGTATCTCCACATCCTGTATGGATTGCGCATGTCCTGATGGCTTGGTGGAACTGTCAGTACAGCTGGCAAAGAAAGCTAACACCGGAACTGATAAGACTATTATTCTCATTATTTTCATTATTTCTCCCACAGAATACTTCTTTTCTTACAAGACAATTTAATGATAAAGAGCAGACTGTCAAATTATATCTATTTCTTTAACTCTTTAAATTTTAATTGCTTGCGGCTTTGAAAATAAATATTAATTAACTTAACTCTGGAAAGCTGTCTAAATTTTTTATAGACAAATTGTTTGTTCAATCTTTTATATCATTTAGAATACATGCTTCCGTTGGAGGATAATGATGAAAATAAAGATTTTACCTTTGCTGGAAGGTGCAGTTCGAGCGGAAGGAATAGCGGTAGTAATTGATGTTTTCCGGGCTTTCAGCCTGGAATGTTATCTCTATCATCTTGGAGTGAAAGAAGTGATCCCGGTCGCAAGTCTGGAAAACGCTCTCAGGTTAAAAAGGCAGCATCCTGATTTTCTGCTCTTCGGTGAAAAAATGGGACTTAATCAACAAGGTTTCGATTTTGGTAATTCTCCTTTTTATGCTCAGCAGGCTGAATTAAAAGGAAAAAGTATTATCCATTCCACTTCCTCAGGAACAAGAGGTTTACTGACTGCTCTTGCTTCTCAGGCTGAAATTGTAATTACCGGAAGCTATGTTAATGCTGCAGCAATTGCCCGGTATATTTTAGATCAGCAGCCCGAAAAGGTAACCCTCATTCCCATGGGCTGGGCTTGTGAATATGTTACGCAAGAAGATCAATTCTGTGCTGAATACATAATTTCTCTGCTAAAAAGCGAACCCGATCCACATCCCGATTATATGATAGAACTCTACGAAACCGATGGCAAACGCTTCTTCAATCCTGAAAACCAGCAATCCATGCCCATAGCCGATTTCTTCCTCTGCCTGCAGCGTAACATATTCGATTTCATCCTCAAAGCAGAACAAGATAAAACCGGAATAGTAAAACTCCAAAAAATCGATATTTGACGCCTACCCAATCCCCATAAGTCAGACGTTCACCAGTGCGCAGCTTGGGGAATGAATGACGACAATTTTTTTGGAGTAAATTAACAGTGTTAATTTGTAGAAAACGCAGTTTTCTGAAGCACAAACCACCCAGCTAAAACCTTGCGGATGGTTTTTAGACCTCCGCAATAGTTGAATATATATATTCATAAGATTCGGGAGTTAAGGTCGTGTTCATTCCCCTTGCTGCGCATAGGTGAACGTCCACTTAGAGGAATTATCCTTTATGATTTGATAAGGAGTCAGAAAAAACCTGAGACTCCATCGTATCAGACCATCCCTGGTTTGATTTGTATTCGATTTACCCATAACTCAGCACTATTCACTTATTTCAAGTTCATTCACAGTTCACTTTTTTTTAGAAAACTGTTGGTTTCTTACATTAACATGTTAATGCACTCACAGACACTGTATTAGTAAGTGAAAGTTTAGTAGTGTTCTGGAGAAGTCTGGGAGATGTGGGTGGGAGGGGGCATATTTCTAAAATTGGATATCCTTTTCGAGAAAAAGAAACAACACAATAATAGTACCTGCTTTCAAAAACAGGATATCCCTGGTTTTTCTTTTAGAATAGTATTTATTCTATATATAACTCCACTACTGTCCAGTTATAAGTCAAACAATGTCAACTGCTTAGAATCAGCAGGATGCTCCACTCTGTAAACAGATTTTGTAAGTAGCTGGTAAATAGACACTTTCTCAAAAACAGATACACTCAAAATTTGTAGAATATT
>JAIPGO010000032.1 GCA_021736135.1 Candidatus Cloacimonadota bacterium
GAAGATGAAATGTGCACATCTGCTACGCTTTAGGCAGGATTATCGTAATTGACAAAACTAAATTTCCTGAGATAGTTTAGGGAATGTTAATTAGTCCGTAGGACTTATCTATTTGTAGAATATAATATTATCCCCCCCCACCCCAGCGACCGATGTCTATTTCTACAATTAAATATCCCCTATGGGGAAAACGAAAGCAGTGATAAGTGACCTTATAATAGATACTTATAAATGTACAACCTTGAAATGAAATTGCCAGAAAACAATAATTGTGCATTATTATTGATATTATTCAGCATAAGTTATTGAAAAGGAGTGCCTGAAAGTGAACAGTCTCCATTATACATTTTCAATTATTTTCAAGATCGGGCTTGACAAAATACTAAGGAAATGTTCATTAGCCTAACAGGGGTTAGCTTATGAAATTTTATGGACGTGAGTTAGAGCTTACTAAATTAGAGGGTTATGGTGAACAGGTTAAAGCTAATAAATCGAAATTAGTGGTTATTTCCGGTCGGAGACGAATTGGGAAAACAAGACTGGCACTGGAGGCGATTAAGGATAAGCGGCATCTTTACTTTTTTGTTACCCGAAAAAAAGAGGAAGATCTGTTGCGGGACTGGTCTGCAGAGATCAAACGTAAATTTGGAGATGTATTTTTCGGAGAATTGCGCCAGATAGAAGATCTATTGCAGTTCCTTTTTAAGTTTGCGGATAACAATCCTTTGGCAGTTGTTTTTGATGAGTTTCAGAATTTCTTTTTTGGCAGCGCTCATGTTTATTCCGTTTTTCAGAAATATTATGACCAGTACCGGGATAAATCGTCGCTATTGCTGATTATCAGTGGTTCTTCACATTCTTTGATGGAAAATATATTTAAAGGTTCCAGGGAGCCACTTTTTGGGAGGGCTGATGAAATTATCCATCTATCCTATTTGGAGTTAAAGGCACAGGCTGAATTTGCCAATGATGAAGGGATATTTTCACAAAAAGAAAAACTGGGGATTTTTTCAGTTTTTGATGGAGTGCCAAAATACTTGGAAGAGATAGCAGTATATAATGATAAGACTTTTTCCGGCAGATTGAGAAAGATCCTGCTGGAAAAAGACTGGTTCTGGGAAGAAGGTGAAAATATTCTCAAAGAAGAATTTGGTAAAGATTATGTTTCGTATTTTTCTATTCTCTCGGCTATTGCTAAAGGACGCCGGATATTGAGTGATATTGAGCAGTTTTCAGGGATCAAAGAAGCAAGTTCATATCTAAAAAAACTGGAAGATATTTATCAATTAGTTGAACGGAAAGTCCCTGTAACTGTGAAAAATAGAAGTATCTCCCGTAAAGGGCGCTATTATTTGAAAGATAACTTTTTTTCTTTCTGGTTTCAATTTATTGAGCCCCGCAGGTATTTGAAAGAAATAGGTCAGCAGGAACTGGCAGTACGAGAAATTCTGGAAGAACTGGAGCAATATACGGGTAGAAAACTGGAAGATATGGTGAGACGTTACATCATAGAAGAAAATCCGTTAAAGCTCGAATTTACAAGTATCGGAAGCTATTGGGATAGAAAAGGTGAAATTGAGATAGATATAGTAATTCTTAATGAAAGAAAAAAAGAGGCTTATTTTCTGGAAGTGAAGCGTGATAAAAAGAGAATTAATAAAAAACTGCTGGAAAATCTGCGGACCAAAGCAGCAACGATCAGCGAAACGAGAGATTATAGAAAATTCTTCGGATTCGCATATCCGGGAGGGGAGGGGGGGCTTCAATTGAAAATTGAAAATTGAAAATTGAAAATGTAAAATTGAAGAAGTAGAGCGAAGGAGTGAAGGGGATTTTGAACTCGAAAATGCGAGGGGGCGAAAGCACGAAAGCACGAGGGAGCGACAAAGCGAATGGGAGAAAGGGTGAAGGGGTGAAGAGGAAAATGGGAAAATGAGAGGGTGTGAAAATGAGAAGGATGGTGGCTAAAAGCTCTTCAATTGAGCTATCCGAGGTTCAAATTCTTGCTTAAATATTGACATCCGCGGCAGCGAAGGGGAATTGGTAACTAACCGTCAGATAGCCTGGGAAGGATTTGACGGCTAAAGCTGTTTATAGGGGCATTAATTAATGAAATTTTATGATCTGATCAAAAAGGATCTGAACCGGTCGGCATTTTTCCAGGAATTTGACGGTATCATTCGTGAAAAGGTGAATGGAAACCTGTTTTTCCATTTGAACCGTTCTTTAAAGGCGCTGCTATTGAGCCGCGCCTGCCAGGAAAGCGGGAAAAATGTGCTCATGATCTGTGCCGATGACAAGCTGGCAGAGGAATATCTGGATGATCTACAGCTTCTGGTCGGTGACGAGAATGCTTTCATGCTGCCCGATTACGAGATTTTGCCTTATGAAGAGCGTTCTCCGCATTACACGATACGGGCAGAGCGCATCCGTACTTTGAGCCGCGTATTTAGCGACAGTGCGGCAATTTATACGGTTTCCATCAGGTCTCTGCTGCGCAAGATCGTGGCACCGGAGATTTTTTCCCGCTATGTGGTCAAGCTGAAGCATTTGATGGAATATAGTCCGGACAAGCTGGTCTCCGATCTGGTGGGTATGGGGTATGATAACGTTTTTCAGGTGAGTAAAGTTGGAGAACTGGCCAGACGGGGGGGCATAATAGACGTATTCAGTCCCAATCACAATCAGCCTCTGCGGTTAGATTTTTTTGGTGATAATATAGAATCTATGCGTTATTTTGATCTGGGTAGCCAGCGTTCCACGAGTCTGGAAATTGAGCAGTTGACCTTGATACCTTCGCGGGAATTTTCTTTGCATGACATCACCGGCAATGAATATTTTTGGGAAAAGATACACGAGAAGGGCTTTTATGAAGGCATTGAGCAGGACGTAAGCCTGCTTTTAAGTAAAGTCAGCAGTTTTCTGGATTATTTTCAGGAAGATAATGTAATATTATTCTGGGATGAATATCAGTTTTTCAGTTCCACTTTTAAGGAAATACAGGAAGAAGTGCTGGAGCTATTTCTCAAGGCACGGGGCAAACATAAAAGCGAACATCTGGCAGACCCGGAAAATATATTTTTCAGTAAAAGCTACGTGCAGCGGGTTTTCAGCCGTTTCCAGAACTATTTTATCAGCAACAGTTTTCAGGAATTCAAACGGATCAATGTTCCCGTGGAAGTACCCGCTTATTCCCAGGAAAGCCAGCATAATAATCTGGAAAACCTGGAAATAGAACTGAATCAAAGACTCGAAGACGGATACCGCATCATCATCCAAAGTGATAACCAGAGCCAGAGCAAACGCATGCGCGACCTTCTGGAAAACCTGGAAGGCAACATAGGTTTTACACTTGGTGTATTCCAGAAGGGATTTGTGATCCCGGATGCGCGCCTGGCGGTATATACGGATCATGAGATATTTGCGCGTTACCGCCGCCGTTCGCGGAGTGCCCATTTTTCCAGTGAAGAAGCACTGGTGGATTATGAATCTTTAAAACCTGGAGACTTTATTGTCCACATAGATTACGGAGTCGGCATCTATAAAGGGTTGAAGAAAATGCCATCCGGTGTGGCGACAATTGACTGTCTCACTATAGGTTATGCCGAAAATGACGTGGTTTACGTGCCCACGTTCCAGCTTGACCGCGTCTCAAAATTTGTGGGTGAGGAGGGGCTGGAGCCCACGATCCACAAATTAGGCGGCAAGATGTGGGCGTTGGCAAAAAGCCGGGCACGTAAACAGATAGAACTGATTGCCGAAGACCTGGTACAGCTTTATGCGGAACGCCAGTTGCGCAAGGGCGTAAAATTTGAGACCGATACTTCCTGGCAGCAGGATATGGAAAATGCCTTTATTTATGAAATTACCCCCGACCAGTTGCGGTCTACCAATGAGATCAAGCAGGACATGGAAAGTGAAAAACCTATGGAACGCCTGTTATGTGGCGATGTGGGTTACGGTAAAACGGAAGTTGCCATACGTGCTGCATTTAAAGCAGTAATGAGCGGATACCAGGTGGCAATTCTGGCGCCGACCACCTTACTGACAGACCAGCATTATAACACATTTAAGGAGAGGCTGGCACAATATCCCATCCGGGTAGCCATGCTGAGCCGGTTCCGCAGTAAAGTTATGCTGGATAAGGATATTCTGGAAATATCAAAGGGCGATATTGATATCGTAATTGGCACGCACCGGCTTTTATCAAAAGACATTAAATTCCAGAGGCTGGGACTGCTCATTATAGATGAGGAACACCGTTTTGGAGTGCGGCATAAGGATAAACTCCGGCAGCTGAAATCCAATGTGGATACATTATATATGAGTGCCACGCCCATACCGCGAACGATGAGCATGGCGCTGAGCAGGTTGAAAGAAATGTCATTAATACGCACCTCACCTAAGGCGCGACTGCCGATCAGAACGGTGATCGTGCCCTTTGACGAAGACGTGATCAAGGATGCCATCAACCGGGAAATTGACCGGGGGGGACAGGTCTTTTTTGTTCATAACCGCGTGCAGACTATTGGGAGTATGGCAGATAAATTACGTAAGATGCTGCCTCATGTCAGGTTTTCCATCGGGCATGGGCAGTTACCGGAAAAACAACTGGAAGCCGTAATGCTCGATTTTGCAGAACATAAATTTGACGTTCTTATCGCCTCCACCATCATTGAATCCGGCATTGATATACCTAATGCCAATACTATAATTATAAATAGGGCTGACACATTCGGACTGGCGCAGTTGTATCAGATACGGGGCAGATCAGGAAGAAGCAACCGGCGAGCTTATGCTTACCTGATCATCCCCACGCAGCTAACGGAAATTGCGCGCAAAAGACTGGAAACTTTGACCGAGTATGAATCATTAGGCAGCGGTTACCAGATCGCCATGCGTGACCTGGAAATCCGTGGTGCCGGCACTTTGCTGGGCACAAAACAGAGCGGGACAATCAATTCCATTGGTTATAACTATTACAACCGGTTGCTGGAAAACGCTATTGAAAATATTTCCTCCGGCAAAACATCAGTGAACTGGGATGAAGATAAGGAAGCTGTTAAAAGGGATATATCCATTGCCGATAATTTCTATATCCCGGAAAACTATATCGCTGATGAAAAAGTGAGACTGGATATTTACCGCCGCATTATCAGGTTTACTACCGAAAAGGAATTTGACGACCTGCCGGCAGAATTTAGCGACCGCTTTGGCAAAATGCCTTTGGAAGCAGAAAATACTCTCGCCCTCTTCCGTCTGAAAATGCTGATGGAAAAAACCGGACTGAAGAAATGCCACATCCGTGATAAAAAACTGATCATGGAATTTCCTTCCGATAAACTGCCGAGTCGCTCTTTACTTACGACTCTGGTTACCAGATTCAGCTATCCCGTGAGATTTGAGACGGTTCACGATCTGAAAATGATATTTGACCTGGCAAAAGAAGACAAGAGCCATTTCGGTATTGCCTTAGCGGTAGTACGTGAAATATTAGATAAAGCATAATGACCTATTTGGCAAGTATTTATGGGTAAAGTAATTGACAGGAATCCGGCTTATTTATTTTTATTCCTGTAATTTTGCAAAGTAGTGAAACTGAATTAGATAAGGAGTAACAGCGGGATGATAAAAAAGACGATCAGCCTGGTGGTAATGCTATGCCTGTTAACGGGACTTGTATCCCAGATAACGGTTCCAACCGAAAGGGAACTGCTTATTTCGGTGTCGGTTACGGGAGCCGTGTCATTTCCGGGAGTTTATAAACTGGCACCTGGCAGCCGGGTTTCGGAAGCCCTTGATATGGTTCTGCTGGCAGAAGAGGAATTTCGGAAAAACAGTGAAATTGAGAATCTGGCAGAAGGGGAAATGGCAGAAGAGGAGCCGGAATATTCTCTGCGTAATATCACTCTTGTGAGGAATAGTAAAACAATACCCATTGATCTCCAGAAATACTATATTCTGGGCGATCTGCAGGAAAACCCGATATTACAGGATAATGACGTTTTGCGCATCCCTGCCGGCACCTATAACCTTAATATAAGCGGAGCCGTGCACAAACCGGGATTTTATGAATTTGCCATGGGTGACCATCTGAGTGATTTGATCGATCTGGCGCTGGGTATAACGGAAGCAGCTCGACCGGAAGAGGCAGAGCTGGTCAGAATGGATTTTACCACAGGCTTATCAGAAAAGAAATTTTTCCCGGTTTATGAGATTCTTGCCAATCGGGATTCCCCGTATAATTACCTGTTGCAGAGCGGAGACCGGATATATATCCGGGAACTGGCGAATTATAATAATGATTACCGTGTAACCGTAGCCGGGATGGTAAAATACCCGGGAGAATATTCCATTGTGGAAGGAGCAACCACTTTACTGGAGATCCTGCGTTCCTGCGGTGGACCCAAAGAAGAAGGAAGCCTGAGCCGAGCCTACCTGCAGCGGCTTTCCGCACGAGATACCACAATTGCCTATGATCCGGAGTTCCAGCGGTTGATGACACTCAAAATTCCCGAATTGTCACCGGTTGAATATGAGTATCAGAAATTTAAACTGCGGGAACTGCAAGGGAGGATCAATGTTGATATTGAAAAACTGTGGACCGATAAGGGCGCAGCGGAAGACGTATTTCTGGAAGATAACGATTATATTTATATACCCCATAAGGTTACTACGGTTGAGGTAAGTGGTGCTGTGATGAATCCGGGTGCCTATAAATTCACTGCCGGCAAAAATTATGAATATTATGTTGCTCTTGCCGGAGGCTATACCAATAATGCCTATAAGATAAAAACCAGGATAATCAGCGGGGATAATGGTGTCTGGCAGAAGAAAAACAAGAAGACCGTTATTGAACAGGGAGATATGGTTTTCGTCCCGGAAAAGCAGGAAGTAGATTACTGGCTCCGCACGAAAGACGTGTTCAGTATTCTGGCGCAACTGGCAACTGTGATCCTGGCAATTCAAAGTATGAAGTAAATAACTCAGGAGAAATATATGAAGATATTAATAACTGGCGGTTCCGGCTTTATCGGTTCGCATCTGGTGGAAAAGCTACTGGCGCGAGGACATCATATTGCCGTCATTGACAATTTATCAACGGGAAAGTTTTCCAATATTAAGCCTTTCTTGCGTAATCCCAGATTTTCTTACACCATAGATACCATCTTGAACCGCAAAGTGCTCAAGAAACTAATCGAGGAATGTGACCAGATCTATCACATGGCAGCCGCGGTAGGCGTAAAGTTCATTATCGATAATCCGCTGCAGTCTTTGAAGGTAAATATAACCGGTACGGATAACGTACTGGAATTTGCCAATGAGTATAAACGCAAAGTACTTATTGCCTCCACTTCGGAGATTTATGGTAAAAGTGACCAGATTCCCTTTAAAGAAGATGCTGACCGTCTGCTGGGTTCCACGCATATCTCGCGCTGGAGCTATTCATCATCGAAGGCGATAGACGAATTCCTGGCCCTGGCATATCACCGTGAAAAACGTCTGCCGATCGTTATCGTGCGCTGCTTCAATACGGTGGGACCACGCCAGACCGGGCAATATGGCATGGTTATTCCCAAATTCGTGAAAAGCGCCCTGCTCAATCACCCCATCACTATTTTTGGTGACGGCAAACAGAGTCGCTGTTTCTGTGATGTGGAAGACGTAACCGACGGCATGATCAGGCTGATGGATGATAAAAAAGCTGAAGGCGAGATATTTAACATTGGCAACGACCAGAGCATAACAATAGAAGAACTGGCGCACCTGGTGAAAAAAATGACAAATAGCAATTCCAGAATTGAATATATCAACTATGAAGATGCATATGAAGAGGGTTTTGAAGATATGCGCCGGCGTGTTCCTGATCTCACCAAGATCAAGGAACTTATTAAATATGAACCAAAGCATGATCTGGAAAATATTCTGATCAGAATAATAGATTACTTTGAAAAATAATTCAGGGTGAAATGATATGAAAGTACCTTTACTTGATCTGAAACCGCAATACGATGATATTTTGCCTGCCATAAGGGAGGCATTTGAAAAAATATTTGCCGGTCATCATTACATTTTGGGACCGGAAGTATTTGAACTGGAATCAGCCATAGCCGAGTACTGCGGCGTTAAACATGCCATTGGCTGTTCTTCAGGAACAGACGCACTAGTTCTCAGCCTGAAGGCAATTGACATTCAGCCGGGTGATGAAGTGATAACCACACCTTTCACCTTTTTTGCCACAGCCGGTTCAATTCACAGAGTGGATGGAATACCCGTTTTTGTCGATATTGACCTGCGCACCTTCAACCTGGATGTGGAACAACTGGAAGCAGCGATTACAGAAAAAACACGGGCAATCATACCGGTGCATCTTTTTGGACAAATGGCGAAAATGGACAGGATAATGGAGCTTGCTCAGAAATATAATCTGAAAGTAATTGAAGATACAGCGCAGGGTATCGGGGCATTTTATAAGAACAGAACCGCTGGAAATTACGGTGATATCGCCACGTTATCTTTTTTCCCCAGTAAAAATCTGGGTGCAATGGGCGATGCTGGTATGTGCCTGACCAATGATGATGAACTGGCAGAGATCATCACCTTACTGCGTACTCATGGTGAGCACCCCAAATACATTCACAAGTGGGTGGGTTTAAACAGCCGTCTGGACAGTCTGCAGGCTGCGGTTCTGTTGGTAAAGCTGCCGAAACTGGCAGAATGGACGAGGCAGCGTCAGGAAAATGCCGCTTATTATCATCAGCATATGCAGGATATTGAGCAGATACGGCTTCCTTACATTTTGCCGGATGCCGTCTCAATTTATAATCAGTTTACTCTGCTGGTGCAAAACAGGGATGAATTGCTGCAATACCTGAGAGATAATGAAATAGGCTGTAATATCTATTATCCCAAGCCTTTGCATCTGCAGGAATGTTTTTCCTATCTGCATCATCAGCAGGGTGATTTCCCGATGAGTGAATATGCCTGTGAAAACGTAATTTCCATTCCCATTTATTCTGAATTGACCCGAGAGCAGCAGGATTACGTGATCAGTAAGATCAGAGAATTTTATCTGAATAAATAATTTTCCGCAAGGAGATAAAATGAACTGCATTGTATGCATAAAACAGGTTCCGGATACCACGGAAATAAAGATCGATCCCGAAACAAATACGCTTATCCGCGAAGGAGTGGAAAGCATAATCAATCCCTTTGACCTTTATGCCATCGAAGAAGCTGTGAGACTTAAAGAGAGACTCGGAGGCAAGGTGACTGCACTCAGCATGGGACCGCCACAGGTGGAAAAAGCTCTGCGTGATGCCGTAGCTTTAGGCGTTGATGAAATATATCTGCTCAGTGACCGCAAATTTGCCGGAGCCGATAGCTGGGCAACTTCACATACTCTTTCTCAGGCAATCAGAAAACTGGGAGATTTTGACCTGATCTTTTTTGGTCAACAGGCTATTGACGGGGATACCGGGCAGGTAGGTCCTGGTGTTGCCGCTTTTCTGGAATTGCCCCAGGTTTGTTTTGTAAAAAAAGTCGAAGAAGTATCAGAAAGTAAAATTACCGTGCAACGGCTGATGGAAGACGGATACGACATTCTGGAAATGCCTCTTCCCGGAGTGCTTTCCGTGGTTAAGGATATTAATTCACCGCGACTGCCTTCGCTGCGTGGCAAGAAACAGGCTAAAAGCGTGCAGCTTAACATCTGGAATGCCGCTGATCTGGAACTTGATGAAAAAGAGATCGGTTTGAATGGCAGCCCCACCCAGGTAGTGAAAATATTTTCCCCAAAAATGGATAAAGAAGTAGAAAAACTGGAAGGCCTGACTCCCCAGGAAGCAGCCGATAAAATATATCAGAAACTGAAAGAATTGGGTAAGTAACAACATGCGGCATAATATCAATCCCGTAATTGCCGACCTGGGACCCTTGCAGATACGCTGGTATGGATTTTTTTACCTGCTGAGTTTTCTGCTGGGCTTCTGGCTGCTGCGCCGTAATTTCCGTTACCGCGGCATTAAACTGAGTAAAGACGATTATGAGAATTTCCTTTTTAATCTCTGCCTTGGTGTGATCATCGGAGGCCGGCTGGGTTATGTGCTCTTTTATAATCTCGGTTTTTATCTGCATAATCCTTTAAAACTTCTGGCGGTCTGGGAAGGCGGGATGAGTTTTCATGGCGGAGCGATAGCCGTGTTATTCATCGGCTGGCTTTTCTGCCGCAAGCATGGATATAATTTTTTTCAGCTTGCCGATGTCACGGCACCTATCGGAACCATTGGTCTGGCGCTGGGCAGGCTGGGTAATTTCATAAACGGCGAATTATATGGCAAGGTTACTGATCTGCCCTGGGGTGTGATTTTTCCCGACGGTGGAGAAAAACCGCGGCATCCTTCGCAGCTTTATGAAATGCTGTTGGAAGGAATTGTACTTTTTATTATTACGCAAACAGTTCTGCGAAAAAGCTCCCGCCAGGGAATTGTACTCTGGGTCTGGCTGCTGGGTTATGGCAGTTTCCGTTTTCTCGTGGAGTTTGTCCGCATTCCTGATGAACAGCTCGGTTATTTCTGGAATGTGTTAACTATGGGTCAAATCCTCAGCGGCATTATGATACTTGCCGGTTTGGCAGGGATATTATTTCATCATCCCCGTCCTCATGAAAATAAAAGTTAAGCTTGCTGTTTTTCTGCTGGTGCTGCTGATTTTAAGCAGTTGCTCTCTTAATAATCTCAGCCGGCAGGATAAACTCATTACGCTTCAGAAAAATCTTGCTCTCTGGAAAAACTTTCGACTGGATGGACTGGCCAGTCTTAACCTTGCCGGGTTAAGTTTTTATAAGAATATTACGGTTATCAATAATGAAGACAGCCTGAAGATCATACTTTACGAAGGCGGTATATTTGGTAGTTCACCCAAACCTTTTGCCAGGGTCACACTTGCTGATTCTCTGTCTTTAGAGTTACCATTTCCGCTGCCGGTAAATAAGATGCCCGATTTTTCTCATGAGCAGCTATTTGCTCAAAGCATCGGCGAAAGTGATTATAACGGCATCATCGCCAGCCATGAACTGCACAATGATAAAACCAGGATCTCGTTTAATGACCGCTATTTAATAACTGAGATCAGTAATAACGGAACAGATTTCCTTATGAAGATTGAATATGACTTTAATGATCTGCCCAGCATGATCAGAGGTTTCAACGAAAAAAAATTACTCTTTCAGATAGAAATCGATAAATTTTCTGTAATAGACACTATAAATCAGGAGAAAACATGATCGCCAGATATTCACGACCCGAAATGAGCAAGATCTGGGAACTGCAAAACCGTTACCAGTGCATGCTTGATGTGGAACTAGCCGCGTGTAAAGCTATGAACCAGATGGGCATCATACCCGATACCGATCTGGAAAACATTCTGGAAAAGGCTGATTTTGACGTAGAGCGTATTGATGAGATCGAAAAGGAAACCCGTCACGATGTGATTGCCTTTCTCACCTGTATTTCCGAATATGTGGGTGCTTCTTCCCGCTGGATCCATTATGGCATGACCTCATCCGATGTGCTTGATACGGCTACTTCCATGCAGCTGAAACAGTCAGGCGGGATCATCATACGTGACCTGGTGAGACTTGGCGAAGAGCTGAAACTACGGGCTGAAGAGTTTCAATATACTCTCTGCATCGGACGCTCGCATGGCATTCATGCAGAACCTACTTCCTTCGGCTTGAAATTTGCTCTCTGGTATGATGAAATGCAGCGTAATATCAGCCGCCTGGAAACTGCCATTGACCGCATTTCGGTCGGTCAGATTTCCGGTGCCGTAGGTAACTATGCTCATCTTAGCCCCAGAATCGAAAAAATCACCTGCGAATACCTCGACCTCACGCCGGTTAATATTTCCACGCAGGTAATCCAGCGTGACCGCATTGCCGAATTTCTCTTTGTGCTCGCAGCCATTGCTTCCACGATTGAAAAGATTTCCATTGAGATCAGGCATCTGCAGCGTACGGAAGTAATGGAAGTGGAAGAAAATTTCGCTAAAGGTCAAAAAGGCTCATCTGCCATGCCGCACAAAAAAAATCCCATCACTACTGAACAGATGACCGGACTGGCACGCCTGCTGCGTTCCAATGCCCACACAGCTCTGGAAAATAATGCTCTCTGGCATGAAAGAGATATCAGCCATTCTTCTGTGGAAAGGATAATTCTGCCTGATTCCACAATTCTCATTAATTATATGCTCAACAAAATGATCAACTTGATCGCTAACCTGAAAGTCTATCCCGAAAATATGAAAATTAATCTGGAAAAAACCAATGGACTCGTTTTTTCTCAGGTTGTTTTGCTGGAACTTGCCAAAAAAGGCGTATCCCGCGAACTGGCTTACGCCATTGTGCAGCGTAATGCCATGCAATGCTGGGAAACCGGAAAACCATTTGCGGAATTGCTTAAAAATGATACCGAACTGGCAGCGTTGCTCTCAGATAAGGAACTTGCAGCCATTTTTGACTATTCGCGTTACCTCAAAAATGTTGACTATATCTATAAAAGGGTCTTTAAATAATGGATGAACTAAGAAAAGAGAAACAACTGCAGTTAAGCAGGGAAAGCCTGCTCAAGCGGGTACCCCTTATCGTGCTCATCTTTATCTGTTTTCTTATCTATAATTTCTGGCTGCCCCTGGAAATATTCAAATGGGCATCACTCGTTATTCTCGTTGCCTATTTTGGCGTCGGGCTTTATTACCGTAAAAAAATCAGAACTGAACTTGATAAAATACCCTATGAAGAAGAAGAGGAGCCGGATAACCAGGAGAAGTGAGCAGATAGAAAAATTCCTGCAGCAGATATATAACCTGCTTGCTCCACAAATCTGCTACTGCTGCCTGGATAGAATGCCTCTTACGGAATTGCTCAAAACCGGTGACTTAAAGAAAGATAAACTCTGGGAAATTTCCCGTTATTTGTGCCCTGCCTGCATTGAAAACCTGGTTATACTCAAAGACGATATCTGCCCTAAATGCGGCTCTCCATTGCGCACAACAGGCTGCCCCCATTGTACTCAAACCAGCTTTAAATTTATCGCTGCCCGTTCCGTATTTCTTTTTGATGAACGCACGCGTCCCCTCATTCATGGATTAAAATATCATCAGTTCCTCAAAATAGCGCCGGTTCTGGCTGCCTATGCCGCCCTCTATCTGGAAAATCACTGGCGGTGGCAGAAACCGGATATTATTATTCCCGTACCTTTGCACAGAGTGAAATTGCGGGAGCGCGATTTCAACCAGAGCGCCATTATCGGACGCTGGCTGGCACAATTAACTCACATCGATTACCGCGAAGACATAATTATCCGTAATCGCTACACACGCACCCAGACGGCTTTGGACCGTAAACAAAGACATCAGAACGTTAGTGGTGCCTTCACTCTACGTGATGCGGAATACCTAAAAGACAAGTGCATTTTAATTCTTGATGACGTCTTTACCACCGGCTCCACCTGTAATGCTATGGCACATTTACTAAGGGACAATCAGATTACTCAAGTCTTTGTCTTGACAATAGCAAGACCCTCTTAAACTTTTACACGATTAAGATAAAATATGCAGAAGATTGTGAAAGGAAATTTATGAAGAAGTCATCCGGCGGATTGATAGTAGAAATAGACAGAGAAAACGCGCTTAGAATTATCGATAAAGCTGCCCGTTTCATTGTGGAACGCAAGCTTTCTCCTGCCGCAATTATGACCATTGAATCCCTGCGCCCCTTAAATTTTATTGCCAGCCAGTTTATGTATATGGTCGCTCCTTTTGCCGAATTATTTTTCTCACCCCGGGAATATCAGGAATTCGCTGCTCTTCTCGAGAATGACGAATATATCAAGCTGCTAATGGAAAGGATCGATGAACTCGATGCAGAAATCTGGCGTGAAGAACATGAACTCAGGGTTATCAAACGTAAACTGAGTCGTGAAAAAAGAAAAATCTTCTTTAAAAAAATATTTAAGAAATAAATGGAGGAATTATGGATCAAGAGTTAAGGCGTATTATTGCAACAGATTGCGGTAGTACGACGACCAAGGCGATTCTCATTGAATACGTTGACGGTGAATTTCGTCAAACCGTACGCGGGGAAGCCCCCACGACCGTAGAAGCTCCGCTTAATGACGTTACCAGAGGTGTAATTAACGCTGTAACTGAAATGCAGGAGCTAGCGCGCATCAAATATAATAATCCTGACATTCTCTTAACTGACGGAGACAAATTGATCATCCCCCGCGAGGGTGATAAGGGTGCTGACGCATATGTTTCCACATCCAGTGCTGGCGGTGGTTTGCAGATGATGGTCACCGGTGTTGTTGCCAAAATGACAGGAGAAAGCGCAGAACGTGCCGCTCTCGGTGCGGGTGCTATTGTGATGGACCTCATTGCCAGTAACGATAAAAGACCCAATTATACCAAGATCGAACGCATCCGGCAATTGAGACCTGATATGATACTTATGGCTGGCGGCGTTGATGGTGGCACCACCAAGCACGTTGCCGAAATGGCGGAACTCGTAGGTGCTGCTAATCCCAGACCACGTCTTGGTTCCAGTTACAAACTGCCTATTATCTATGCAGGAAACGTTGATGCTCGTGAAATAATTAAAGAAACCCTCGGAGAGAAAGTTGGCTTGATCATTACCGATAATCTGCGTCCCAGCCTGGAATCGGAAAATCTCGGTCCTGCTCGTGATAAAATCCATGATATATTCCTTGAACACGTGATGCAGCAGGCACCGGGCTACAATAAACTAATGAAATGGACAGTAGGTCCCATTAATGGTAAACTGGAAAATATTTCTATTATGCCCACTCCTGCCGCTGTGGGGAATATTATGCAGACCATTGCCAGGAGAAATGATATTGAAGTTCTAGGGGTCGATATTGGCGGCGCTACCACAGACGTTTTTTCCGTTTTCACTCCTGAGCA
Source organism: Candidatus Cloacimonadota bacterium (assembly GCA_021736135.1). Lineage (GTDB taxonomy): Bacteria > Cloacimonadota > Cloacimonadia > Cloacimonadales > TCS61 > JAIPGO01. Next base: position 14,983 of record JAIPGO010000032.1, read on the forward strand.
TATCTTCAACCGCACAGTTTCTGCCAATCTCGGGATGAGTTACAGTATATCCAACGTACTGGCTACAGCCGGGATCAAGGATATTATTCGCTGGGTGCCTTTCCCGATAGACGAATCGGAGCTGCTGAACATGATCAAGAATAAAATGATCAGACCCACCACGATACCTCAAAAACTCGAAGAACTGGTTCTGGAACAGGCAATTGCCAAGGAAGCCCTTAGATATGCTTTTATTCAGCATAAGGAATTTGCCGTTGCCCTCAAAGGTGCTCAGCGCCAGCGTGGAATCGATGAAGCCTTTTCTCAGAGTACTTCCGGTGATACAGTAGTCAATATGATGACACTTGATCTGCTTGTTGGTTCCGGTGGTGTGCTTTCTCATGCTCCGCGACGCCATCAGGGTGTGATGATGATGATTGACGCTTTTCTTCCCGAAGGCATTACCCGTCTTGCTGTGGATAGTATCTTTATGATGCCGCATCTTGGCGTACTCGCTGAAATCAGTGAGAAAGCCGCTACGGAAGTTTTCGATAAAGACTGTATTATCTATCTTGGTTCTTGCGTGGCTCCGGTGGGTAAATGTAAACCAGGCAAAATTGCATTATCTGTGGAAATTAAACTTCCCGATGGCACTTTATTCCAGGAAGACATTCCCTTTGGTGAAGTCAGACTTTTACCCTGCCCTCTTGGTCAAAAGGCAAAAGCAATCCTGAAACCGAAATCCGGACTTGATATTGGTGAAGGTAAAAATCAGGAAATCACTGCAGAACTCCACGGTGGAGTTGTTGGTATTGTTCTGGATACACGTGGACGCCAGCCTTTTGTTATCCCGGAAGATTCGGAAGAACGTGTGAAAGTGCTGAAAAAATGGATGCGGGAATTAAAAGCTTATCCCGAATCAATCTTGAATTAGGAGGTAAATAATGGCACAAGCATATTCTGCCGGTTTAACCGTAACTGAAAGTATCACTCTCCGGAAAGAAAGAATACTGCCCTTGAAAGGACAGGTACTCGTAAAAAAGGGTGACAAAGTCAAAGCTCAGGATTTAGTTGCTCAGACCCTTCTCCCGGGCAAAGTGGTTCCCTTTAATCTTTCAAATAAACTCGGCGTCCCTGCCGATCAGGTAAAAAACTACGTCAGAGTGACCGAAGGAAATGATATTAAAAAGGGTGATGTTATCGCCCAGACCAAAGGCATCTTCGGGCTCTTTAAAAATACCGTTAAATCTCCTATCACAGGTGAGATTGAGAATATTTCTAAAATTACAGGTCAAATGCTGCTCCGCGAACCGCGGATTCCCGTCCAGATTAAAGCCTTTATTGATGGTATTATTGTTGATATTATTCCGGAAGAAGGCGTTGTTATAGAAAACCGCTCTGCCTATGTGCAGGGGATTTTCGGAATTGGCGGGGAAACCTATGGCAAGATCAAAATCCTGGTGAAAAATCCTCAGGATACCATTAATAAAGATGATATCGATGAATCCTGTAAAGGAATGATCTGCGTATGCGGTGCACTCGTTGATTATGATACTATTAAAAAGGCGCAGCAGGTAGGCGTTAGTGCTCTTATTACCGGGGGTATAGACGATAATGACCTGAAGAAACTCCTTGGTTATAATATCGGCGTGGCTATAACAGGTCACGAGGATATCGGTATCAGTATCATCTGTACTGAGGGTTTTGGAAATATCAAAATGGCGGAAAATACCTTCAATCTTCTGAAGAAGTTCGAAGGGAAAGATGCTTCCTGCCATGGCAAAACCCAGATCCGAGCCGGAGTTATGAGACCCGAAATTATCGTTTCTCTTGATTTTAAGGAAGACGAACTCTCCGTGGAAGCACCCAAATCTTCCACTCTGGAAATTGGTGGACGCATCCGCATCATCAGACAACCCAATTTTGGCGAAATCGGCAAAATTACTGCCCTTCCGGAAGAACTCACTATGGTCGAATCAGAAACCCTCGTCCGCATCCTCGAAGCGCAGCTTGATAACGGTGAAAAAATCGTTATTCCCCGAGCCAACGTGGAAGTTATTGAAGAATAAGCACTGCTCAGGATATTGAATACTGATTTAATATCCTGTTCTTTACTGATAAAATAACCGGAGCAGCTTAAATTTTGAGCTGCTCCGGTTTTTGAATAAATGATGTTTGCAGCAGATCATAATACTCTACTTTACTTGAAAATAGAAATTTCTCTTCATAATAAGGCTTATTAATCCTTTATATCCAAATCCGAATAAACCCGAATCCAAAGAAACGATTATCAACTGCCAGTCTTCTATACGCCTCACCGAGGCTTGCAGAAGACACGGGAAACGCGCAAACAGGAAAATAATAAAGCCATTAAGGGGAGACCATTCTCAAGGTCTTTGCTCAGTATTCTGCCCCCAAATGTAAGAAAATAATGTTATGAGGTTAAATCCCATCAGCGAAGAATCCGGAAATTTTAATTTTTCATCCTATCTAAGTTACCTTTGAGATTAACCTAACTCCATATTAGTTTGGCAATTAGAGTTTTTTGGGGAAATTCATTGCCCAATCAGAGCCAAATCAAAGCACAATCTAACGAAATTCTGTTAGATTGTGCTTTGTTGTTGCACGAAAAGAGCTTGAAATTTCTAATATCCTGGTATTTAATAGGTTATGTTGTTATTGAGTTATGGGTGTTAGTATGGTTGGTTGTTGATGTATAATAGTCGATCAGTTTTATGTAATGAAAATATATCTGGAGGTGGTTTATAAATGTAATCAAATATGGTGATTTTTACAGAATGGCAGGACAGGTGTAGTAATTTCTGAGTTCTAACGGGGAGAACAGGTTAGCACCAGAGGCAGTTTGTGAGTCTGGAAAATAGAGCGCAGATTTCGGGGAGAGACGTCATTTCCGGCGATAATGTTAATGAGCAGGCTGTCATTTTCCAGGAACATACTGGCGGGAGAACCGCCGTCGAGGTGCATCATATATTGGAGGTTAAAGGGCATTTTCCGGCAGAGATCGATAAACTCATAATTAAAATATTTTTTGAGTGAGAGCAGCCAGTATATTCTGCCATCCTCATCCATAGCCAGGGCTGCTTCGTTCCATTTTTCCGTTTTATCCAGCCAGACGTTTTCCGCATCCGAGGATAACATGCGCATACCGCAGACGACCTGTCGATACTTTTTTAAAAGGTCAGTATCTTCATTGTGCAGATCTATAAGCCGGGCAGAGGGCAGTGCAGGGTCGAGGGGTTCACAGACAAAAGCCATCAGATAATAATCTGAGAACTGGTCATTATTGATAAATCTGCCATTGCGGAAATAACTGGTGGAAGTGAGTACGTCTTCGGCAAACATGGCCGCATTGATGATGGCGGTTTTATGGAATTTTTTCTGCCATTTACGAGCGGAAAGGCGTCTGTTTTCAAACATGGATGCAGCCAGCAGGTCAAAGCGATAAAATTCCGGATTAAAGCGCAGAGCAATCAGTTCCGGTTCAGGTAAATCAGGTTCCAGGTCCCATTTACCCAGAGCAAGGCCTGGGGAAATTATATGCCATGAATTCCTGGAGAGTGCCAACCAATGCTGTCTTTTCGCTTTCGTTTTGCTGCAGCCCGAAAGCAGTAATAAAATGATGAGCGAAAATAATAATTTTTTAATCATTATCAGGATCAGGAAAATGCTTTTGCAGCCGCTCAAACACAGCCGCCCAGGAATGTGATTTCAGGCTCTCGAGATGAACAGGAGGTTCCTGATTGCTTTTAGACAGGCAGGTTTTTATTGCGGAACTCAGATCAGCTACATAAGCTCCAACTTTCTCCGGGACAGGTTCATCAGTATTAACCAGCTCTGGCAAAGGGACAAAATCAATGAGACCGGATTGAATAATTTTATCCCCGAGCCATTCTTTCAGACCGGGAAGATCGTTTACGATTATCCGTAAACCGCAGGCAAGAGCTTCAATGAGAACCAATGGCAGTCCTTCATAATAAGAAGGCAGAATTAAAATATCACTATGCCGGAATATTTCTGCCAGATCCTCCTGTGTTACATTTCCCTTGAATTCATGAGGAAAACGGCACTGCCCGGCAATTTGTCTGATATGGCTGGTTTCTTCACCAGCGCCGGAACCACAAAGCGTCAGCCGGAAATTTTTATCAGTTTTATAAAGAAACTCCAGGGCAGAAAACAGTTCTTTGAGCCCCTTGGCATAAGATAATTTTCCGGCATAGACAAACCGCTTTGTACGGGAGGCATCTCGTTGCTGCGGGTAAAAGAGCAGCTCATTATATCCGTTGCCGGAAATTACTATCCGACCGGGATCAATGGCAAAGGAATTGCTGAGCTTTTCTTTCTGGCTACGGTTGAGAGCAAAGACCAGATCAATATTTTTAAGCTGAGGCAGTATGAGAGGAGCGAAGTGAGGGCAGAAATTCTGTTGTCTGAGAGCAGTACCATGGCAAATAGCGTAAAGGGGAAGGGAAGGCGCCATTTGTCTGGCAAGAGCGGTAAGCAGCCAGAGGTGGTGAGAAAGTATCAGGTCCGGTTTAAATTCATCGATAGCCTGCTGTAATCTCTCTTGAAAGGCATTTTGCCACTGGCTGAGCATATCCGGTGATAAGTCACGATAGCGCGAACTGGGATATGGCATCACGTCACTCATCCCGGTAACCGGAAAAGGCAGCTTCGCTGTTTCAAAGTAAACAGGATAAAATGTAAGCGGAGCAGAACTATCAAATACAATCTTCAATTCTCGCGGTATACCGCAAATGACAGCCTGTTCATATCCGGCAGAAGCAGCAAGCGGAATTATTGACCGCAGATATATGCCACTTCCTGTAAAGCCAGGTATTTGTGCTAACAGATGTAGAATTTTCAAATCTTTTCAGTCTGGGGTTGAAGAATTATCTGAGGACGTGTAACACCAGCCCTGATCTGTGTATGGCCGTCAATGAAGGTGCTGGCACCATTCATACTCTGGAAAAAGGTCAGCATTTCCGGAGGAAGGTCATATTCTCCAAAGCCCTGCATAAGAATAAGAGGGAAAGGGATATTTTCATTACCGGTGAGAGCCACGCCGATATCGTCATTAATATACTTTTTCAAGTCACGGTAATGGATGGAAGGAGCAATAATACCGGCAACGCGGGCATTTTCCGCTTCTTTCAAAAAGGCAAAATCAACTGGTTTTGTGAGCAGCAAAACGGGATTATCAGATAAATTATCCGGCAGAACATTTTGCGGGCAAAAAACGAGAGTGCCGGGAGTTGCTGCGCCAAAGCCGATAATTCCCTGCAAAAACCAGCCTTCGTAATTTATCTCAATTTCGAGAGCATTTTTAATAGAATTAATAACTCCCCAAACTCCTGCATAATGAGATAGCGGTTTGCGGTCATATCTGATGGTGAGAGTACCTTTGATCAGATCAATATTTTCGATAGTACCCGTGGCAGGAGCAATAATGGAATTATATTTAAGCGAATCAGTATTTTCGCTATCAGCGCCGGGAGATTTATCGATATTCATTTTATCGAGCATAGAGCTGGCAGCCGTATTGGCTCGATCGAGTCTGATAGCAGCTATAAGGTCTCCGGAATAAACAAAATCGCCTTCGTTGACCTTAAGGTAGCCTTTCATTTTGGCAGGTTTGATGCCCAGCCGGTCGCTGATCTTTACTTTGACAGGTTTTTCGGAATAATCCTGAACTTCTCGCAGAATGATCGTGCCGGCGTCAAAATTGATGTTTTCCACAATACCGCGGAGAGGTGAATCAAAAGTATGGGCAATGCCCTGCATCTGTTCTTTGAGAGAAAGCTTTTTGCGGTCAACGATCTTCTGTCCCATTTTTATAATTTCACCTTCTTTAACCAGCAGGCTTTCCTTAATATTTTCGCGGTTCAAACCGAGATTATAGCGGTCAAAGAGCGTAATTATGTAAAGTTTGGGCGGATCGCTGCGGTTTTCGGCAATGATCATATCCGGGTTAACACTGTCGCCTTCGGCAACCATGATCTCACCGCTATAGGGCAAAGTTACCAGTCGCTGAAAAGAGCCTTTTTGCGGAAGGAAATGAGGCATGGCAAGGGGGAATATTTCCTCCAGTGCAGGGATTTTGTCTTTCAGCTCATATAATTCGTGAAAATCGGTCAGAATATTATCAGCATCAGGGAAAGTGGTATCTATATAAAGCGGCAGTTTAGTTTTCAGAGTAAGTGAAATGGCATCATCATTAAGCCGGAAACCCCTGGCAAGCTCGATTGTATATTCCAGTTCAGCATCTGTTGCCTGGTCAAGCAGATATTTTCTGCCGGCAACAACCTGTAGATCGATATTCTGGGCAGTAAGGCGCATTACTTTTGTCCCGGCTTTCCATTTGGAAGTTTGCGGTCTGATGTGCCAGCCCAATTCCTGCAGGCATTCGTGGATAAGAAGATCAGCAGCAAGAGTTGCATCAATCTGGGATAATTTTCCGAGATGTGGAGAAGTGAAATCACGGTCGCGAAAGATGAGAGTTAAACCCTGCATCTGCAAGCCGTCTGCAATGAGCATCAGTGCCTGCTGCGGATTTTGCGTATGAGATATCACGCCACCCGCCCCAATGGCATAGTGATAGTCATGCAGAAAAAATCTCTCTTTTCTGTTGCTTTCCTTGAAATAGAATTTATCAACAATACTTTCAATATTCTTGTGATCAACCAGTTTATCGAGAAATCCGAGACGGTCGGAATTAAAATTCATCTCAAGATGCTGATTGCGCGCCAGAAGCAGGGCTGCGCGCGCCAGAATATGCTCGATGAGAAAATGCAGAGATGCCTGGGGATTACAGGTGGGAAAGAGCATTTTATCGGCAATATAATCCTGAACATAATCAGCATCACAATCAGGGGGCAATTCGCGGCTGAGTATTTCCCAGCCGGTATCCTTGAAAACGTTGGAAATGCTGTAACTCATACCGTAATTAGCGGAAACAGTGCGGTAAAATTCACTATGCATATTGGAAAAGACATCGGTGGTGGCACCTCCGATATCAACCATCATCACGTCCCCTGATTTTTCCTGATGAAGAAGCTCGATTGCCTTGAGCACAGCCAGGGGCGTGGGAATAATATCATCCGCCACTCGGGAAAGCACCTGCTCATATCCGGGAGCCTGTTCCATCACGTAATTCATAAAAAGCTCATGGATCAGGTTTCTGGCAGGGGTATGATTTTCTTTGGTCATATTTGGTCGCACATTTTCTACCAGATGCAGTTGAAATCTTTTTTTAAGAATTCCCTTTATAAGTGGCTGAGCTTCGATATTTCCGGCAAAAATGAGCGGTATCGGTGCTGTGGAAAATTTGGCGCGGGGATTGGCAAACTGCAAAAGTTCTGCCAGACGCACAACCGGAGCAATGGCACCGCCATCAGTACCGCCTGTCATAAGAATGAGGTCAGGATGCAATCTTGCCATTGCTTTCATTTGTTGCACGGCAGAGCGTTTATCATTGATGGCAAAAGTATCAAGAATCACGGCACCAGCTCCAAAAGCGCAGCGTTTTCCGCTGGCTGCGCTGTCAAAAGTCGTAAGCCCGATAACGAGAATCTGTAAGCCACCGCCAGCACTGCTGGTGCAGTATAAGGAAACATTTTCAGCAGGAATGCTGTTTTCTTTATCCTGCCAGAGCGTTATACCGGTATTTTGTTCAAGAATATTTACGGCATTATTGATGCCGATAATAACGTCTTCAAGCGGTTTTTCTACTGTAGTGGCAGTATGCACGAGGGCATGATTGTGGAAACCATTGCTGTCCTTTTTCAGGAGTAATGCTTTGGTTGTGGTGCTGCCGATATCAATGATCAGGATCAGATCTTTCATTTTGAACCTCCTGAGAAAAGGAAAGAAAGCCGGCAGGTGATGTCAAGAACATTACAGCGAGATTTTTTTTTCTTGCCTGAATTATGTGATTAAATAAAAATATTTCAGGAGGCGCTAGATGAGGTTCTGGATTGCATTATTCATCATACTTCTGGTTTTGCTGGATATACTCTGGATGCTGGATGGTTTTTTGAACGTCCAGTATGGATCACTTCTTTCTCAGGATTCTTATTTAAATTCTACTACAACACTTGCAGTGCGGCTTTTCGGTGATAAACCCCTGGTCAGCTTATATTATCGCATCATAATTTCTATGCTGGTGATAATTTCCGGGATTTTGATCAGTATCGGGATTCAGCGCATATCACATTATCGAGATCAGTTACACGCCAGCAGTCAGAAATATAAGCTTCTGTTTATGGAAATGAAAACCGGATTTGCCTTGCGGAGGATATCTCGAGATGAAGAAGGCAATATCAAAGAAATACGATTCATTGAAGAAAATCCTGCCTTCAGGTTGCTGACGGGACTGGATAATAATGAATTGAAAGGAAGAACTGTTGCCGAAGTATTTGGCAATGCCAATGGCGACCTGATCAAAGAATATGACCGAATTGCCCGTTATGGCGGATCATTCACCCGAATTCATCATACAAGAGATAACAAGAGGATATTGAGGATAACGGCATATCAGCATGAGGAAGACGTTTTTGCCACCCTGGTTGATGATATAACCCGGGAGAAGAAAACGGAAGAAGAATTGATCGAATCTTCGCAATTGAAAAGCATCTTGCTGGATACGGTTAGCGAGGGCATTGCCTATCTTGATAAAGAGATGAAAGTGATCTGGGCAAATAAAAAAGCCGAGGAACTGATTCTTGAAGATACAGAAGAAATAATAGGCAGAAAATGCCATGAACTATGGTGCGGCAACAGCAAGAACCGCCATAACTGCCCCGCCCTGCGCACTCTAACGAGTTATGTTGCTGAAAAGGATGAATATACAAACCCCAATGGTCGTTATTTACAGATTGTATCCAATCCCATATTTTCAGCAGACAAAATGATCAAGGGAGTTGTTATCACGCTCAATGACCTCACGGAATGGAAAAATTCACTGGAAGACCTGCAACGTCAGCAGTTACATTTGAATTTAGCATTGGAAGCAGGACAAATGACAGCCTGGCAATGGGATGCGGCAAACAACGAGATAATTCTGGAGCAGCCGATCGCCATTAATTCGGAAGCAAAAAACACCTGGCAACTGAAAGATCTGAATCGATATATAAATAAACATGATGGCGAAGAATTTCGTCGTCAGAAAGATGAAATACTGCAAGGCATCCGCAAGGAAATGCAGGTGGAAGTAAGATTCATCAGTCCGGCAAGAAAATGGACCTGGTTCAATCTTATTGGACGAATCAAAGAAACCGATATCAACGGTAAGCCGGTACGCATGATTGGCATTACATATAATATTGACCAGTTTAAGAAAACCACCTCAAAATTGAAGAAAACCAATGAAGAATTAACCACGCTGAAAGAGAAACTGGAAAAGGAAGTAAGTGTGCGCCTGAATGAACTGCGAGAAAAAGATCTTTTAATGATCCGACAGTCCCGGCAGGCAGCAATGGGCGAAATGATCGGAAATATCGCTCATCAGTGGCGGCAACCCCTGAATTCTGTAGCAGTGATCATTCAGGATTTGATAGACGCCTGGGATTTTGGGGAGTTAACCCGCGATTATATCATTGAAAAAGTAAATCTGGGAATGTCTATCATCAATCACATGTCTAATACAATAGATGATTTCCGGGATTTCTTCTCGCCGGATAATCAACCGATGGAATTCCGACTGGATGAGCAGGTTATTAAGACGATCAATATTCTCAAAGATATGTACAGTAATCAGGGCATCAAGATCGATACCGAGCTGGAAGCGGTAACAATCACCAGTTTTGCCCGGGAATTTTCCCAGGTATTGATAAATATTCTCAATAATGCCAAGGATGTGCTTATAGACAGAAATGTGCCTGATGCCCTGGTGAAAGTGAAGCTGAAGACTACAAATGACAAGATTGTGCTTTCCATTAGCGATAATGCCGGAGGCATACCGGAAAACATCATTGATAAGATATTTGATCCTTATTTTACCACAAAACAAAGCAGTAACGGTACAGGTGTGGGACTATATATGAGCAAGAATATTATTGAGAAACACATCAAAGGGAGACTGGTAACCAGCAACATTGATGATGGTGCGGAGTTTACCATTACTTTAGATAAAAAGACCAATTAAGGATCAGGGCTACTCAAAAATTGCCTTGAGAAATTCCGTGACTTCAAAATCACGCAAATCTGCAGTGCTTTCACCTACTCCGATCAGTTTTACCGGTATCTTGATCTGATGCTTAATTCCAATCACAATACCGCCTTTTGCCGTTCCATCAAGTTTGGTGAGAACAATCCCGGAAAGGGGAGTGGCTTTGTTAAACATCTCTGCCTGTGTTAAAGCATTCTGCCCGGTGGTGGCATCAACCACCAGCAAAGATTCATGAGGGGCCTCAGGATATAGTTTCTTTATGGTTCTATCAATTTTATTCAATTCATTCATCAGGTTCACTTTTGTGTGCTGCCTTCCGGCTGTATCGATCAAAACGACATCAAAATTATTATTACCGGCTTTTTTCAAGCCATCGAAAACAACCGCAGAGGGGTCAGCGCCTTGCGACTGCCGTGCGATATCGGCTCCGGCACGTTCTGCCCAGATTGCCAGTTGATCAATAGCAGCGGCCCGAAATGTATCTCCGGCTATTAACATTACTTTTTTCCCGGCATCCACGTAACGCTTCGCCAGTTTGCCAATGGTAGTGGTTTTTCCAACGCCATTTACCCCTGTAAACAGAATGACCAGAGGTTTTTTATCCGTATTTTGCAAATGGCTGTCTTCCAGAGAATAATCTTCCAGCATCAGATGCTGTATGATGCCGATCAAGGTTACCTGTACCAGTGACGTATCAGTGATTTTCTCCGCCTTGATCTTTTCTCTAAGCCGGTCAATTATTTCCAGGCTTGTTTCCACACCTACATCAGCTTTAATCAGTGCTTCTTCCAGCTCATTCATCAGGTTCTCATCAACTTTGTTACTGATCTGCAGCAGTTCCGCAATATGACCCAGAAAACTGCTTCTTGTTTTTGATAACCCGGATTTAAGGGGATCAATATTTTTTACCGTTTTAGAGGGAATATTATTCAGTTTATTTTTTTTACTGCTGCGGTTCCGCACAACCAGTAAAATTATAATCGCCAGCGTAATCGCTGCCAGCGCTATGATAATATATAAGTAATTATCTTGCATTAAGCCTCCATTTTTTTCTTTTGCAGGTAAACACGCCTGAGGGTATAATCACGTCAACAAAAAATGGGCAGATGAATTCATCTGCCCATTGATTTTTCAATTATTCTGTTTTAGCGTTTTTTTCCTTGTTGAAATGCGCTGCCAGTCTTGCTTTACGGCGTGATGCTGTCCGCTTATGAATGATGTTTCTCTTGGCAGCTTTATCAAGCTGCGAATATGCCTGCTTTAAGATATCTTCTTTCTCTTCCAGGGGCATATCACTATGCATGGTTTTCTGAAGTGTGTGAATTGTTTTCTTCACATAATGATTCCGTGCTGCTCTCTTCTTTTCCTGTCTCAGTCTCTTTTCACAAAATTTATGGTTAGGCATGCCTAAACCTCCATATTTATTTCTAATTTTCGATGACAAAAAAGGTTAAGCCCCATAAGTGTCAAATTTTTTATTATAATAATCATAAAATAACGGATTCTGGGGAGTTAACTTATTTTCCTGTCACATTTTTAACTCATTTGTGCAATATTCTCCTGACCCGGGTAAACCGAAACCATAAAAGAAGGAAAGATGGAAGTAGACGCTTATAATCTGTTGAGACCTTGCGGAGTCACAAGGTATTCTGCAAGGTCTCAACTAAATATTCTACCGAATTTTGTATTAATCAAAGGAGTAAGTGATTAATGCATTAACTCTATCTTTCTGATAAATGAATCCAGGCTTGAAAATAAGGACTGTGCCAATTTTTCCTGATAATCTTCATAAGCCAGTTTTTTTTCTTCCTTTTTATTGGTTATAAATCCGCTTTCGATAAGCACCGCAGGCATGAAGGCGCCCCTTAAAACATAGAAATCTGCCTGTTTCACGCCACGATCCACACCTCCCGTGGCTGCAATTACATTATTCTGCATGGTAACGCAGAGCTCGTGACTTTCCTGCAGATATTCATTTTGTGCCATATCGGTCAAAATAAAGTCCAGGTCATTGTATTTTTCCAGAGCTTCCTGACCACCTTCATAATTATAAACAACGGCATTTTCCAGAGCTTCGGTCGCGCGTGCATCATCCGTTCGTGCTGTGCTCAAATAATATACTTCGATACCGGTTACATCCTTATCTGCATGAGCATTAACATGAATAGAAATGAACAGATCCGCTTCTATCTCATTGGCATATTCCGTTCTTTCTCTCAAAGAGACAAATCTATCTGAAGAACGGGTCAGAAAGACTTTTATTTTCCCTTCCGCTTCAATTTTTGCTTTCAATTTTTCGGCTATTGCCAGTGTAATATCTTTTTCATATACTTTTCCGGAAAAACCGATTGCTCCCGGATCTTTTCCTCCATGCCCCGGATCAAGCACTATTGTATTAATGCGGTTATCATCAGGAAGTGGTGCTATAATTTTGTCTATCTTATAAAAAATCTGTTCCGGATAGATCAAAGGTAGAATTTCCTGTAGAAAATTAACCGGAATATAATATTTACTGTCATTCTGGATGATCGGAAAAGTGAAATTATATACTTTTTTCCCTTCGGTTACGTAGCTGGAATCCAGCAGGAATATGATCTGTTTCTCATACATGTTTACATAAAGCCTGCTGTCTAATACCTCTACCTTAACTAAAGCACGGAATACTTTGTTCAGTTCGTAAACGTTGAAATACTCTACATCATCAAATTTACTGACATTGATCTTTTCCTGTTCATTAGTATCTTCGTATTCTATAATCACAGTTGACCAGAGCATACACGTTATTAACAGAAAACAAAGAAAGATGATTTTACTCACATTATCCTCCAGAATTTAATTTCCTCTGCCGAATTCTTCTACTTCTTTTACTGAGATATTCAGTTCTCTGGCTATTTCTTCCACCTGCCAGCCATTGGAAAGTAACCGCTTTATTGTTACTCTTTGAAATTCTTCAGTCCCGAAATTATCGGACGGTTTCATCTGCTCGGCTGGACGAGATTTGTGAAACCTGCGGATTACTGACATCAAAAGCATTATCAGAATAACAGCAACAACAACTATAATACTGAACATCAGCATTTTGTCTTCATAAATATCTCTAAGAATGTCTGGCAGTTTCTGATTCAATTTTTTATAGGGCGAATCACCTGTTCTTTCCACAGGTTTTTCCGGTGTCTGATTTTCGGGTTCTGTTAGTTTTACCGGAGCAACCGAAGTGTCAGTAATTATTTCTTCAGTGTCCTGAACCATTGTAGATTCGGGCATTTCCAGTTCCAGCAGAATTGAAGCCTCCCATTCTGCCTGTAAAGAATCCGCCATCCGGTTAAAATGAGCAGATTTTTCTGCCAACCCGACTTTATCATAAAAATCAGCATAATCTCTTGCCATTGTTGCAGTTGGCGGTTCTCGATAGCGGAAAACATCCATTACGAGCTTATAGCCATCCTCGGTGTTCAAGATGAAATGATCTAATCCATAACCGTCATAAGAGCTGATCAATACACCTATAAAAGCATCTGTTTCCACGAAGGTTATGCGGCTGACCACGTCCTTCTTTTCAAAAACTTCCGTCTGAATGGACGGATTTCTTCGGCAGTCCAGAAAACTCAGATTCACATCCAGAATATCGTCACGCAAACGGTAACGAGGGTATTCATTGAAAACGAAAACCAGACGTTCTACCGGACCATGGTTGGCGTGATAAAAATTTAACAGCATATTGGCACACATGCTGGCCGAGAAAGCCAAAAAAACAAGTATAATAAGTTTTTTTTTCATCATAATTTCTTCCTGGTTGTTCGCAATCTACCCTTTGTAGTAACCAGATTCCTTTTAACAATCTGATTATCAGGATCAAGTTCGAGAGCTTTTTCAAAATATGTATAAGCACGGACGTATTCTTTTGCCTTCAAAAAAATGCTGCCGATATTATTTAATATCTCACTGTCTGCAGGGGAATACTGTTCGGCTTCCTGATATTTCATCAGGGCATTCTCAGTCTTCCGGGCTGACAAAAGCTCCTGCGCCTCACTTTTCAATATCTTTACTTTACGGTATTTTTCCCGTGCTACTACATCCTCGGCTACGGTTCTAAGAATCATATACTTTTTAGCTGTCTGGTTTAATTGGCATAGCTTCCGTATCTGCTTGATGGCGGCTTCCCATTTTTCCAGCAGCATAAAACTCTCAAATAAGAGCAGACCATTTATCTCATTTTCGGGATAATCCCCGGCAATGCCGGTAAAAATCTCTTCTGCTTCCTCAAAGCGCTGTCTGTTCAATAGAAATAATCCCAGATTAAAGCGGTTTTCAGTGTTTTCAGCCAGTTGCAAAGCTTTTTGAAAACATTCACCGGCTTTCTGATAATTACCTTTTATCAGGTTTTTCATACCTTTCTTCCGCAATATTTCAGCGCGCATTCCATGTATATACTGTTGCATAAACCAACAAAGTAGCGGGAAATAAATCAGGCAAGATATTTTTCTTAAACTCCGGTCTGAAATTAAGGAAGGGGAAGATATTTCCGTGTCTTCCCCTTCCGATTCCGGTATTATCTTTATTTTTCTTCGGCAGCTTTTGCTGCTGCTTCAGCTTTCAGTTTTGCTTCCGCTCTTTTTTTTGCCCTTATCTCCTTGAGCGGATCAAAGATGGCTCCTGTAGGACAGACATCGGCACATATTCCGCACATAATGCAGAGATCGTAATTTAATACCGCTAGATTGTCTTTCATCTCGATGGCAGCCTTAGGACATTTCTTCACGCACATTGAACAGCCGATACAGGCAGTTTTATTGCCGCAGACTTTACGGGATTCCGCGCCTTTATCGTGTGAAGAACAGAGAATATGCACTCTTTTTTTTGCTGAAACGATCTCAATCAGATTTCTGGGGCAGGCTTTGGCGCAAGCGACGCAACCGGTGCACTTTTCCTTGTCAATAATGCGCATCCCGTTTTCATCAATAGAAATAGCATCAAATTTGCAGGCACTTGCGCAGTCATTATAACCAAGGCAACCCCAACTGCATAAATTAGGTCCGTTATTGATCAGAATGGCAGCTTTGCAGGTGGTCACTCCCTGATATTCATAGCGGAAGATCGTATTATTTTTGCCGCCGCTCTGGCATTTGATCACAGCCACTTTTTTATCGGCAGCTACGGCTTCTTTGCCCATTATGGCGGCGATTTCCTTTACAACTGCAGCCCCACCGGGTGCACATTTATTCAATTCTTCATTATGCATCACAATAGCTTCCGCATAAGCCGCACAACCGGGATAGCCGCAGGCTCCGCAATTAGCGCTGGGTAATGCTTCCGTTATAGCTTCAATTTTAGGGTCGATCTCCACGTGAAATTTCTTGGATGCCACTGCCAGCCCCAGTCCATAAAGTAAGCCCAGAGCTCCTAATATTATTATTGCACCAATCATTATATCTCCCCTTTAAAAATTTAAACCGCTGAAGCCGAGAAAGGCCAGTGCCATACAGCCGGCAATCACAAATGCTATCGGCATTCCTTTCATTGCTTCCGGTACTTCAGATTTTTCCAGTCTTTCCCGCAATCCCGCCATCAGCAGCAGAACCAGCGTGAAACCAGTCCCGGAAAAGAGTCCGTTCAAAATTGCACCCAGGAAATTATAGCCTTCCTGGATGTTCAGAATGGAAACGCCGAGAACCGCACAGTTGGTTGTGATCAAAGGCAGAAAAACACCCAGTGATTTGTATAGCGCCGGAGCTGTCTTCTGGATCACCATTTCCACGAATTGCACCAGGGAAGCGATAGTTAAGATGAAAGCAATGGTCTGCAGATATTCCAGATGATAAGGCAGCAGCAGATATTCCTGGATCAGCCAGGTGAATGTTGAAGCCATAGTCATCACGAATATCACTGCCATGCCCATGCCCAGGGCGGAATCTATCTTCTTGGAAACTCCGATATACGGGCAAAGTCCCAGAAACTTCGAGAGCACGAAGTTGTTCACGAATACCGCAAATACGGCTAAGGTAAAAACCTGTGTTATGAATGACATTTAAGCCCCCTGCTTCTTTTTCATCTGATTGATCAGTCCCATCAGTAAACCCATGATTATAAAAGCCCCGGGTGCCAGAATGGCTATGAGCATCGGGCTTTTGATATAAGCAGCAGGCATAACGTTCATTCCCAGCCACTGTCCGGCTCCCAGAATTTCTCGTATGGAAGCAATCACGATCAGTGCCAGTGTAAAACCAAGCCCCATTCCCAGTCCATCCATAATGGAAGGAATTACACCATTTTTGCTGGCAAATGCTTCTGCCCGGCCTAAAATAATGCAGTTTACCACGATAAGCGGTATAAAAAGTCCCAGACTCTTATGAATTTCCGGCGTGTAGGCATACATCACCATATCCACGATAGTAACGAAAGATGCGATGACTACTATGAAACAGGGAATCCTGATCTTGCCGGGAATTAATCCTTTGAGCAATGAAATGAAGATATTGGAGCAAACCAGCACAAATGTTGCCGCCAGACCCATTCCGATGGCATTTTGCACCGATGAAGTCACTGCCAGCGTCGGGCATAAGCCCAGTGCCATGATAAATACCGGATTCTCTTTTATAAAACCTTTGGTAAATTCCTGGAATAATCTCATCTTTCTTCCTCCTTACCAACTGCATCTGTCAATATCTGTAAACCGGCAGCGATGGAATTGGTCACTGCCCGTGATGTAATGGTCGCCCCCGTTAAGGACACGATTTCTCCGCCATCCTTATCAACTTTCAGCTCGGATATTTGCTTCTTTTCAAAACGCTGACGGAAAACATCCGTGGCAGCATTTGCGCCCAGGCCCGGAGTTTCCGCCTGTTCAATAACTTTGATCTTGATAATGTTCATTGCCGTATCCACGCCGACCATGGTTTTCACTTCACTGGAATAGCCATACTGGCTGGCAACAAAAGTGTATCCTGTCAGGTTGCCTTCGGTATCAAGTCCACTGTAATAAACAAATTCCAGTGGTCCCTCGGCAACCTGTTTCTTGAGCGGATTCGGTTCTGCCTGCACGGGTGGCAGAATTACTGACTGTTTATCAAATTTCGCCGTCCCCGGCAGAACTTCTATGCGTGCCAGTTCTTCAGCTTTCACTTTATTTTCGGCGATCTTGTCTTTCGTGAGGTCATTGACGTAAGCCAGAATACCGCTGGCTATGGCGGTGATGATCAAAAGCACTAAACCGAGTTTGATGAAATAACTCATTTCTTCACCTCCCCGAATGGCTTCGGTGCCGACCATTTATCTATTAATGGCACACAGCAGTTCATCAGTAATATGGAATAGGATACGCCTTCCGGATAGCCTCCCCAAAGCCTGATGACCGTGGTCAAAATCCCCGCGCCGATTCCGAAAATGAGCATGCCTTTCCTGGTCACGGGAGATGTTACCATGTCTGTAGCCATAAAGAACGCACCCAGGATCAAACCACCGGAAAATATATGAAATACCGGCAGAAGTATGCTGGCGGAAAATAGCCCGTGCATTCCTCCAAAGGCATAAGTGAGGATAAATACGGTAAAAATATAGCTGATCGGAATGCGCCAGCTTATGATGTAACGATAGGCAAGAAATGCCGCTCCGATCAGTAATGCCAGAGCAGATACTTCCCCGATCACGCCACCAATATTACCCAGAAATATATTCGATATCGTATCCACGCTTGCCAGACGGTCAACCAGTTGCTGTGCCAGTTCCGGATTGCTGTCAGATAGCTCTCTGGCAGTTTTCATAGCTGCCAGCGGAGTGGCGCCCGTAAATGCTGCCGGTGCTGCTGCCGGAATACTGGCAGGATTTAATCCGTTGATGCTGTTGAACATAAAGGAAAATGCCGGTTTCGTTGCCGTCCAGTTCGCCGTTACCAGCGAGGGCCAGCTCGCCAGCAAAAATGCTCTGCCCAGAAGAGCAGGATTAAATAAATTGTGACCTAATCCGCCAAATATCTGTTTTCCTATGGCTATGGCAAATACGCTGCCGATCACGGGCAGCCACCACGGACTTGCCACATTCAGATTGAAAGCGACCAGAATCCCCGTGACCACTGCTGAGCCGTCAGATATTGATACCGGTATTTTACGCAGTTTCTGTATCGCATATTCCGTTACGATGGCAGCAAATACACCATATACCGTTAATGCCAGTGATTTAAATCCATAAAAAAACACCGCCATTGCCAGTGCGGGCATCAGGGCTAAAACCACCTGCCACATCACAGAACTGACGGTCATCTGTTTTTCTTTTAAGTGCGGAGCTGCTGAAACTATATATTTTTGATTCATTAATCTCCCTCCCCTTAAGCCTTTGCCGACTGTTGGCGGTTACGCATGCGCTTGCCAACTTCCAGTTTGCCAATATCGATCCACTGGATAAGTTTGATCTGAGCAGGACAAATATAAGCGCAGGAGCCGCATTTCATGCAGTCCATCACGCCATATTTTTCAGCCTGCTCCCAGTCATTATAGCGTACACCGCTCACGATAAGGCTCGGTGCTATATTCATGGGACAGACTTCCACGCATAAACCGCAGCGCAGGCAGGTATATTCCCGGTCTTTTTCAGCTTCTTTTTTATTGAAAAGTAAAAGTCCGGAACTGCCCTTGGTCATTGGTGTGTCCAGAGTAGATATAGCAAAACCCATCATTGGTCCGCCGGATATTACTTTATAAACATCTTCAGTTGTACCACCGCAATATTCAAGAAGTTCGCTATATAGCGTACCGATTCTTGCTTTGAGGTTTTTGGGATTTTTCACGATCTTGCCCGATACGGTGATCACGCGCTCAATGAGTGGTTTTTGATATCGTATGGCTTCATAAACGGCTACTGCTGTTCCCACGTTCTGCACCACAACGCCTACGGCCATAGGCAATCCGCCCTTATTGGGCACCTTGCGTTTTGTGCAGGCATAGATCAGTTGTTTTTCGGCACCCTGCGGATATTTAAGTTTGAGAGCATCCACCCGGATATTCTTTTCTTTGGCTAATGCCTGACGCATTTTCTTAATACAGTCCGGCTTGTTGGCTTCGATGCCGATGATTCCCTGTTTTGCGCCTACGATCTTCATGAGCAGCTTCAAACCCTTGATCACGTCATCAGTCTGCTCCAGTATAACCCGATAATCCGCCGTTAAATAAGGCTCACATTCCACGCCATTCAGAATTACCGTGTCGATCGGCTTGTCCGCCGGTGGTGACAGTTTCACGTGCGTGGGAAAGCCCGCTCCCCCCATTCCGCAGATTCCTGCCCCGGCAATCCGCTTTTTCATCTCGTCTGCCGGCAGGTTTTCATAATTCTGATCATCTGTCAGTTCCACCCAGTTATCTTCACCATTACCCGTGATCTCGATCACGGTTCCGGTTGTTCCTGCCGGATGGGCAAAGGAATCGATCCTGCTCACTTTCCCCGTTATCGGCGCATGCATGGGAATTGATACAAAACCTCCCGGTTCTGCTATCAATTGTCCCGTTAAAACTTCTTCGCCAACCTTGACCACCGGTTTTGCCGGTGCTCCGATATGCTGGCTCAAATGCACATACACCTTCGGGGGCAAGGGCATAGTCTCAATGGCGGCATTCCGAGAATAACCCTTGTTATCGTGGGAATGAACACCACCAGGGAACGTTTTTAATCCCATAATTAATCCCCTTAGTTTTTTATATTTATGTTAATTTTTTGAGCCATATTTGGGAATTCCCTTTACGATGCAAGTTATTTCTCTAATTTTCCTATACCAGAGAAGTGTTATTGCAGATGAAGAGATCGTACTCCGTTTGAGAGAAAATGCTTTTACTGATACTCTTTTTGTTTCAATCCATCCCAGAATTCCAGTGATATGGAATTTTCCTTCTTATTGCTGTTACTGCCCCGGTCTTCGTTTTTATTATATATAAAGGTTAGCGTCATTCTCTTTGCTCTGCCAAAGCCCTTCACCCTCGCTTCCTGAATGAGCGGCAGATAGGTTCCCGTGTTGATGTAACGGTAAGTGCTCCTGCTGTTACCTGCTATTATTACTTCCCGGGCCTGATGAGTATGTCCATAAATGACTAACTGAATATCCGGGTGTTTTTCAAAATCCTGTCTGGCACCCTTCACATATTTATCATCAAAGGGTTTAAAATATTTCTCCCCGAATTTAATTATCTCCAGGGTTAATTGTAAGGAATTAAAATTATCTTTCATCAGATAATTTTTCAACAATTGAATGCGGTCAATAATATCACCGATAAAAATCAGATCGGGGCTGACCTTGTCCCACATTTTAGCCAGCGTTGTATCCAGAAAAGATTCCAGTGATAAATGCAGGGCATTAATAATTTCAGACCTCAGGGTCTTATCAAAATTTGCGGTAGTTATCCAGATCAGCCAGTTTATGCCTGAAAGCGCTGGTCTCACATTATATATATCTTTTATGTATTCAAGCAGTTTATCATTTTTCCCCTGCCAGTTAAATGTATTCTTCAGGTGATAAGTGATGCCCCCCAGTATCTCCGTTGTGATCACTTCCCCGATGTTCTGAACTTTGTGGTAGGCCGGATCAAATCTGTCTTCCAAGGATATATTGAGTACTTTCCGGGCAAAATCATAACTATAACAGGTTTCATCCCATTCGTGCCCATGCCGGCATAATACCGCATATTCCCCGGCGAGCAGGTTGTTCCTGATCTCAATATCGATTCCCGGGAACAGGCTCCTTATCTTATTTTGCAGAGAAACATAGTTATTCACAGCTCTATCGTGATTACCCGGCAGGTAAGTGATCTTCACCGGGATGCCATGAATATTATCTGCCAGTTTATTTATTTCGGCAATAAAAGTCGCACAGGCGGGTTCTGCCAGAATTATATCCAATACCTGACTATACAGCAATTCCACTGCAAAATCGGTATTTACGGCAATATGAAAATCCAAAGTCCCGTTCCAGGGTCGTTTGGCTTTGTCTAATTCCAGCCATTTATCAGCTCTCACGAGATCAAAAATATCGCCTGCTAAAACGAGATGAATTTCCGTGAGGCTCTTTGCCGGATTACCGGCTCTCAGCATTATTGCCGGAAAAAGTATCTGAGAAAAAACTTCCGGAGCCACATTAGTGGCAGTGCTGCCATCACTAAAATGAAGGTCACTGAGCACAATAAGCATAATTCCCCCTGATGTACAGTTGCATAATCAATTATAAGTCATTAAATTCATAGACATTGCCTTTCCTGGCGTAAAAAGCTCTCCTCAGTGAAACGCCTGATTATGCTTATGGCCAGAAAGAAAAAGGCTGAAAATAATAACATATTTATTTCCTGTATCCCCATAAATTACTCTCCAGAACTACTTTTGTATATTATATCAAAGGTTTTCATAAATTTGTCAATATTCTTTTTAATTTTCTGTCATCCCCGGAATTGAGACTGTTCAACATCAGACACTCCCTTTCAATAACATATATGTGATATAAACAATAATAGTGCACATGTTAACATTTTTCAACAAATATGGTATAAGTCAATGTCATAAAGAGGCATTTTGAAGCGGATATTGCCTTTGATTATTTTTTCCCCTGTAGGGGATATTCAATTGTAGAAATGAGATCATCACGTAGCCCCCACTCCGGCGACCGGCGGAGCCTGTCGCCGGAGTGGGGGTGCGAGAGCTGGCAACATTATATTCTACAAATAGATAAGTCCTACGGACTAAAATAATATCCTTTGCTTGTAATAGAATTAGATCGTTTTGTCAATTTCGATAATTTGCATTCAAAATGATAAATGT